>JAGOSV010000021.1:15239-37393 GCA_018062105.1 Sterolibacterium sp. | reverse complement strand
ATACCGGAGCAAGGCGGCTCCTGATTCAGCAACCGGGCAGGCATAATCCATAGTAAGCACATCCTCGAACCACTCTCCACGTTTTCACCCGCCCCGCGCCATGACCGAACGCCCGCAAGACACCAGTCAGTATCCCCACGCCGACCTGCTCGCTCCGCTCAACGGCAGTGACCCGCTCGACCAGCGCCTGACGGCCATCCACGAAGCGCTCTACACCATGAGCGGCTGTGTCGACCGCATCTCGGTGGCCAGCTACGATCCGGCGACTGATCTGCTGAAAACTTTTCTAGCCAGCTCGCCCGGGCGCAATGATCTGGTTCGCTATGAAGCCCGTCTAACCGACACGCCCTCGCTGGCCGAAATCCTGCACACCGGACGGCCACGCATCATCGACGACCTGAGCCTGAGCCGGCGCAGTAACAGCGTGCATAGCCGCATCATCGCCGATGACGGCTATCGCCTCAGCTACACCACACCGATGTACCTCAACGGTGCCTGCTGGGGCTTCATCTTCTTCGACTCGCGCAATCCCGGCCCGCTGCCCGAGGCCACCCTCAATCTGTTCGATGTCTTTGCCCACATGATCTCTGCCGTTGTCACCGCCGAGATGATGAGCATCCGCACCCTGGCCGCCGCCATCAAGACCGCGCATGACATGGTGCATTTCCGCGACCCGGAAACCGGCGGCCACATCGACCGCATGTCCCGCTATGCCCGCCTGATCGCCCAGCATCTGGCGGCCACCGGTGCGGCCGCCCTCGACGATGAAACCATCGAGCGCATTTTCCAGTTCGCCCCGCTGCACGACATCGGCAAGCTGGCGATTCCCGACCGCATCCTGCTCAAACCTGGCCGCCTTTCCGCAGAAGAGAAGGAGGAAATGAAACTGCACACCCTGCGCGGCCAGCAGATGATCGAGGACATCGTGCAAAACTTCGGCCTGAGCCACCTCAGCCACCTCGACCTGCTGAAAAACATCGCCGAATCGCACCACGAGGCCATGGACGGCAGCGGCTACCCGCACGGTCTGCGCGGCGAAGAAATTCCGCTGGAAGCCCGCATCATTGCCGTGGCCGATGTCTTCGACGCCCTGACCAGCCAGCGCCCCTACAAGCCCTCCTGGAGCAATGAGGAAGCCTTTGCCTGGCTGCGCCAGCTGTCGCGCAGTAAATTCGACAAGGATTGCGTCGACGCCCTGATATTCAACGCCATCAAGGTGCGCCAGATCCAGCAGCAGTTCAAGGACGATCCCCACGACGCGGTGACCGGCGCGCCGGTTTCGTCTGACGACCGGCCGCCATCACCGATCCCTTGAGCACCTCTGGTAACTCGGCCACCATCAGCGCCCCGGCCAGCACCACGCTCCAGGACATGTGCAACCAGACGAGAAAAATCGGGATCACCGAGAAAGCCCCATAAATCACGGTGTATGTCGGAAAACTCGTCACATAGGCGCTAAACAGCCGTTGCATCAGAGTAAAGCCGGCCGTCGCCAGCACGCCGCCCAGCAGGGCATGCCAGCGATTGACCTCGCGATTGGGCACGGTGTAGTACAGCAATGCAAACAGCACCGTCATAATGACCAGCGGTGCTCCCCGGAAAAACAGGGCATTGAGCCATTGCGACTCATTGAACAGCCCCAACGAAATCCCGGCCAGGTAACCGATGCCCGCCAGCCCGCCCCCGAACAGCACGGGGCCAAGGAACATCGCCAGCAGATGCATCCAGAGCCGCCGCAGCAACGGCCGCTCTGCCTTGACCCGCCAGATAACGTTGAAGGTGCGCTCGATGGTCAGCATCTGCATCAGCGCCGTCACTGCCAGGATGCCGCCCCCCACCAACGTCAGCCGCTCTGTCTTGTGGGCGAATTGTTCGATATAGCGGGCAATGATCTTGCCGGCCTTGTCCGGCAGCAGATTGGCCAGCAGAAATTTCTTGATGGCCAATGCCACATCGGCAGAAAACGGCAGATAGGCCAGCAGCACCACGCCCATCGCCACCAGCGGTACCAGCCCCATCAGCGTGCTAAAGGAAAGACTGGCAGCCACCTGCATGCAACGCTCTTCACGGAAGCGACGAACAATGCGAACCACGAGACGAAAGGGTACGAGAAGCATGACAGAATGAAAAATGAATGAATAACGAAATCGCTGCAGCGATCAACAAACCGATGTTACAGGAGCCTGCGCAGGAGCCTGCCCGGAATTTTGTCGCCCGGCAGACCATGCAAAAGAGAAGAACCCAGTACCGGTACGTCCGGCAATTTCAGGTCACTGCCTATCGAGGCTACCTGGTTTTGTGCAAACACCTCACAATCGCCCTGCCGGAATACTCGCCACTCCCCTGCCTGTCTGCCCCTGTCAGTTATAATCTCGGACTTTTGCTCTGGAGCCTCCCATGCCCATCTACGCCTACCGTTGCAGCAGTTGCGGTCACGCGGCAGATGTCCTGCAGAAAATGAGCGATCCTGTGCTCACTGCCTGCCCGTCCTGCCACGCTGAAACCCTCGTCAAACAGCTCACCGCCCCCGGCTTCCAGCTCAAAGGTAGCGGCTGGTATGCCACCGACTTCAAGGGAGGCGGCAATGCCAGCGGCAGCGCGGCAGCCGCCGAGAGCAGCACGGACAGCGCATCAACCTCCACGCCAGCCTCCACGCCCCCCTGCCAGGGAGGAAGCGGCGGCTGCGGTTGCGGCTAAGCAACCTCGCCCACACAACAGGCAACAAGCAACAGGCAACGGGCAACGAACATCTCCAACAGCCCTGCCCACTGCCACTGCTGCAGCCCTCCACCGGACGACCATCTTGCTGAAAAAATATTTCATCACCGGGCTCCTCATCTGGATTCCGCTGGCCATCACCGTCTGGGTGCTGGCGATGATCGTCCGCCTCATGGACCAATCCCTGCTGCTGCTGCCAGAAGCCATCCGCCCCGAAACGCTGATGGGCATGTACATCCCCGGTATCGGTGCGATCCTCACGCTGCTGGTGGTGCTGGCCAGCGGCGTGGTGACAACCAACATCATCGGCCAGCAGCTGGTGCGTTTCTGGGAAGGCGTACTGGCCCGCATCCCGGTCGTCAAGTCGATCTACTACAGCGTCAAGCAGATCAGCGATACTCTCTTTTCCGGCAGCGGCGAAGCGTTCCGCAAGGTGCTGCTGGTGCGCTACCCTCATCCCGGTGCCTGGTCGGTGGCCTTTCTCACCAGCACGCCGGCAGCCACCATTGCTGCCAATGTCGACGAAGAACATGTCGGCGTCTTCATTCCGACCACCCCCAGCCCGGTCAATGGCTTCTTCTTTTTCGTCAAAAAAAGCGACACCATTGAGCTCGACATGAGTGTCGATGAGGCGCTCAAATACATCATCTCGATGGGTGTCGTGGCACCGGCCGCTTCTGCCATCGCCCCGCCGCCCCGCAGCCATGACGAGCCATCCGGCCACGCGCTGAACGGCTGATCTCTCATTCACTCCCACGGAACACGAACCATGCGAACCCACTACTGCGGCCAGGTTAACGCCCGCCATGTCGATCAGATCGTCACCCTTTGCGGCTGGAACCATCGCCGCCGCGACCACGGCGGGGTCATCTTCATTGACCTGCGTGACCGTGAAGGTCTGGCGCAGGTGGTCTGCGACCCGGATCGCCCCGAGATGTTCAAGGTCGCCGAAGAAGTCCGCAACGAATATGTGCTCAAGATCACCGGCAAGGTGCGCCGTCGCCCGGCCGGGACGGAAAATCCGAACCTGCCCTCCGGCGAAATCGAAATCCTCTGTCAGGATATCGAAGTGCTCAATGCCGCCGTCACCCCGCCCTTCCAGCTCGATGAGGACAACCTCTCCGAGAATGTGCGCCTGACGCACCGCGTCATCGACCTGCGTCGTCCGCAGATGCAGAAGAACCTGATGCTGCGTTACAAGACCGCCATGTCCTGCCGGCGCTTCCTCGACGACCAGGGCTTTATCGACATCGAAACACCGATGCTGACCAAATCCACGCCCGAAGGCGCACGCGATTACCTCGTGCCCTCGCGCGTCCATCCTGGCCAGTTCTTCGCCCTGCCCCAGTCGCCCCAGCTCTTCAAGCAACTCCTGATGGTGGCCGGCTACGACCGCTACTACCAGATCGTCAAATGCTTCCGCGACGAAGACCTGCGCGCCGACCGCCAGCCCGAATTCACCCAGATCGATATCGAAACCTCCTTCCTCGACGAAACCCAGATCACCGCGATGATGGAAAAGATGATCTGCACCGTCTTCAAGGAAGCCCTCGGCACGGAGCTGCCCGGCCCCTTCCCGCGCATCACCTATGCCGAAGCGATGCGCCGCTACGGCTCCGACAAGCCCGACCTGCGCGTGACGCTGGAGCTCACCGAGCTCACCGAGGTGGTGAAGGATGTCGGCTTCAAGGTCTTCAGCGGCCCGGCCAATGATGCCAATGGCCGCGTGGCCGGCCTGCGCATCCCCGGTGGCGCCACCCTTACCCGTGGCGAGATTGACGCCTACACCGAATTCGTCAAGATATACGGTGCCAAGGGGCTGGCCTACATCAAGGTCAACGACGCATCGCAGCCGAATGAAACCGGCCTGCAATCGCCCATCGTCAAGAATCTGCACGAAACTGCCCTGAAGGCCATCCTGGAACGTACCGGCGCGCAAAGCGGCGATCTCATCTTCTTCGGCGCGGACAAAGCCAAGGTGGTCAATGACGCCCTGGGTGCGCTGCGCGTCAAGCTCGGCCACGAGAAAAACTACCTCACGGGCGAAGCCTGGCGTCCGCTGTGGGTCGTCGATTTCCCCATGTTCGAATACGACGAAGAAAGCAAGCGCTGGACCGCCTGCCACCACCCCTTTACCTCCCCCAAAGATGGCCACGATGATCTGCTGGAGTCCAACCCCGGTGCTTGCCTGGCCAAGGCCTACGACCTCGCGCTCAACGGCTGGGAAATCGGCGGCGGCTCGGTGCGTATCCACCGCGAAGCCGTGCAGAGCAAGGTCTTCCGCGCGCTGGGTATCGGTGCCGAAGAAGCCCAGGCCAAGTTTGGCTTTCTGCTCGATGCCCTCAAATACGGCGCACCGCCGCACGGCGGCCTGGCCTTTGGTCTGGACCGTATCGTCACCATGATGGCCGGTGCCGAATCGATCCGCGATGTCATCGCCTTCCCCAAAACCCAGCGCGCCCAGTGCCTGCTCACCGACGCACCTTCCGATGTGGATGAAAAGCAGCTGCGCGAGCTGCACATCCGTCTGCGCCAGAAGGTGGATCCCTCGATCAACCAGATCGACGCCAGCAAGACCTGAACCCGGGACGCTCCATCATGCGCCGTCTGCTGCTGACCTGCTGGCTCCTCTGCCTGGCCACCCTGGCCGGCCTCCCCGGTACGCTTCAGGCGCGTGGTTTCCGCGAGCTGCCGGCCAGCAGCAGCCCGCAGGGGGAGGTGCGAGGTGATGTGCGACTCGCCGAACTGCCCGCCGAAGCCCGGACAACCCTGCGTCTCATCGAGCAGGGCGGCCCCTATCCCTATCCGCGCGACGGCATCGTTTTCGGCAATCACGAACGTCGCCTGCCCCGGCAGATGCGGGGCTATTACCGCGAATACACCGTGCCCACACCGGGGCTGTCTCACCGTGGCGCACGCCGCATCATCCACGGCGGCAGCGCGGACAGCGGCGAGAACTACTACACCGCCGACCACTACCAGAGCTTTCGCAGGATACGCCCATGAACCCGGATGCCACTGAACGACAGCAACGCATCGAACGCATCGAACATCTGCTGGCCGATGTGACCCGTGCCGGGCTCTATCATCTCCATCTGCCGGCGGATGCCGCCGCCCCTGCCCCAGCCGACCTGATCCGCGCCGCCGAAACCTGCGCCTATCAGGTATTTCGTGTCGATCTCAGCCGCGCCCGCGACAAAGATAGCCTGCTGGCCGCCCTTGGCCGCGATCTGGCCTGTCCAGAATGGTTCGGAGCCAACTGGGATGCCCTGGCCGACAGCCTCGGCGATCTGGGCTGGCGGCCGGCCGAAGGCTACCTGATCCTCCTCGAACACGGCGACCGCAGCCACGCCCGTGCGCATGACGACTTCATCACCCTGCTGGACATCCTTGCCGCCGCCGCCGAGGAATGGCGGCAGCGCAACATCGCCTTGTGGTGCCTGGTCCCGCTACAGGCGGATCTGCAGGCCGAGGGCGTCAAAGGCTTTCCGCCCCCCTGAGCCGGCCATTCTGAATCCAAGCCCAAGCCCGAACCCGACCTGAACCCGCCTCCGTCATGTCCGGCTTCAAGAACCCCATCTCTGCCCTCATCCTGATCCACACGCCGGCGCTGGACGTGCTGCTGCTGGAACGTGCCAGCCACCCCGGTTTCTGGCAATCCGTCACCGGCAGCCTGGAGGACGGCGAAACCGCGCGGGCGGCCGCCTGCCGTGAAACTGCCGAAGAAACCGGCATCACAGTACCCGCAACACAGCTGCACGACTGGCATCTGAGCAACCGCTACGAAATTTTCCACGAATGGCGGCACCGCTACGCGCCCGGCACCACGCACAACCTCGAACACGTCTTCAGCCTGTGCGTCCCCACCGGCACGAAGGTCACCGTCGCCGCCCGCGAACACCTGGGCTACTGCTGGTGTCCCTGGCAGGAAGCCGCACAGCGGGTTTTTTCCTGGAGCAACCGGGATGCTCTGCTGATGTTGCCGCAGGTGTTTCAGGCCGCCCCTGACGTTGAGCCGGGCGCTGACGAAGCCGAAACCACAACCCGCCGCGCCGCCAGGCACTCCGGGCAATAACAGCGTGCATCCCGGCCTTCTGCCACCTCTGGGTGGCCAGCGACAGGCCAGGCCGGCAGATCAAAACACCAGCAGTGCGCCTGCCCGGCCTCGACTCCACAGGTAAACCGCCGGCCGCAGCCCGCACAAAACGCACAAAGCGTCATACCCGATAGCTGCGCCGCGGAATCACTCATCCCGCCCCCAGACACACCCACTCACTTCGCGCCCCCCTCAATTCGCCAAAAACGCCTGCCAGTGCGGCTTATTCAGGGCAGCCAGCTGAGTCCGCACGAAATCCATCTCGTCATCGAGCTCCTCGGTCGTCAGCAGCCCGCGCATTTTCTGGAAGCGCAGATAGACGAAATAGGTATTGACCACATCCGTCTCGCAATAATCGCGGATGTCGTCGATCCGCCCCTCGAGCCAGGCCGGCCACACAGCATCCCCCGCCATACCCTGTTTGCCCGGCATGCCCATCAGCTTGGCCAGCTGATCGAGCGGTGCCGCGGCACGCGGCTGGTACATTGCCAGCAGATCCATCAGATCGAGATGGCGCATGTGATAACGGCCAATGTAATTGTTCCACTTGAAGTCGCGCGAGTCGCGGTAATCGCCTTCCCCCATGTCCCAGTAACGCGCCGCCGTCACGCCATGGATCAGGCCGCGGTAATGCAGCACGGGCAGATCGAAGCCGCCGCCATTCCAGGAAATGAGCTGGGGGGTGAGTTTCTCGATGCCATCAAAAAAACGCTGGACGATCTGCGCCTCGCTCGCCTCCGGCTCCGCCAGCGAACGCACCATGAACTTGTCGCCATCACGCAGCACAAAGGAAATGACGATGATCCGCTGCAGATAATGCGGCAGAAAATCACTGCCATTCTTCGCCCGCTGCTTCTGGAAGGCCAGCTCGGCCACCTCGGCATCCGGCAAGTCTGCACCGAGGCCATGCAGGGTACGCAGACCAGCCACATCCGGAATGGTCTCGATGTCAAAAACCAGCGTGGCACTCATCTATTTACGCGTCCAGTTGCCACGTCCATCCTGTACCCACCAGCCAGCTGGTGCCTTGTCGATCCAGCGCTGGGCAAAGGTGGAGCGAATCTCCGCCTCCCATTCCGGCTTGCCATTGGCACGGGCAATCTCGCGGTAAAGTGCGGTTCGATCGGCGTTCTCGGCAGCCACCAGTGCGTTGGCCGCCTGACGTTGAGGCAGAGGTACTGCCGCCGCATCATGCAGCGCCAGCCCGCCCTCACGACTCAGCCCCACTGCGCCACTGGCCAGCAAAGGCTCGAGCCGGACATAACGTGCCTGCATGCTACCTTTCAGCTGCACCACTGCCGGCGTATTGGCTTCGAGATTGGCCTGTGCCCAGGCAGTACCGGAGACTGTGGCCGTAGCCATCGCCAGTCCCAGCGTCAATGTGCTGGCACACAGCAGTTCACGCATCGTCCTTTTCATCATGGCTGCTCCTTCTGCGGGGTTGTCGTATTGACATTGACCGGGGCAGTACCGCCCTTTGGTGCCTGCCAGACTTCATCGATGATCTTGTCGGCCATTTTTTCGGCGGCGGCTGCCGGGAAATAAATATTGATGGTAACGCAAGCCGTAAGCCCCAGCGCAGCCAATACCACCGCGCCCCGCGTCCAGAGACGCCCTTCCTCCCTCATATCCATCCTTTCCTCCTCATCTCATTTTTAACGCACTTCAATCTTGCCGTTGCTGGCGATGGCTGCCTTTAGACGCGCCACCAGCTCTGCCCAGTCCACCCGGCGATTGTAGCCGATGACATTGATTGACGGCAGCCCGCCGCCCTTGACGAGCGCATAAGCCTGGCTCGAAGTGGCGGAGGATGCTGCAACCACACTGCCCGGCACCCCCAGACGGGCTGCCCAGGACTCCAGCCGGCTCGCCGGCTCTTCGATCCCGCCCATGCGACACACCCCATCGGCCAGCCGGCAACGCCAGCCCATCCGCTCATAACCGAAAGTCTCGAATATGCTCAACACACTGCGCTGAATGGCCGCACTGGCACCTGCCCCGCCGAGCGAAGAAATGTTCTGTACAGCACGCTGACTGATACGCTTGCGGTAATCCCCCGGCGTACTGCGAACATGGGCATCGAAGGCCAGTGGCTGCAGGCCACTCATCTCCAGCCTGTGGATGTCGGCATCGATGTAGCCACTGATGTCACCGAAAGAAAAAGTCCGGGTCAGCATGTCCAGATCGAGATGGCGCGCCTCGACATTGCCCTGCACACGCGGCAGCCTGCCGAAAGGCTCGATGACCTTCAACCCGTCGATCGCCAGATAGCCATCGAACAGTGCCACCATCCACTGACCATCGAGTGTCAGCGTGCCTGTCTCATAGCCGATATGCGGGATCGTCGCCGACAGCACCCCTGCCATCTGCGGCCAGCCCAGTGCCTGGGATAGCAACGGCATCGACACCGGCTCCAAGGCCGCACCCAGACGCCACTGCCACGCCTCCTGGCGGCGTGCCACCTGCACCTGTTCAAGAATCAGGCGACCATCGAGCAGCGGCACATCGACGCGCGGAATCTCCAGCTGCGTGCCCTGCATCGTCAGCGGCACCTGAAACGCCCCCAGCGGCAAGGCACCGAAGCGGCCACCGGCCACCTCGATCCGGCTCTGGCTCATGGCTTCGCGCCGCCACGGAATATGCGCCGTCACCCCTTCCAGACGATGCTGCCCCACCACCAGCGTCACCCCGGCCAGGTCAGCATCGACGCGTTGCACCCCCTGAGCATCCAGGGCGGCCTGGACGCGCACCGTCCCCTCGGCTGTCAGTTTCGGTCCGGCTCGTGCATCCAGCAAAGGCTGGATGAGTTGCGGGGACAGCACCGCCAGATCGAGCGGACTGCTGGTCAGCTCGGCCTGCAGCAGACCACCGGGTCGCTCTGCCTGCGGCAGTTGCCAATGCAGGCTGCCGCTGAGCGTCCCCAGCCCATCAAGCTGCCACTGCGCTTGCTGCACCGTCAGATGAGACGCGCCCAGCAGCCCGGCAGCGGACAAGCGCATCGCCCCGGAGCGATACCACGGCGCCACATACCAACCGCCCTCCGGACTCTCCAATGTCGTCTGCCATTGCCAGCCCGTCTTCTGCCGCGAGGCCGTTGCCTGCAACGTGGCTGTGATGTTTTCACCAGCCCGCTCCCCGGCTGCATCGCTGAACGCCCCCCGCTGCACCTCGAGCCGCAACGTGATCTGCCGCGCATCGAGAGCAGCCCTAGCCAGAAACCTGCCCGCCAGCTGCCAGCCGGACAGCTCCGGCACAACGGCGCGCAAGCGGCCCACATCCTCTCCCTGCAACGTCAAGATCAGACGCCGGGCGGCCGCCTGCCACTCCAGGTGCAACGGCAAAGGCCCGCTGTCCGCCAGCGCCAGTGTTCCGTTCTGGCAAGCCCAGCGCTCGGCCGTCCACACCATGCCGGGACAGGACAGACGAAGCCGTTCAAAATGCCGCGCCCCCACCTGCACCCTGGCCACTTCGAGCTCGGCATCCCCGCCCGGCAGCCAATGCAATCGCAGCCCTGACAGACTGAACGCCGGATGCTCCAGCGCCGCCAGCTCAAACGTCAGCCGGCCCAGCGGCTGCGTCGGTGCGGCGGAGGCGGAGGCGGCGGAGGCGGAGACAAACAATGCACTCCCCACCAGCACCGGCAAAACCATCCAGACAAAACCCCAGGCCCTCATGAAGGCAAGACAAAAAACCACAGGCATCCCCCATAAACCGGCACGAACCGACCACCCTGACCAGCAAAAGCGAATCCTAGCGCATCCTCCCGGCAGTGCCGGAATATTCCTCGTCACCGGATCGAGAAGTCATGATCGAAGGGACAAGACCAAAGGAGGAACGGCCAGTCCTCCTGGCGGTGCTGGGTATAATCGCCGCTTATGCCAGCGCCCACCCATGCCCCATTCCTGACCGGTCTTAATCCGGAACAGCTTGCCGCCGTCACCCTCACACCGCAGCACGCCCTGATCCTGGCAGGCGCCGGCAGCGGCAAGACACGCGTCCTGACGACCCGCATTGCCTGGCTGCTGTCGCAGGGGCTGGCCAGCCCGCACGGAATTCTCGCCGTGACCTTCACCAACAAGGCCGCCAAAGAAATGCAGACCCGCCTGTCGGCGATGCTGCCACTCAACACGCGCAGCATGTGGATCGGCACCTTTCATGGCCTGTGCAACCGCCTGCTGCGAGCGCATTACCGTGAAGCCGCCCTGCCCCAGCTGTTCCAGATTCTCGACCAGGCAGATCAGCTCGCCTCGATCAAGCGCCTGCTGAAGTCCCTCAACATCGATGACGAAAAATTCCCGCCGCGCGAATTGCAGCACTTCATCAATGCCTGCAAGGAACAGGGCGACCGTGCCCAGGCTGTCGAAGCCTGGGACGACTACACGACCAAACGAGTCGAGCTCTATGCCGCCTACGAACAACAATGCCAGCGTGAAGGCGTGGTCGATTTTGCCGAACTGCTGTTGCGTACCTATGAGCTGCTGGAACGCAACGAACCGATACGCCGCCATTACCAACAACGCTTTCGCCACATCCTGGTCGATGAATTCCAGGATACCAACCGGCTGCAATACCGCTGGCTGAAGCTGTTGGCCAATGCTGGCAAGGAGGCAGCCATCTTTGCCGTCGGCGACGACGATCAATCGATCTACGCCTTTCGTGGTGCGGAAGTTGGCAACATGCGCGACTTCGAGCGTGAATTCAGCGTGCATGACGTCATCCGCCTGGAGCAGAACTACCGCTCACAAGGCAACATCCTCGATGCTGCCAACGCCATCATCCGCAACAACACCGCCCGGCTGGGCAAAAATCTGTGGACAGAAGCCGGTAGCGGCGAACCCCTGCGCATCTTCGAGGCCAGCAGCGACCTCGACGAAGCCCGCTGGATCGTCGAGGAAATCAAGGCGCTGGTACGGGATGGCCACGCCCGCAGCGAAATCGCCCTGCTCTACCGCGCCAATGCCCAGTCCCGGGTGCTGGAGCATGCCCTGTTTTCCGCCGGCCTGCCGTATCGTGTTTATGGTGGCCTGCGCTTCTTCGAACGCCAGGAAATCAAGCATGCCCTGGCCTATCTGCGGCTGCTGGCCAATCCCGATGACGACACGGCCTTTGCCCGCATCGTCAATTTTCCGACCCGTGGCATCGGCACCCGCAGCCTGGAGCAGCTGACCGATGCCGCCCGGCAGCAGCAATGCAGCCTGCATGCCGCCATCGCGCACATGAGTGGCAAGCCACAAGCCGTCCTGCAACAATTTTCTGCCTTGCTGACGCGCCTGCGCGAAGGCTCGGCCGGCCTGCCCTTGCCCGAAGTGGTCGATCACGTCATCGCCCTGTCCGGTTTGCGCGAGCATTACCAGAACGAGCGCGAAGGCGAAGATCGCCTCGCCAATCTCGACGAACTCATCAATGCTGCCGCCAGTTTCGTCGCAGAAAACGCCTTGCCGAGCAGCGACGATCACACGCCTCCGGACAATGAGCTAGCCACCTTTCTCGCCCACGCCGCACTGGAAGCCGGCGAACATCAGGCCGGTGACAGCGACGATGCTGTGCAACTGATGACGGTGCACTCGGCCAAAGGACTGGAATTCAACCTCGTTTTCCTCAGCGGCCTCGAAGAAGGCCTGTTTCCGCATGAAAACGCCTTGCTGGAAAACCAGGGCGTCGAGGAAGAACGACGGCTGATGTATGTCGCCGTGACACGTGCCCGCCAGCGGCTCTATCTGTCCCTAGCCCAGACCCGCATGCTGCATGGCCAGACACGCTACAACATCGCCTCGCGCTTCATCGATGAAATCCCGGTCGCCCTGCTCAAATGGCTGACTCCGCGCCCCTATCAAACACCCCAAACACCCCAGACTCATGGCGGCACAGCCGCAACCAGGGCAACCTCGCTCTCACGCCCGGCCTCAACCAGCGCCCACGGCAATACCTACACCATCGGCCAGAGCGTGCTGCATGACAAATTCGGCACGGGCGTCATCCTCAGCCACGAAGGCTCCGGCAACGATGCCCGCCTCCAGATCAACTTCAAACATGCCGGGGTCAAATGGCTGGCGCTGTCCGTTGCCCGTCTGACCCCGGCCTGACCCATCCCGGAGCCCCCATGCCGCAAGCTACCCGCCCCCCCGTTCTCGTCACCGGTGCCTTCGGCCGTCTCGGCCAGATGGTGATTGCCGAACTAAAGCAGCGCGGCCATCGCGTCATTGCCATGGACCTCGACAACCCGGTCAACCGTAAAGCCGCCACCCGGCTAGGATCACTGTACGACGAGGCCCACTGGGGCGACCTGCGCCAGATCGACTTCGCCGCCCTGCTGCCCGGCCTGGCCGCCGTCGTCCATCTGGGCGCGATCCTGCCCCCCCTGACGGAAACCGCGGCAACCCTGGCGCATGACGTCAACGTCAAGGCCACCTGCCGCCTGATCGAGGCCATCGAAGCCAGCAGCCACAAGCCTCTGCTGGTCTACCCATCCTCCGTGACGGTCTTTGGCTATCCGGAACCGATGACGCGCCAGATGCGTGCCGATGACCCGGTCGCTCCCAGCGACAACTACACCCGCCACAAGGTCGAAATCGAGCAACGATTGGCTGCCAGCAGCATTCCCTGGTGTGTGCTGCGGGTCGGTGTTTCGGTCGATTCGCGCACCCTCGGCGCCGATCTGGTGACCTTGCGCCAGCTCTTCAACGTGCGCCCCGACAATCCACTGGAATACGTCCATCCCTGCGATGTCGCCACCGCCGTGGCCAACAGCATCGACAACCCGCGTGCCCTCGGCCGCATCCTGCTGCTGGGCGGCGGACACGATTGCCAGGTCACCCAGCATCAGTTTCTCAGCACTGCCCTCAATGCCCTGGGGGTGACGCTGCCGCAGGACATGTTTGGCCGCGAACGCTTTTACACCTCGTGGATGGACACGGCCGAATCACAGGACATCCTGAATTTCCAGAATCACCGCTTCGCCGACTACCAGACCGACATGCGCCACCGTCTGGGAGGATTGCGCTGGCTGGTTGCCCCACTCGCCCCCGTCGTGCGCTGGGCCATGCGCAAAATCCTCAAGGGCTGAATCTATCGGCAGGCAGCCGGAAATACCGCCAGCCTGCGCCGGTCACTGCTGCTGCCTTGACCTCAGCCGCGCGAACGACCTGCGCCCTTCGCCGGCTTGGCGGGTTTGCGACCCTTGTTGAGCTCGGCATAAAGCCCGGAGAACTCCTGTGCCAGCTTGTGCCGGGCATCGAGATGGATCATCGGCCGGAATTGCTGGTGCGACTCCTTGATCTTGACCGACGATGACAGCATCGTGTCGAGCACCGGCAAGCCTTCGCTGCGCAACTCATCGACCAGCTGCTGCGGCAGGCTGGCGCGGGATTGAAACTGGTTGATGATGATGCCCTCGATCTGCAACTGGCTGTTGTGATCGTTGCGAATTTCCGCCACGTTGTCGAGCAAGGCATATAGCGCACGCCGGGCAAATTCGTCGCAATCGAAGGGAATCAGGCAACTGTCGGCGGCAATCAATGCCGAACGGGTATAGAAATGCAGTGCCGGCGGCGTGTCGATCCATATCTGGTCATAACCTTCCAGTGCATCGAGTGCCTCGCGCAGCTTGTAGATCTTGTAGCGCGACTCCAGCTTGGCCTGCAACTCTTCCAGCGAGGCATGGGAAGGCAGCACCGACAGATTCTCGAACGGCGTCGGTACGATGAATTCCTCGGTGGTGCGCGGACGCAGCTTGAGGCTCAGCATCTGGTCGAAAAACTCGGTCGCACTGACCTCCAGCGCATCCGTCTCCGCCCCCAGCAGATAGCGGGTCGAATTGGCCTGCGGGTCGAGGTCGATGACCAGCGTTTTCATCCCCTGAGCGGCAGCCACCGCCGCCAGGTTGCAGGTAATGGTGCTCTTGCCCACCCCGCCCTTCTGATTGAAAACGACCCTTCTCATGCTGCCTCCCGAGGAATGTGCGCAATGCAATGGATGTGACGAGCGTCACGGATATTACGTAAACCTTCGTATTCTGCCACAGGCACGCGCCACACCCACAGACCAGACACAGACCAGACACAGACTAGGAAAACTGTGACTTTTCTCACGCCCAGACGGGCGTTTCAGCCGACGATACTAAAGTTATGTGAGATTATTCACGCTTCGTTCGTTGATGCCCTGGAGCCATTCAGACCTTCTACCCCTATGAAGATCGAGGAACTGTTTCTGCAGGAAAATATTCTGCCCACCGCCCCTTGGGTGGTGCAGCACCTCATCAACAGCTTTCATGACGAGCATCTCTCCACCGACGAACTGGCACACCACATTGCGCTGGATCCGGTGCTCAGCATCAACCTCCTGCGGCTGGCCAACTCGCCTTATTACCGCACTTCCCGCCAGATCGGCAGCGTCGAAGCTGCCGTCACCCTGCTGGGTTTTGTCACCGTCCGCACCCTGGTTCTCACCTGCAGCCTGGTCACCAGTTTCAAGGCCACGCCCGGCCTCGACCTGCGGCAATTCTGGCGCTACAGCCTGACGACCGCCGTCGTTGGCAAATGGCTGGCACAACGCTGCGGAGAAAACCCCGAAACCGCCTTTACCAACGGTATGCTCCATGGGGTCGGCCAGCTGCTCATGCATCTGGTCATGCCGGCAGAAACCGCCATCCTCGACAAACTCGTTGCTCCCTACGCCGACCACCGCCTAACGGCGGAACGCGATGCCTTCGGTTACACCCATCTCTATGTCAGCGCCGAGCTATTTACCCGCTGGAAATTCCCGATAACGATCTCCACCGCCCTGCAGTCCGCCGGCCAGCCTTTCGATCCGCACACCTTCGACCGGCAAGCCCTGATCCTGCATCTGGCGGCCTGGGCGGCGCGCGCCTGCGAATCCTCGGCAGGCTTCGCTGCCGCACGCTCGAAATGCCCTGGTCAACTCGTCGAGCTGCTGGGCCTGGCACCCTACGCCCTGTTCGACCAGATGCCCTCACCAACCGAGCTGAAGGCCAGCATGGACGAGCTCATCGGCTGATCTGCCGCTGCGGAAAATTCCCGCTGTACCCATGTGCCCGGCCGCGAGACGCTGCCCGAGCAGGTAAAATGGCGTGATGCCTGCCACAACGTTCATCCACCTTCGCCTGCACAGCGAATATTCCATCACCGACGGCATCGTCCGCCTCGATGACGCCATACGACAAGCCGTTGCCGACAACATGCCGGCACTGGCCCTGACCGACCTGGCCAATCTCTTCGGTGCCGTCAAGTTCTACAGCGGCGCACGTGCTGCCGGCCTCAAGCCCATCATCGGCTGCGATGCCTGGATCGCCGAAACCGAAACAGGGCGGGGGATCGGGCAGCGCCTGCTGCTGCTGGTCAAAAACCGTGCTGGCTATCTGCGTCTGTGCGAGCTGCTCAGTGCTGCCCATCTGGGCGTTCGCCATCAGGAGCGTGCCGAAATCAGCCGTGCTGCGCTGTCGAACGGCGACAACTCTGGCCTGATCGCCCTGTCCGCCGCCCATCTGGGCGACATTGGCCAGCTGCTGCTGGCCGGCAAGCCCGAACAAGCCGAAGCCTCCGCACGCCACTGGGCAACCCTGTTCCCGGACAGTTTTTACATCGAGCTGCAACGCTATGGCCAGCCCCAGGCTGATGCGCTGGTTCGTCAAAGTGTCGCCCTGGCCGCCCGCCTGGGGCTGCCCGTGGTGGCCACCCACCCGGTTCAGTTCATGTCGGCCGATGACTTCAAGGCGCACGAAGCACGTGTCTGCATTGCCGAAGGCTATGTGCTGGCCGACAAGCGACGCCCCCGCCACTTCACCGAGGTGCAGTATTTCAAGACCCAGGCCGAAATGGCTGAGCTGTTTGCCGATCTGCCCGAGGCTTTGGAAAACAGTGTCGAAATTGCCCGCCGCTGCAACCTCGGCATCGAGCTGGGCAAAAGCCGTCTGCCGCAATTCCCCATCCCGGATGGTCTGAGCGACGATGCCTATCTCGACCAGCAGGCTCACGAAGGCCTGGAACGCCGCCTGACCCAGCTCTATCCCAATGAGGCCGTGCGTGCAGAAAAACGACCGCACTATCTCGAACGTCTGGCCTTCGAGATCAACACCATCCAGCAGATGGGCTTTCCCGGCTACTTCCTGATCGTCGCGGATTTCATCAACTGGGCCAAGAACAATGGCGTTCCCGTTGGCCCGGGGCGCGGCTCGGGGGCAGGTTCGCTGGTGGCCTACGCCATCGGCATCACCGATCTCGACCCGCTGGCCTATGACCTGCTGTTCGAACGATTCCTGAACCCGGAGCGGGTGTCGATGCCCGACTTCGACATCGACTTTTGTCAGGATGGCCGCGACCGGGTCATCGACTACGTCAAAAAGAAATACGGTGCCCATGCCGTCTCGCAGATTGCCACCTTCGGCACCATGGCAACCAAGGCAGTAATCCGCGATGTCGGCCGGGTACTCGACTTGTCGTTCAACTTTGTCGACCAGTTTGCCAAGCTGATCCCCAATGAACTGGGCATCACCCTGGCCGATGCGCGTGAAAAAGAGCCGGCCATCGATCAGCGTATCGAAGAAGAAGAGGAAATTCGCGAACTCTGGAGCCTGGCCGAGCGCCTCGAAGGACTGACCCGCAATGTTGGCATGCATGCCGGTGGCGTTTTGATCGCCCCCGGCAAGCTGACCGATTTCTGCCCGCTGTACTCGGCACAGGGAGAAATCGATGGCGAAGTACAAGGTGTGGTCAGCCAGTTCGACAAGGATGATGTCGAAAAAGCTGGCCTGGTCAAATTCGATTTCCTTGGCCTGCGCACCCTGACTATCCTGGATGAAGCCGTGGCCTGGGTACGCCGGCTGAATCCGGCGCTGAAAGATTTTCGCCTCGAAGACATTCCGCTCGATGACCCGGCGACCTATGCCCTGTTTGCCGCCGGCAACACTACCGCCGTTTTCCAGTCGGAATCCCGCTCAGCCAAGGACCTGGAAAAACGCCTCAAGGGCGATACCTTCGAGGACATCATCGCCCTGATGGCGCTCAACCGCCCCGGCCCGCTGCAATCGGGCATGGTGGATGACTTCATCAACCGCAAAAACGGCCGCGCCCGGGCGGAGTATTTCCATCCCGACCTCGAACCGGTGCTGAAACCCACCTACGGTGTCATCGTCTATCAGGAGCAAGTGATGCTGGTGGCACAGGTGCTGGCCGGCTACACACTGGGCGGTGCCGACATGCTGCGCCGCGCGATGGGCAAGAAAAAGCCGGAAGAAATGGCCAAACAACGTGCCATCTTCACCGAAGGTGCTGCCAGCCGTGGCGTTGCGGAAGCCCTGGCGACGCAACTCTTCGACCTGATGGAAAAGTTTGCCGAATACGGCTTCAACAAATCGCACTCGGCCGCCTACGCGCTGATCGCCTTCCAGACCGGCTGGCTCAAGCACTATCATCCCGCGGCCTTCATGGCAGCAACGATGTCCTCGGAAATGGCCGACACCGACAAGGTGCAGCTGTTCTACCAGGACGCGCTGGCCAACCAGCTACAGTTTCTGCCGCCGGACATCAACACCGGCGGCATCCGCTTCGAGCCTGTCGACGCCCAGACCATACGCTACGGTCTAGGTGCCATCAAAGGCACCGGCGAGGCTGCACTGGGTGCCATCCTGCAAGCCCGCAAGGATGGCCCCTTCCTCAGTCTCTTCGACTTCTGCCGGCGCATCGACAAACGCACCGTCAATCGCCGCGTCATCGAGGCGCTGATCCGCGCCGGGGCTTTCGATACGCTGGACCCCGAGCCTCATGCAGTCTCACCCACCGCCCTGCTCTCTGCAGCCGTATCTGCCCCGCGAGCCCACCGCGCCCGCCTGCTGGCCTCCGTCGCAATCGCCCTGGAAGCGGCCGATCACGCAGAACGCCATGCCATGCAGGACAACCTGTTCGGAGATATCGCCAATGACGGGCAGGAGGATGTGCCCTATGCCAACCCCCCGCGCTGGACGGAACGCGAGCATCTGCTCAACGAAAAGCTCTCGCTGGGATTTTTCCTCTCCGGCCATCCTTTCGATGCCTACCGCCAGGAACTGTCCCGTTTCATCCGCCGCCCGCTGTCCCAGCTCGAGGCACCTGCGCCCGCCAAGGGCAAGAGTAGTTACGCCAGTGCCCGCGACAGCATCCTGATGGCCGGCATCATCCTCTCGACGCGCACACAAATGACCAAGCGCGGCAAGATGGCCATCGTCGTGCTCGATGACACCACGGCTCAACTCGAAATCACGATCTACAACGAACTCTTCGAAACGGAACGCGCCAAGATTCGTGAAGACGAGCTGCTGATCGTCGATGGCAAGGTGGCGCGGGACGATTTCAGCGGCGGCCTGCGGGTCACCGCCCAACGGCTGCTCTCGCTGGGTGAGGCCCGCAGCCAGCATGCCCGCTGCCTGCAACTGTCGATGAATGGCAAAGCCGATGCCGGCAACCTGCAACAGCTCCTGGCCGACTTCCGCCAGACCGGCAACGGCGGCTGCCCGATACGCCTGACCTATCGCAACCACGATGCCGAAGTGCAACTGGGGCTCTCCGATGACTGGCGCGTGCGCCTGGATGATGCGCTGCTTGCCCGGTTGCAGGAATGGCTGACCCCCGCCAACGTCCAGGTCCTCTACCCATGAACCTGCCACGCCTCTCCGTCATCGACGCCCCGCTGCTGGATGCCACCAGCGCTGCTGCCCGCACCCTGCCGCGTCTGCGGCGCAACCACAATTTCCACCCCCGCGACGACTTCCCCTGCCACCGCCTGCTCAACGCCATCGAGCCGGGCTCCTATGTCGCTCCCCATCGCCACCTCGATCCGTTCAAGGATGAAACCATGCTGCTGCTGCGCGGACGGCTGGGAGTAATTTTTTTTGATGACCACGGCCAGATCGTGCAGCTCGTGACACTGGACGGCCAGCAAGTCATGGGCATCGACATCCCCCACGGCTGCTGGCATTCCGTACTGGCGCTGGTGCCGGGTACCATTTTTTTCGAAGCCAAGGCCGGCCCCTACCAGGCACTGTCCGAACAGGAACGCGCCCCCTGGGCCCCGGCTGAAGGAGCGGAGCAAGTTCCCGCCTATCTGGCCACGTTACGCGCCGGCTTCGGCGCATGAAGCACGGCATGATTCGCCGCGCCCCACAGCACTGAACAGCACCGGCTCATGCTGGCTCAAGGCCGCATGAATGGCTCCCTGCGCGCGCTCGGCGAGCGCACGACGGGGCAGCGCGGCGGCAGGGATGGCATCGAGCATGGATAGATGCGCCGTCACCCCGCGCGCACCGGCAATGGCACACAGTGACTGCCAGAGGGTTGTCTCACCGGCATAGGCCACCTCCACGGCCATCGCCCCATCCCGCCTGGAGTAGCGCAGCGCCATGGGCTGCAACGGGCGGTCGGCATCGATGGCCGCCTGCAACAAGGCCGGGCGAAAGGCCATCAGGCTGCGGCCATCCCCGGTCGTGCCTTCCGGGAACACAGCAACCGGCTCGCCCGCATCGAGGCGTGCCACCAGCACCTCATTCACGCGCCGCACCGCGCTACGACTACTGCGGTCGATGAAAACAGTTCCCGTGCGGACACACAGCATGCCGAAAACCGGCCAGCCGCGCACATCATCCCGGCAAACGAAAGTGGCTTCATTGACGGCACTGATGACGAAAACATCGAGCCAGGAAATGTGATTGGCCACCAGCATGCCGGACGTGGCGCGGGCCGCACCGCCCTGCACCGTCAGACGCACCCCGAGACAGGCCAGCAAGTCACGCGACCAGCGCCGCCGAAAGGCGCGCTGACGTGCCGGCGAAACCCAGGGGAAGAATGCCAGCACCACGCCGACCCCGAAGCAAAGGTGTGTGGCAAGCCGCCCCATGCGCCAGGTCTGCAAGGAACGTCGATGCCATCTGCGCAACAAGCTCAACCTTCCAGGCACAGGATCATGGAGAGTCCGGGGACATCACTTGTTCATCGCCACCTTGCCCATGTCCCACATCGGCAGGAAGATACCCAGCGCCAGGATCAGCACCATGATGGCCAGCATGACGATCAGGATAGGCTCGATCTGCTGGGTCAGGGTCTTCAGCTCGTACTCGATCTCGCCCTGATACATTTCGGCGATTTCTTGCATCAGGTCATCGACCGTGCCGGACTCCTCGCCCACGGCAATCATCTGCAGCACGACCGGCGTGAAAATGCCCGCCTGGATGGATACCCGCAGCAGGCTTTCGCCGCGCTCCACCCCTTCGCGCATGCTCTCCACCTTGCGGGAAAAATATTCGTTATCGACCGTCTGCGCCACGGTGGACAAGGCCTGGATGATGGGCACCCCGCTCTTGGAGGACAAGGCATAGCTGCGGGCAAAGCGGGCCAGCGTGGCCTTGCGGACAATCTTGCCGGCGACCGGCAGGGAAAGCTTGGTCTTGTCCCACTGGTAATGCCCAATCGGCGTCTTCACCCAGCTCTTGAAGGCGACAATCATTCCTGCCACCGCCGCCAGCAAAGCCGGCCACCAGGTGACCATGAATGCCGAAAAGCCGAGCAGTATCTTGGTCATGATCGGCAATTCGGCCTTGTAGGAGGCAAACACCTTGGAGAAGGCAGGAATCACGAAGATATTGACGACCACCAGTGCCACGGCCATGGCGATGATGACGAACATCGGATAACGCAGCGCCGACGACACCTGTTCCTTCATGAAACGTTCGAAGGACATGTGGTCGTACAGCCGCAGAAAGACCGACTCGAGCTGGCCAGTCATCTCGCCCACCCGCACCATGGAGACATAAAACGAGGTGAATATCTTCGGCTGGCGTGCCAGGGAAACGGACAGGTCACGACCGGCATCAAGGTTGTCGCGCAACTCCTGCAGCATGGTGCGCATGGCTGGTTTGGCCTCTGATTCCTGCAAGCCGGCCAGCGCCCGCATGATCGGCACCCCGGCCTTCAGCAGGGTGTATATCTGGCGCGAAAACATCATGACATCGAGATGATTGACGGGCTGCGGAAACAGATCCTTGTCGGCCAGCGTGATACCAGCCGCAATGTTGCCCTTGCCCTCCTTGGCATCCTTGGCGTTGGTGCCCTTGGCATCCTTGCCAGCAGCCGGTCGAGCCCGACCGCCGCCCTTGGCGGTAATCGAAACCGGGATGATGCTGCGCCCTTGCAGTACTGCTGCGGCCGCACCCGCCGAATCGGCCTCGATGACACCATTGGACACCTTGCCGTCAGCGCTGCGTCCATGATAGGTAAATACGGTCATTCAGCGATCCCCATTCCGCTCATTCCGCTCATTCCGCTCATTCCGCTCATTCCGCTCATTCCGCTCATTCCGCTCA
>JAGOSV010000021.1:0-15139 GCA_018062105.1 Sterolibacterium sp. | reverse complement strand
CATTCCGCTCATTCCGCTCATTCCGCTCATTCCGCTCATTCCGCTCATTCCGCTCATTCCGCTCACTCTTCCTCGAGCTGGTTGTTGATGTGCATGGCTTCCTCGATGGTGCTGCGTCCTTCCAGCACCAGACGGACGGCATCCCGACGCAGGGTGTTGCCCGCCATCTGCTCACGTCCCAGCCGCATGAAGACACGCGGATCGCCCTGGTTGGCGGCCTCGACCAGGGCATTGGTCATTTCGAGGTATTCATAAATCCCCTGCCGTCCGGTATACCCGCTCTTGTTGCAATGGGTACAGCCATAGCCCTTGCGATAAATATGCGCATCCACCTCGTCGCCCAGCTCTGCCCGCAGCCATTCGCGTTCCTGCGGATCGGGCTTGTATTCATCGACGCAGCGCGGACAGATGACGCGCACCAGACGCTGCGCCAGCACCAGTTGCAGCGACATCGCCACCATGAAGGGCGGTACCCCCATGTCGATCAGGCGCACCGGCGTAGACAGGGCATCGTTGGTATGCAGGGTCGACAACACCAGGTGGCCGGTCATAGCACCGCGCAGGCCGATTTCGGCCGTCACCCGGTCACGCATTTCGCCGACCAGAATGATGTCCGGATCCTGACGCATGGCCGCACGCAGCACGCGCTCGAAGGTCAGGTCGATCTTGTCCAGGATCTGTACCTGATTGAGCCCGGGCAGTCGATATTCGACTGGATCTTCAACCGTGATGATTTTCTTCTCGGGTGAGTTGAGCTCGCTCAAGGCCGAATACAGCGTGGTCGTCTTGCCCGAGCCGGTCGGCCCGGTCACCAGCACCATGCCGCTGGGCTTGTGAATGGAATGGCGCAGCCGCTCCAGCACCAGTGGCGGGATATTCATCTTGTCCAGCGACAGGAAGCTGGTGCTTTGTGCCAGCAGACGCATGACCGCCGCTTCACCGTATTGTGTCGGCAGGGTGGACAAACGCACTTCCAGCAGGCCATTGCTCAGCTTGATGTTGAAGCGACCGTCCTGCGGCAGCCGTTTCTCCGAAATATCCAGACCGGACATCAGCTTGATCCGCAGCAGCAAGGGGGCGGCCACCTTGAGATCGGCCTCGGTCTGGACATGCAGTACACCGTCGATACGAAAACGGATGATCAGCCCGCGCTCCTGCGGTTCGACATGAACGTCCGAGGCATGCAGCTTGACTGCTTCCTCGAACACCATGTTGAGCATCTTGACCACGGGTGCATCGTCGGCAGAATCCGTCAGCCCCAGCGCATCGCCCAGATCGAAGTGGCCATGGGCACCCACCATGTCTGCGGACAGTTCCTTGGCCAGCCCGGAGATTTCCTCGGTATGGCGGTAGAACTTGTCCATCATCGCCATCAACTGGCTTTCGATGACGACGGCCACCATGATGTCGCGCCGCAGGATGCGGCTGACCTCGTCATACGCTACCAGATCGGTGGGGTCGGAGAAACCGACCATCAGCATGTCGATGTCCTGCTCGTTGTCGAGCACGATGGCGCGATAACGCCGGGCTGCCGCCTCCGGCAGCAGACTGACCATCTCGGGCTTGGGCTGAAAGGCCATCAGGTCGATGAAGGGCGCGTGCAGCTGACGCCCCAATGCCTTGGCGATATCCATCTCCGACACGAAGCCGGATTCGACGAACACCCGCCCGAGCTTGCGACCTGTGCGCTTTTGCTCCTGCAGCGCAAGCTCCAGCTGCTCCTTGGTCAACAACCCCTGACTGATCAGAAAATCACCAATGCGGATTTTTTCCGGCCGCACCATCCCTGTCTCCAGTGCCGTTCGTTCGGCGCTACAATCGATCGTTTCAATATCGGCTAAAACCCTGCCACTGCAAGGCTGTCGGCGAATATACCATGTTCCACATCATCCTCCACGAACCGGAAATTCCGCCCAATACCGGTAACGTCATCCGCCTGTGTGCCAATACCGGTGCCCGTCTGCATCTGATCCACCCGCTGGGCTTTGATTTGAGTGCCGCCCGGCTGCGGCGCGCCGGCATGGATTATGCCGAAATCGCGGACATTACCCTTCATGACGATCTGGCACATTGTCTGGATGCCATCGCCGCCCCCAGCCTGTTTGCCTTGAGCACCCGCGGCACGATCCGCCATGACCAGCCCCGCTATCAGCCGGGCGATGCCTTTTTGTTCGGTGCCGAATCCCGCGGCCTGCCCGCACAAGTTCTGGACAGCATCCCTGAACATCACCGCCTGCGCCTGCCGATGCGCCCTGACTGCCGCAGTGTCAATCTGTCGAATACCGTCGCCGTGGTGGCCTACGAAGCCTGGCGCCAGTTGGACTTTGTCGGTGCTGCCTGAGCCCGGCCCCGATCTACCGACCCACGCTCATCCTCACTCATCACGGGGATCGCGCAGCATCAGCTGATCGACCGCATCGGCAGCCGACAAACGTCCATCGAGCACGCCGCACACCGCCCGCACGATGGGCATATCCACCCCCAGCACCTCAGCTCGCCGCGCCACTTCCCGCGCCGTTGGCACGCCTTCGGCCACATGCCCCAGGGCCGCCACGATCTCCGGCAACGAACGCCCCTGCGCCAGTGCCAGCCCGACACGCCGGTTGCGGGAAAGATCGCCAGTACAGGTCAGGATCAAGTCTCCCATACCGGCCAGCCCCATCAGGGTTTCACGCCGCGCCCCAAGCGCCAGGCCAAAGCGCACCACCTCGGCCAGACCGCGCGTCAGCAACGCCGCCCGGGCGTTATGCCCCAGCCCCAGGCCATCGCAGATGCCACTGGCAATGGCCAGTACATTCTTCACAGCGCCGCCGACCTCTACCCCCGGCAGATCATCATTGGCATAAATCCGCAGGCGCGGCCCGGACAACTGCTGCGCCATGTGACGGGCAAAGCCCGCATCCCGGCTGGCCAATGTGATGGCCGTCGGCAAGCCGCGCGCCACCTCCTCGGCAAAACTTGGCCCGGTCAGCGCACCATGCAAGGCGGCCGCACCGCCGGTTTCATCCGCCACCACCTGATGCGGCAGCAGACCGCTGCCAGCCTCCAGCCCCTTGCACAGCCACAAAAACGGCAGCCCCGGCCGCAGGGCATGCAATTGCCGCACGGTCGGCCGCAAACCGGCCAACGGCGTAGCCACCAAAACCATATCTGCCTGTACCAATGCAGCGTCCAGGTCGGCCATCACCCGCAGAGCCGGCGGAAAAGGATGGCCGGGCAAATAGCGTTCATTCTGACGGTCGGCCTGTAATGTTGCACACCAGGCCGCGTCACGTCCCCACAGGGTCGCCTGCCGGGCCGCTGCAGGCACCACAGGATGCCGCGCCAGGCTGATGGCCATGGCCGTCCCCCAGGCACCGGCACCCAGAACGGCAATATTCATGACCGCACCTCCGGAACCGCACACCTCACCGCAGCCACCTTCCTGAATCCTCGGCCGTATACCGATACGTATATGGACAAAACGGACAAAACGGACAAAAAATCACAGTCCCCAAACCTGATCGACCCGGATGAAGCCGCTCTGTCCATCACGGTGACGCACCTTAACCCAGCCATTGGCATTTGCCCGGTTGGCCGCCGGATCCATCAGCTCTAACACAACCTCGCGTTCAGCCTCAAACACCAGCGGAGCGGTGGCGGCCGGCGCATTGCGCACCTGGGCACGCGCAGCCGTCACCAGCAGCGTGCGTTGCTCGCTCAACTGGCGCTTCTCCAACCACGCCAGCCCGCCGCTGGCATCGCGCACCTTGAGCCAGCCTCCCAGAGTCACCACCACTTCCACCGGCGTCTGGCGCACCATGACAAACAGTGGTGTGGCTTTCTGCGAAGGCCCGTCGTACAACACGGCGGGCTCGGCCACAGAACAAAATTCGAGTGCCCCCGGTGGCGAGGCTGCCCAGGCGGTCGCCACCGCAGTCACCCACCACGTCGCAATCAAGGCAAATATGCGCATGACCTGTGGCTCTCCCGGCTTATTGAATCGGAATTTCACCTGACGACTGCCCTTGCAAGGCCTCCTGCTGCGCCTGCAGGCGCTGCAGATACATCGCCTCGAAATTCACCGGGGCCAGCAGCACCGGCGGAAAGCCGGCACGGGTAACGAGATCGGAAATGGTTTCACGCACATAAGGGAACAGGATGTTCGGGCAGGTCACGCCCAGCACCGGTTCGAGGTTGTCTGCCGGCAGATTGCGGATCTGGAAAATACCGGCCTGACCTGCTTCGGCCAGGAACATGGTCTTGTCGCCGACCTTGGCCGTCACCGTCACCGTCAGCAGCACGTCATAAAGCCCTTCTTCCAGATTGCTGGCCTCATTGCGCAACTGCATCTCGACCGTCGGATTCTCGCGCTCAAGGAATATCTGCGGGGCATTCGGGCTTTCCAGGGAAATGTCCCGGGTATAAATCTTCTCGATGGAGAAAATTGGCTCTGCCGTTTGTTGTTCCGTCATGGAAATCACAACCTTTCATTTGTTTCGTTTGAAATTTCAAAAATCCCGCAGCACCAGCAGCACGGCTTCGGGGAAGGATGCCTCATGAACCGGCCAGCAAGGGATCGAGCTTTCCGGCATGGTCGAGCGCCACCAGATCGTCATAACCGCCAACATGCGTCCCGCCAATATAAATCTGCGGCACGGTGCGCCGCCCCGTGCGCTGCATCATGGTCTCGCGCTGTGCCGGATCGAGATCGACACGGACTTTTTCAATCTCCGTCACTCCCTTGTTCTTCAGCAATTGCTCGGCACGCAGGCAATAAGGACACACGGTGGTGCTGTACATCAAAACCTGGGCAGTCATGGCGATTCTTCCGGACAAGGTGACAGGAAAGCGGTAAAGAAAATCAGCGGGTGGTGTGGGTAGTCAGCGGCAAGCCGGCCTCGCGCCAGGCATTGATCCCCCCGGACAAGTTGAAGACCTTCTCGAACCCCGCTGCCTTCAGGCGGGCACAGGCACCACTGGAACGCCCCCCGGCCAGGCAACAGACGATCACCGTGCGCTGCTTGTATTTTTCGATTTCCGTCAACCGGCGATCGAGCTGATCGAGCGCGATATGGTGAGCCTGGGCGATATGACCCGCAGCCCACTCGGCACTGTCACGCACATCGACCACCAGGGCATCCTCGCGATTGATGAGCAGGGTTGCTTCCTGGGGTGTCACTTGATTGCCTCCTGTACCACGCAAGGTTTGCCACAACAGCATGCCGCCACTGGTCACGGCCAGCACGACATACAACAGATTGTTCCGAATGAATTCCAAAATTTCTCCCGCTGATTATTGTGGTGTCGCCACGCTCGTCACCCCGCAAAAAACCTCCCGCATCAGGCCGATCAGCTGCAATACCCGCGGATCAGCGACACGGTAATAAATCCGGTTGGCCTCCTTGCGTGTCTCCAGCACGTCTTTCTCGCGCAGGATCGCCAGGTGCTGGGAAATATTGCTCTGCGAAGTACCAACCGCCGCAACGATGTCCTGCACACAAACCTCCATATCGCCAATGACGCACAGGATCTTCAGGCGCAGCGGGTGCGAAATCGCCTTCAGCGCCCGGGCTGCCGTCTCGATATGTTCCTGCTTGTCAATCAGGTCAAGAGTGGGTTCATGCACGGCAAGGACGAGGCCAAAGCCTTCTGCGTCAAGTGAAGGCCGGTATTATAGAATGCTTCTCTCTTTTCTTTCCTTACTGCATCCTCATTCACACCATGCACAAGATCGTCCTGATTCGCCACGGCGAATCCACCTGGAACCAGGAAAACCGCTTCACCGGCTGGACCGATGTCGGTCTGACCGAAAAAGGCCAGGCCGAGGCCGTTGCTGCCGGACAACTGCTGAAAAAAGAAGGCTACCAATTCGACGTAGCCTACACCTCGGTGCTCAGGCGTGCCATCAAGACGCTCTGGACTGTGCTTGAAGAAATGGACCGCATGTGGATTCCCGTCCATCACTCCTGGCGCCTCAATGAACGCCACTACGGCGCCCTGCAAGGACTCAACAAGTCCGAAACCGCTGCAAAATACGGTGATGAGCAGGTACTGGTATGGCGCCGTGCCTACGACACCCCGCCGCCGCCGCTGGACGTCGACGACCCACGCATGGAACGGGATAACCCGCGTTACGCCAACCTCCAGGCCAAGGAATTCCCGCGCACCGAATGCCTGAAGGACACCGTCGAACGCTTCCTGCCCTACTGGCACGACACCATCGCGCCGGTTGTCAAATCCGGCAGGAACGTCATCGTCGCCGCCCACGGCAACAGCCTGCGCGCCCTCATCAAATACCTCGACAATGTCGCGGATGCCGACATCGTGAACCTCAACATCCCGACCGCGCAGCCGCTGGTCTATGAGCTGGATGCCGATCTCAAGCCCATCCGCCACTACTATCTCGGCGATGCCGATGCCATTGCTGCTGCCATGCAGGCCGTTGCCAACCAGGGCAAGGCCAGATAACCCGCGCAGCCCTGGCCCTGCTGCGCACATCTGATCCCGAAAACGGTTCGGCAATGCATGCATCGTCACGTCTGGCCGGGCTCGGCATCGCTTTGTATCTCCTGCTGGCCTGCACTCTGGCGGCCGCCGCGTCGAACACAGCCTCGACCAGAGAAGCCAGCCCGGTGAATGCCCGGCGCAGCGAACTGAAAGACCTGCGCGGGCAAATCAACAAACTGGATGGCGAGCTGGCCAAAACCCGTGCCACACACAGCCAGACCCGCGGCCAACTGCACCAGACCGAAACTGCCATTGCCGCCACCAACCGCACCCTGCAGGTGCTGGGCAGCCGCCGCAACGACACCGAAGCGGCGCTGAACACCTTGAGCCATCAATCGCAACGTCTGGAAAGCCGCATCACCAGCCAGCAACAGCAGCTCTCCCGCCTGCTCTGGCGGCAATACACCAACACCAAGGGCGGCAGCAGCGGAGAGCACGATGCCTTGCGCCTGCTGCTCTCCGGCAACGATGCCCATCAGGTCGCCCGCGATCTCCACTACCTGACCCATCTGTCCCGCGCCAAAGCTGATCTGCTCAACGAACTGCAGCAATCCCTCGATGAAAAACGACATCTGAGTGAAACCGCCCGTGAGCGACGCGAAGAGCTGGCCACCATCGAACAACAACAGCAGCAGCAACGCAGCCTCCTGCTCGACCAGCAACGACAACGACAATCCACCCTGGCCAGCCTGGGCGACAAACTCAAGGCACAGCAACGTGAAATCGGCACCCTCCGGCGCGATGAACAGCGGCTGACCGGCGTCATCGAGCAGCTGATCCAGACCGCAGCCCGTGAAGCCCGCGCCCGGGCTACCGCCCGGAAAAAGGCTCAGTCCGCCCTGGCACAAAAACGCACATCCCGCCCGTCATCCCGCCCGTCATCCCGCTCTGGCCAACCTCCAGAGCCCGCCCCAGGAGCCGGTGACACCCCCCAGCGCAACGACCATGAGCCCGAGGATACGGGCTACCACGGCAACTTCAACGCACTCAAGGGACAATTGCGCCTGCCGGTGCGCGGCGAACTGACCCACCGCTTCGGCAGCCCGCGCGCAGAAAGTGGCGGCACCTGGAAAGGCCTGTTCATCCGCGCTTCCGAAGGCAGCGAGGTCAAGGCTCCTGCCCCCGGCCGTGTCGTTTATGCCGACTGGTTGCGTGGCTTCGGCAATCTGCTGATCGTCGATCATGGTGATACCTGGCTCAGTGTGTATGGCAACAACCAGTCGCTGCTGCGCCGTGCCGGTGATTCCGTCAAGACTGGCGACACCCTGGCCACCGTCGGCAGTAGCGGTAGTGTCACAGAATCCGGTTTATACTTTGAGCTCAGACAGCAAGGACGCGCCATCGACCCCATGAAATGGGTCAATCTCAGGTAAGTATCGGGTAAATGTCATTATCCGTGGTGCGGTGACCCGCCCTCCACACCAGACCGTACCAGATCACCTCACCGTCATCACACTGCCGTCACATTATTGCCTCATTGCCCGCGGAGTCTCATGCACATGCGCACCAAACTCAAACAGGCCGGACTCCTCTCGATCGGGCTGGTCACCGGTGTCCTCATCAGCCTGAACTTCTCGGCCAGCGCCCAGAAGGAAACCGCCGCCGCCCCCCTGCCCTATGAAGAGCTGCGCAGCTTTGCCGACGTCTACAACGCCATCAAGCAAGGCTATGTCGAGCCGATCGACGACAAGAAACTGATTACCTACGCCATCAGCGGCATGCTGGCCAATCTCGACCCGCACTCGGCCTACCTCGATGCCGAATCCTTCAAGGAACTGCAGGTCAACACCGCCGGCGAATTCGGCGGGCTGGGCATCGAAGTCGGCATGGAAGACGGCTTCGTCAAGGTTGTCTCGCCCATCGAAGACACCCCGGCCTTCCGCGCTGGCATCAAGGCTGGCGACTTCATCATCAAGCTCGACGAAACCCCGGTCAAGGGTATGACCCTCAACGATGCCGTCAAGCGCATGCGAGGCAAGCCGCGCACCTCCATCGTGCTCACCATCGCCCGCAAAGGGGAAACCAAGCCCATCATCGTCACGCTGCAACGCGAAATCATCAAAGTACAAAGCGTCAAGTCCAAGCTCATCGAGCCGGGCTTTGGCTACCTGCGCGTCACCCAGTTCCAGGAAGAAACCGTTGCTGATGCCGTCAAACACCTGAACAAGCTGTTCAAACCGGAAAAAGACAAAGACGGCAAGGAACTCAAGGAACCGCTGCGCGGCCTGGTGCTCGACCTGCGCAACGACCCAGGCGGCCTGCTGCACAGCGCCGTCGGCATCTCGGCAGCCTTCCTGCCCGCCAAAACCCTGGTCGTATCGACCGACGGCCGCACCGACGATGCCCGTCGCAAATACATCGCCAGCCCCGAAGACTATCTGCGCGGCAGCCGTGACGACCTGCTGCAACGCCTGCCCGCAGAAATCCGCAACATCCCGCTGGTAGTACTGGTCAATGGCGGCTCAGCCTCTGCCTCCGAAATTGTGGCCGGCGCCCTGCAAGACAACAAGCGGGCAGTCATCCTCGGCACCCAGACCTTCGGCAAGGGCTCGGTACAGACCGTCTTGCCGCTGTCTGGCAACACCGCCATCAAGCTGACCACTGCCCGTTACTACACGCCGGCCGGCCGCTCCATCCAGGCCAAGGGCATCACCCCGGACGTCATCGTCGAAGAAACGATGAATGGCGAAAATCACGAGTTCCTGCGCGAAGCCGACCTGCAACGTCACCTCGAAAACGACAAAGACAAGGCACGCGACAACGCAGCCCGCGCCACGCCGGCCAAGCCCGGCAAAGGCAAGGGCGAAGAAGACGCTGCCCCGGCGCCCTTCGAATTCGCCTCGAAGAACGACTATCAGCTGAACCAGGCGCTCGGCCTGCTCAAGGCCTGGCAAATCATCAAGCAACGTTGAGCCCCAGGGGTCGCCATGAACCCGGAACGTGCCCGCCAGCTTCGCGATGCCATCCGGCACCGCAGTCATCGTGACCAGAAGCTGGCGCGCCGTTACGGCACGGACAAAAAACGCCGGCTGTACTTCGACAACCTGCATCCGGAACAAACCGAGCAGGTTCGGCAATTACTCGACGGCATCGAAGGACTGACCGTCACGACGACTTCCGGCCGTTGCCTGGTCGTGCGCTACAACCTGACGGAATACACCCTGGCCGGTCTGGAAAAAGCCCTGGCCAGCCAGGGCTTCCGCCTGCAAGATACCCTGCTGCACCGCTGGTTCCGTGCCCTGATCCACTTCTGGGAAGACACCCAGCTGCGCAACCTGCGCCTGCCGGAGCGGCTACTCAAAAAATCCAACGAAGTCTACGTCAAGGCCTGGGAGCACCATCCCCACGGTGACCACGACGAAACACCTGTCGAATTGCGTGAAGAACGCTGACATGCACTGCCCCTGTCCGCCATGAACGACGACCAGCTGCTGCGCTACAGCCGACACATCCTGCTGCCGCAGATCGACGTCGACGGCCAGGAACGGCTGCTGGCGGCACGGGCGCTGATCGTCGGTGCCGGCGGTCTGGGCTCACCCGCCGCCCTCTACCTCGCTGCGGCGGGTGTCGGCACCCTGGTGCTGGCCGACAGCGACACGGTCGATGCCACCAATCTGCAACGCCAGATCCTGCACCGCGAAAGCACGCTCGGCCAGTCTAAAGCCAAATCCGGACGCCAGCACCTCCACGAACTCAATCCCGGCTGTCGGGTCATCCCCTGCCTCGAACGCCTCGCCGGCGCGCGCCTGGCCGAAGAAGTCGCCGCCGCCGATGTGGTGCTCGACTGCTCGGACAACTTTGCCACACGTCACGCCATCAACCGTGCCTGCGTCCAGCACCGAACGCCCCTGGTCTCCGGCGCAGCCATCCGCTTCGATGGCCAGATCGCCGTCTTCGATACCCGCCAGAGCACTGCTCCCTGCTACCACTGCCTGTTCCCCGAAGCCCAGGATGTCGAAGAAATTCGTTGTGCGGTGATGGGTGTCTTCGCCCCGCTGACCGGCATCATCGGCACCATGCAGGCCGCCGAAGCCCTCAAGCTGCTGATCGGCTGCGGTACCCCGCTTACCGGCCGTCTGCTGCTGCTCGATGCCCTCGACATGGAATGGCGCAGCATCCGGGTTCCGCGTGATCCGGCATGTACGGTCTGTGCTGCTCAGACAACCTGAGTGCTCACAAGGGCGTTACCGGCGACGCGGCAAGACCTGACGATGGCGCAACCAGCGTGGCGCATGTGACAGCAGAACCGAGCCAACCAACACCGCCCAAAAAACCGGCACCACCAGCCCCGCCAACAGGATGCTGACCGACAGCAGCAGGAGCTTCAGCATGATGCCCAGGCCGCTGACCTGGCGCAGATAATCCGGATTGACGATGCAATCGAGCAGCACCATGCCCATGCCCGAGCCGATCAGCACCAGCGCATACACCTCGGCCTCGGCCAGCGGCTGAGCCCCCAGCAGAACGGCACCGCTACCCACCACCCCCACCAGATGCGCCACCCGCAATGAACTCAGCAGCAGCAGACGACCCGGAAAATTACGCCGCAGCGGATGCACCTTGTTCATTTCGGCCGCACCCGCAAGCGAATATCCTCACCACAGCGACACAGATCGACGATCCGCATGTCCCGCCGACCGGACAGTTCCGTTAGCTCCGGCAAATGGAACAGGCCACGCGCCGCATCACCCAGCAAGGTGGGCGCCAGATACAGCAACAGCTCATCCACCAGACCGGCCTGCAACAATGCGCCATTCAGCCGGCCACCGGCTTCGCCATGCACCTCGTTGATGCCGCGCTGTGCCAGCACTGCCAGCAGCGCCGGCAGATCGACCTTGCCCTGGGCATCCGGCAGGAAAATGACCTCCGCACCGAGTGCGCCCAGTTGCTCGACCTTGGCCGCCGCCCCCTGCGCCGCTGCAATCAGCGTCCTGCCATCCTGCAGCAGCCGCGCCGTCAAGGGAATATCGAGCCGGCTATCGACGATCACCTTGAGTGGCGGACGCGGTGCTAATTCATGTTCCAGCCGTTCATCGAGGCGCACCGTCAGCTGCGGATCATCCTCACGCACCGTGCCGATGCCGCTGAGGATGGCGCAGGAACGCGCCCGCCAGCGGTGACCATCGGCGCGTGCCGCCGGGCCGGTAAGCCATTGGCTGGCGCCATTGTTGAGCGCCGTCTTGCCGTCGAAACTGGCGGCGGCCTTGAGACGCAGCCAGGGGCGGCCACGGGTCATGCGGGACACGAAGCCGATGTTGAGCTCCTGTGCCGCCTCTTCCATCAGGCCGCAAGCCACCTCGATCCCGGCCGCCCGCAACCGTGCCAGCCCGGCACCAGCCACCTGCGGATTGGGATCCTGCATGGCAGCCACCACCCGCCGCACGCCGGCAGCCACCAACGCCTCGGCGCAAGGTGGCGTGCGCCCGTGATGGCTACACGGCTCGAGCGTGACATAGGCCGTCGCCCCTTGCAGCGCACTGCTGCGCTCACGCTCACGATCCGCCGCATCACGCAGCGCCACGACTTCGGCATGTGGCCCACCGGCCGGCCGGGTGTAACCTTCCCCGATGATCCGGCCATCGCGCACCAGCACGCAGCCCACCCGCGGATTCGGTGTCGTCGTGTTCATCGCCAGCGCCGCCTGCTGCAATGCCCGCGCCATGTAACGATGATCGTCGGCGCTGTAGGCGAACATGCTCAGGATTTCGTCGTGCGGGCGGCGGTACGCGGCAGCCGTGGCTTGCGAACTTCACGGATGGCATCGGAAAATTCCTCGACATCCTCGAAGTTGCGATACACGGAAGCAAAGCGAATGTACGCCACCTTGTCGAGCTTCTTCAGCTCGCGCATCACCAGCTCGCCGATACGGTCGCTGGCCACCTCGCGCTCACCCAGCGTCACCAGCTTTTCCTCGATACGATCGAGGGCAGCATCGAGGCTTTCCGTCGTCACTGGCCGCTTGCGCAAGGCCAGCATCATGCTGGCATGCAGCTTGTCCCGGTCATACTCGCAACGACTGCCATTCTTCTTGACGACCTGCGGCAGTTGCAACTCGACCCGCTCATAGGTCGTAAACCGCTTGTCGCAATTCGGACAGCGCCGCCGACGGCGCACCGTGTCGCCATCCTCGTTCATCCGGGTATCAACGACCTGGGTGTTGAGCTCGCTGCAGTAAGGGCATTTCATGTGTGTGAGGAGTGAGAAGCAAGGAGTGAGGAAGGTTCGAGCGGGTAATCTACCTAACCCCTTACCCCTCACTCCTCACTGAATCAACCATAGACCGGAAAGCGCTGGCACAACTCGGCCACCTTGCTGCGCGTGGCGGCAAGTACCTGCTCATCTGCCGGTGCTTCGAGCACATCGGCAATCAGGTTGGCGATCTGCTCTGCCTCGATCTCAGTGAAGCCGCGTGTCGTCATGGCCGGGGAGCCGATGCGGATGCCGGAAGTGACGAAGGGTTTTTGCGGATCATTCGGGATGGCATTCTTGTTGACCGTGATGTGTGCCTGGCCGAGCACTGCCTCGGCCTCCTTGCCGGTGATGTTCTTGGCCCGCAGGTCGAGCAGGAACACATGCGACTCGGTGCGGCCGGAAACGATACGCAAACCCCGGGAAATCAGCACCCGCGCCATGACTTGCGCATTGGCGATGACCTGCTCCTGATAAGCACGAAACTCCGGCGTGGCGGCCTCTTTGAAGGCCACCGCCTTGGCAGCGATGACATGCATCAGCGGGCCGCCCTGCAAGCCCGGGAAAATCGCCGAATTGAGCGCCTTCTCGTGTTCCGCCTTCATCAGGATGACACCACCGCGCGGACCGCGCAGCGTCTTGTGGGTGGTCGACGTCACCACATCGGCATGCGGCACCGGATTCGGATAAAAACCGGCGGCAATCAAGCCGGCGTAATGCGCCATATCGACCCAGAAAATCGCTCCGATTTCCCGGGCAATCTTTGCAAAGCGTTCAAAATCGATACGCAGTGCGTAGGCCGACGCCCCGGCGATGATGATCTTCGGCTTGTGCTCGCGCGCCAGAGCCTCCATCTTCGGATAGTCGATTTCTTCCTTGTCGTTCAGGCCATAGGCCACGACATTGAACCACTTGCCCGACATGTTGAGCGGCATGCCGTGGGTCAGGTGCCCACCTTCAGCCAGGCTCATACCCATGATGGTGTCGCCCGGCTTGGCAAAAGCCATCAGCACGGCCTGATTGGCCTGTGAGCCGGAATTGGCCTGGACGTTGGCGGCCTCGGCACCAAACAGCTTTTTCAGCCGGTCGATGGCCAGTTGCTCGGCCTGATCGACGAATTCACAGCCACCGTAATAACGCTTGCCCGGATAGCCCTCGGCATATTTATTGGTCAGCTGCGATCCCTGGGCCTCCAGCACGGCGCAGGACACGTAATTTTCCGAGGCGATCAGCTCGATGTGGTCTTCCTGGCGGCGATTTTCATTTTCAATCGCCTGCCACAGTTCGGGATCAGTCTTGGCGAGGGTATTTTGTCTGGAGAACATGATGGGCTCGGATCAAAGGCAAGGGAAAGCCGGGGATTTTAACATCGCCCTTGCTCCTGCCGGAAACATTGCCCGCAGCCACATGCCTGCCCCATACCGCCCGAACTACAGAAACCGCAGCAGCAGCCCCAGCAGCAGCGACAACAACACCGTCGTGGCAAATGGAAAATGGTACTCCCGGCCACGCCAGCGCAGATGCACATCGCCCGGCAGCCGGCCCAGCGGCAGGCGCGCCGACAGACGGGGCAAGACCGCTCCAATCACAAACACCATGATAAAAATCGCCACCAGCCACTTGAACATGGGCAGTAAAATCCACTCGATGAAAAACGCCCATGATAACCGCAGCCCGCCGGGCTGATGCGAAATGACCCGTCCCTCCCCCAACGACACCCTGGAGCTGATTTCCCGCCCGGTTCCCACCACCATTACCGCCCGCCCCACCCCGCTGCTGTTCCTCCACGGAGCCTATACCGCAGCCTGGTGCTGGGAAGAATATTTCCTCGACTGGTTCGCCGCGCAAGGCTACGCCAGCCACGCCATCAGCCTGTCCGGCCACGGCGGCAGCCGTGGTCGTGGCCGGCTCGACCAGTTCAGCATCGACGATTACGTGCGTGATGTCGCCGAAACCATCGCCACCCTGCCCGTCCCGCCCGTCCTGATCGGCCACTCGATGGGCGGTTTCGTGGCGCAAAAATACCTCGAACGCCATGTGCTGCCCGCCGCCGTGCTGCTGTGCTCGGTGCCACCACAAGGCCTGATGTCCTCGATGTTCGGCCTGATGTTCCAGAAACCCGGCCTGCTGGGGGATCTCAACCGGCTGATGACCGGCAAGCGCGTCTCCACCGACACCCTGCGCGAAGCACTATTTACCCAGCCCATGAAGGATGCCGACCTGCTGCGCTATCTGCGCCAGGCACAGGGGGAATCCAACCGCGCCATCTGGGACATGACCCTGTTCAACCTGCCGCGCCCCTCGCAGATCCGCCGCACCCCGCTGCTGGTGCTGGGGGCGGAACACGATGCCCTGATCCCCGTCTCGCAGGTTCGCATGACGGCGATGACCTATGGTGTCGAGGCGGGTATTTTCCCCGGCATGGGGCACGGCCTGATGCTCGAACCCGGCTGGCAGGAGG
>JAGOSV010000153.1 GCA_018062105.1 Sterolibacterium sp. | reverse complement strand
CGCTGACATAGCCCGCATGCTGGCCGCCGATGGCGGGCGCCAGGACGGCGGGTACGTTGGACATCACCTTGGCCCAGTCGCGGTTGCCGACGCCCTTGAGGCCGTGGCAGCCGACGCAGGCGGCAACGACATCCGGCCGGCCTTTGCCCTTCATGAAAATCTTTTCGCCCTGCGCCATCAACTCCTTGTTAGGCGCGGCGCCCGGCGCCACTTTCTGGCTGGCGAACCAGGCGGCTATGTCGGCAATGTCGACTTCTGCCACCGCCTGGGCTTGCGGACTCATGGTCTCGTTCGTGCGCCGGCCGGACTTGAAGTCATGGAGCGACTTGGCGATGTAATCCGGCAATTGCCCCGCCAGTTTCGGCGCCTTCAGCGCGGCATAGATCTCGGGGGCGTTGTTGCCGTCGGCACCGTGACAGCCGCCGCAGGCGGCGGACTTTTGCTGCCCGGCTGCGGCATTGCCGGCGGGTGTCGCCGATGGCTTGCCGGCAGCGAGCGCTGCGGTTGCCAGCGACGCGCAGGCAAGCGCGGCAAGCAAGTGCTTGATGGTCATTTTTTCTTGTCTCCTCCCGAATTGGGTTGCGAAAGTGGCCGAACCTTGAAATAATCCGGCGACGTTAATTTATATCAATTATGTTTTAACATTGAACAACTGGCAACCGTCCAGGCAAGATTTTCTGCGGCGGCCGGCATAAGAACAAGGGGAGAAGATATGGCGCACGATGCGCATCACGGGGAAGCACACGCTCACGCACACTGGGATACCAGCGTCTGGCCCTTCGTCATCAGCTTCGGCATCCTGTTCCTCGCCGTGGCGTTTTCGTTCCATTTTGTATATCACAGCAGCTTCGCCGCAATTCTTTCCCTGGGCCTCGCACTGCCGATGATCATCGCCGGCGTTGCCGGCTGGACCAGCGAGGCGATGGGCAAGGGCGAGGGGCTTTCATACGGCGCCATGGGCTGGTTCATCCTGGCCGAGGCGATGATCTTCATCTCCTTCTTTGTCGCCTACTGGTATACCAAGCTGCATGTCGACGTCTGGCCGCCGGCGGGAACCGTCAATCTGCCCAAGGTGATGCCGCTGGTGATGACTTTTGTCCTGGTCTCCTCGTCCTTGACCATCCACTACGCCGAGCATCTGCTGCACCTGGGAGACAAGTCAGGCTTCCGCACGTGGTACCTGCTGACCATCGTACTCGGAGCCTGCTTCCTAGGCATGTCGATCTACGAGTGGTCGCATCTGATCCATGACGGCTTCACCATCAGCACCAATGCCTTCAGCACCATATTCTTCTCCGTCACCGGCCTGCACGGCTCGCACGTGGTGGTCGGCCTGGCCATATTCATGGCCGGTCTTCCCTCCGTGTTGCGCGGCGCAGACGTCGATGAAGGGTTCATGCGCACCGCCGGCCTGTACTGGCATTTCGTAGACATCATTTGGTTCTTCGTCGTTTCGCAAATCTATTACTGGTAATTGCTGCGGCGGCGGTCTGGTCGGTGCCCGGCACCGCCCATGCTGTCGGCGAGCCGACCAGGAACAGCGCGCCGGACTCGTCGATCATGCAGATCGACGAACCGCGATTCCTGGGCAACCGGCTGCAGAGGGAGACCTTGCTGACCGACACGGACGGGAGGGACTTCCGCGTCGGTGAAATGATGGGCAAGCCGCTGATTCTGCTGTTGTCGTATTACGGTTGTGACGGAAGCTGTCCGACCATGAATGCAGAACTGGCGAAGGTGTTGGAGAAGGTCGAGCGTTTCCGGCTTGGCAAGGATTTCCGGGTGCTTACCGTGTCCTTCGACCAGCGGGATACGGCGGCGACGGCAAAGGAGTTTCTCGCCAAATCGGCGGGAGTGCCGGAGGCGATGAAGGGCGGCTGGCGCCATGCGGTGCTGCAGGCCGGCGATGTGCAGGGGTTCGCGGGGCAGATCGGGTTCCGCTTCTTCTGGTCGGATGCGGCAAAGGCGTTTCTGCATCCGAACGTGCTGGTGTTTTTGACGCCCGAAGGACGCGTCGCCCGCTACATCTACGGCACGCGCATGGATGTGCAGACGATTGAACTGGCGATCACCGACGCCGACTGGGAGCGGATCTCCAGTTCGACCGCAGTGTTCGACATGATTACCGGTGCCTGCTTCAGCTACAACTATGCCGAGGGCAGGTATCAATGGAACTACTCGCTGCTGGCCGGCGTGGGTTCGCTGCTGCTGGGCCTGGTGTCGATGGGTTCCGGGGCAGTGATCTACCGGCGTCGCATGGCCCGCAGGCGGAGAGACGGAATCGAAGGAAGGAAAGGGGAGGCAGGGCATGCATAGGAAAAAAGTTACGGGTGCGATTCGACGGGTATCGGCCGCGTTTGCCGGCTTGATGCTGGCCGCTCCGTCGTGGGCTGCGGGGGCTCCGCAAGGCGGGGTGCCGAAGATCAACGATCCGGCCCGGGGCTGGGACAGCCTTTGGCACGAGGTCATCGTCGATATCACCATCATCGGCATTGTTTTCGCACTGGTGACGGCGTGGTTCGTCTTCACGTCACGCCGGACCGCCGATAACCAGACGGGTGCTTCGCCCAAGCTGTCGCCGGCATCCGCGGTGGGCTGGACGGTTCTGCCGATCTTTGTCT
>JAGOSV010000152.1 GCA_018062105.1 Sterolibacterium sp. | reverse complement strand
GACATCGCGCCGGTAGCAAACCGCTTGACGATTTCCTTGGCCGGCTCGACTTCTGCGAGCGGAACCGGTGCCGCAGCGGTCTTGATCTCGAACAGGCCACGCAGGGTCAGCTGGCGGCGCGTCTGGTCATTGATGATCTGGGCAAATTCCTTGTAGGTCTCGGTCTTGCCGCTGCGCGTGGCATGTTGCAGTTTGGCGATGGCATCCGGTGTCCACAGGTGTTCCTCACCACGCACACGGAAAGCATATTCGCCGCCGGCATCGAGCGCACCGGCCAGCACCGGGTCATTGCCAAAGGCTTGCTGATGCAGACGCACGGCTTCTTCGGCCACTTCAAACAGGCCGATGCCTTCAACATTGCTGGCGGTGCCGGCGAAATACTTGTCGAGGAAGGCGCGTTGCAGGCCAAGGGCTTCGAAAATCTGCGCCCCGGTGTAGGACATGTAGGTGGAAATGCCCATCTTGGACATGACCTTCATCAGCCCCTTGCCGACGGCCTTGGTGAAGTTCTTGACGTATTTGTCGGCCAGGGCGGAATCACCCTTGGCCAGATCACGCAGGGTTTCGATGGCCAGATAGGGATGCACGGCTTCCGCGCCGTAGCCGCCCAGCAGAGCGAAGTGATGTACTTCGCGTGCCGAGCCAGTTTCGACGATCAGCCCGGTGCTGGTCCGCAACCCCTGCGCCACCAGATGCTGATGCACGGCGGAGGTTGCCAGCAGGGCGGGAATGGCGACCTGGTGGGCATCCACGGTGCGGTCGGAGACGATCAGGATGTTGTGACCGGAGCGCACGGCATCCTCGGCTTCGGCTACCAGCGAGGCCAGACGTGCTTCCACGCCGGCACTACCCCAGGCGACGGGATAGCAGATGTTGAGCACGAAAGAACGGAATTTGTTGCTGGTGTAGCCTTCGATGTTGCGGATGGTCGCCATGTCGGCGTTCGACAGCACCGGCTGCGACACTTCCAGACGGATCGGCGGATTGATGTCGGAGACACCCAGCAGATTGGGCTTGGGGCCGATGAAGGAGGTCAGCGACATGACGATTTCTTCGCGGATCGGGTCGATCGGCGGATTCGTCACCTGGGCAAACAGCTGCTTGAAATAGCTGTAGAACGTCTTGGAGCGCTGCGACAGTACCGGCAGCGCGGCATCGTTGCCCATTGAGCCGATGGCTTCTTCGCCGCTGGCGGCCATGGGTTCGAGGATGAACTTGAGGTCTTCCTGCGAGTAGCCAAAGGCTTGCTGGCGGTCGAGCAGGGAAGCGGCGGCGGGCAGGGTGTCGCCATCGGTGGAAATCTCGTCGAGCTTGATGCGGATTTTGTCCACCCACTCACGGTAAGGCTTGGCATTGGCCAGCGCGTCCTTAATTTCCTTGTCGTCGATGATGCGCCCCTGATCGAGGTCGATGAGCAGCATCTTGCCGGGTTGCAGCCGCCATTTCTTGACGATACGCGATTCGGAGATCGGCAGCACGCCGGATTCGGATGCCATGATGACGAGATCATCGTCGGTGATGATGTATCGTGCTGGACGCAGACCGTTGCGGTCGAGGGTCGCGCCGATCTGGCGGCCATCGGTAAAGGCCACGGCCGCCGGGCCATCCCAGGGCTCCATCATCGCGGCGTGATAACTGTAAAAAGCACGACGGTTTTCATCCATCAGCGTGTGCTTTTCCCACGCCTCCGGAATCATCATCATCATCGCGTGGGCCAGCGAATAGCCGCCCATGACCAGCAACTCCAGTGCATTGTCGAATGAAGCCGAATCCGACTGATCGTCATAAATCAGCGGCCAGACCTTTTGCAGGTCATTGCCCAGCACGGCTGAAGAAATGCCCTTCTCACGTGCCCGCATCCAATTCACATTGCCGCGCAGGGTGTTGATCTCGCCGTTGTGGGCGATGAAACGGAAGGGATGAGACAGGTCCCAGGTCGGAAAGGTGTTGGTCGAAAAGCGTTGATGCACCAGCGCCAGTGCCGAGACGAAGCGCGGATCTTGCAGGTCACGGTAATAGTGTCCGACCTGATCGGCCAGCAAGAGCCCCTTGTAGACGAGGGTGCGCGTCGAGAAGGACGGCACATAGAATTCCTTGCCATGCTTGAGACTCAACGCTTGGATGGCATGACCGGAGCGCTTGCGGATGATGTAGAGCTTGCGCTCCAGCGCATCCGTCACAAAGACATCCGGACCGCGACCGATGAAGACCTGGCGGCTGACCGGTTCGATGGCTTTGACCGACTCGCCCAGCACCGATGGGTCCACAGGCACATCGCGCCAGCCCAGCACCACCTGACCTTCGGCACGCACGGCACGCTCGATTTCTTCCTGGCAGGCCATGCGCGACGCGCTTTCACGCGGCAGGAATGCCATGCCGACGCCATACTCCCCGGCCGGCGGCAGGGTCACGCCCTGTTTGGCCATTTCCTCACGGAAGAAATTATCGGGGATCTGCAACAGGATACCGGCACCATCGCCCGCCTTCGGATCCGCCCCCACCGCGCCGCGATGGGTCAGATTTTCCAGAATCTTCAAGCCCTGCTGAACGATGGTGTGGCTGGGGCGATTCTTGATGTGGGCGACGAAGCCGACGCCGCAGGCGTCATGCTCATGGGCAGGGTCATAAAGCCCCTGGCGCGATGGACGTACCATTGAAGTTTCCTGTCAAAACA
>JAGOSV010000020.1 GCA_018062105.1 Sterolibacterium sp. | reverse complement strand
GTTTCAATCCTCGCCCGCCATTGCTGGCGGGCGCGATCGTGAATCGGCCTTGCCTGCCTCCATGAAGCGCTCGGTGTCCAGAAAGTCGGCATCGACGAGACAGGAGAACAAGAGACGCAGCCACAGGGCAAAGCCTTTTGAACCGCCAGGAACCCGACACAGATCCGACACCAAAGAGGCTTGCTGAATGTCGCCGGGGATCGACTCCAGAGACTCGTTCAGCTCGCACCGTGCAGCATCGCTTTGCAGGCGGTAATCCAGATCGCGCCAATCCGACAGCCCGGCGTGATGTCCGGCAATCAGATAGGCCAGCGCATGCCCTGCAACGCCAAAACGATCGATCGCCAGCCTTGCTCCTGCGGCCGAATGGGTCTTGTCGTGCGAGGCGACGGTATCGTGGGCGGAGGCATCGGCATCCTGACGGATATAACGCTGGAAGCCCGGGCGGTATTTGCCAAGATCATGCCAAAGACCGGCCAGATATGACCATTCCCCAAAACCTGAAGGAGCAAAGCCAGTGGCCAGTGCAGCCACTGCTTTCAGATGCTCCTCCAGTAAATGTTCCGCTATGCCGCCGCACCCTTGCTTCCGATGTGCAACAAATTCCATCTTCACCACGCATCCCGCCGATAAGCAGTGCGAATAAAAAGAACAACATCATACAATAATCGTACCGCCATCGACATGGATGTTCTGGCCGGTGATCCAGCGGCCGTCGGTGGAAACAAGGGCGGCGACACCGTCGGCGACATCTTCGGGCTGGCCGAGGCGGCGCATGGCGGCGAGGCTGGCACCGACCTTACGCAGCATGACGGCATCGCCCCCTTCCAGCATGGGGGTGTCGGTCATGCCGGGTGAGACGATATTGACCGTGATGCCGCGCGGAGCCAGCTCGCGGGCCAGCACCTTGGCGAAGGCTTCCAGTGCGGCCTTGCTACCGGCATACAGGGCCATGCCTTCACTGTTGGACATGGTAATGCCGCTCGAGATGTTGATGATGCGACCGTGGTCTTCGATGGTGCGGGCAGCTTCGCGGCACATCATGAAGGTGCCGCGGGCGTTAACATTGAAGATGCGGTCGTAGGCCACCATGTCGATCTGGTCAAAGGACTTCATGTAGCCGATGCCGGCATTGTTGATGACCACATCGATGCGCCCGTAATGCTGGCGGGCAGCGGCAAACAGCGCCTGCACCGCCGTCTCGCTGGTGATGTCGACCAGCAGCGCACAGGCCACACCACCGGCGGCCTCGATCCGCCGCACGGTCTGCAATGCGCCTTCTGCCGAACGGGAATAGCCGACGACGACGCGCAGTCCGTCACGCGCCAGACGCAGACAAATGGCTCGCCCGATGCCGGTACCACCGCCGCTGACGATGGCCACGCGCTCCTGACCGGCCTGCGTGGAAACGATGTTGCCTGCGCCCATATCCATTCTCCTTGTTCCTTGTTATTGAACAATCCGGAAGCGGCAGGAAACCGCACGGCGCATCCGGTGTCACGCCCTATAATTTCACATTTATCTGCGCCCCGGGGAACCCTCCCTCTGCCTGCGCTCCTGGCCATGCTCCTGGCCTGCCCATCAAGAAAGCCCCTGCGATGAACACGCCCCCGCCCTTCTCGACCCACTCGACCCACTCGACCCACTCGACCCACTCGACACCGGAAGATAGTGCCCGCATCGCCTTTCCCGAGCCGGCGGCAGAAACACCGCTGCTGCTGGAAAAACGCCGCGCCGGTGAAGCCTTGCGACGCATCATCGACGGCCTCATCATGAAGCAGCCCGATCTGACAGAGGTTCATCATCTGGCCGGACAACTGGAAACCCTGGCGGCCACCCTGGAACAGTCTCCCGACAAGCCAACCCGGACCAGTTTTGGTCATCGCATCAGCCCCGAGGATGTTCGCGATTTTATCGAATTCAGCCCGCTCACCGGACGTGCCAATCCGGTCGCCCCACCGCTCAATCTGTGGGCCGAAAATGGTCGCGCCCATGGCAGCATCCGTTTTGGCCGCAGCTTTGAAGGTGCGCCGGGGGTCGTCCACGGCGGCCATGTCGCGGCCATTTTTGACGAGCTGCTCGGCTTCGTGCAGGGCTTTTCCAAACGTCCCGGCATGACCGGCACCCTGACCATCACCTACCGCGCCCCAACCCCCCTGCTCACCGAGCTGCGCCTCGAAGGAGAATACGAAGGAACGGAAGGACGCAAGATCCTGACTTCCGGCCGCCTGTTTGCCGGCGAGCGCCTGCTGGCTGAAGCGCGTGGTGTATTCATCATGCTGACCGACGAGCAATACAACCTCGTTGCCGCCATGCAGGACGACACCCAGCGCTGATCGACGACATGACGCTACCCCCCGTCTCCCGCCACACGGAGGAACGCCACAAGTGGGTGGTGATGTTCGTGATCGCCCTGGGCACCATCGGTGCGGTCATCCTCAGCACCAGCTTCAACGTCGCCGTCCCGGCTCTGATGGCGCACTTTCATGTCGGCAACGACGAAGTGCAACTAGCCGTCACCACCTTCATGGTGGCCAGCACCATCGCCATGTTGCCGACCCCCTGGCTGATCCAGCGTTTTGGCCTGCGCGCTTCCTTTCTCGGTGCAGTCCTGCTGCTCATCGCCTCCAGCCTGATGGGCAGCTTCAGCACCACCTTCTCCTGGCTGCTGGTGGCACGCACGCTGCAAGGCATCTGTGCCGGTGTCCTTTATCCCCTCGGCACCTATGCCGTGATGACCCTCTTTCCACCCGAGCAGCAAGGGCGTGCTTCCGGGCTGATGGGCTTTGCCATCGTGCTGGCACCGGCTCTGTCACCCGCGCTAGGCGGCCTCATCATCGACCACTTCGGCTGGGCAGCCGTGTTCTACGTCAGTATCCCCTTCAGCCTGATCGCCCTGGTCGGCGGCTGGCGGCGGCTGCCCGCACAGGTTGCGGGACAGCCTCACGATTTCGACGGCTACGGCATGGTGCTGCTATCGACCATGACCCTGGCGCTCCTCGCTTGTGTCACCCACCTGCAAGGCGGCGGGACGGCCGGTGCGAACCTGCTGCTTTATGGCGAACTGCTGCTGGCCGTGGCCGCCATTGCCGGCTTCCTGCGCCACGCTGCCCGCAGCCCACGCGCCCTCATCAGCATCGAGATGTTTCGCCAACCCAGCCTGGCACTGGGGCTGACCATCTCCACCATTTATGGCTTCGGCATTTACGGCTCGACCTACCTGATTCCGCTCTACCTGCAAACCATCATGGGGCTGAGCGCCACCCATGCCGGTGCCATCCTGGTACCCGGCGGCATCGGGCTGGCACTCAGCCTGCCGCTGGCCGGCTGGCTGGCCGACCGCACCTCGCCCCGTTTGGTCGTGCTGATCGGGCTGGTCATGCTGACGCTATCCTTTGCCGGCATGGCGGCGGTGGCCAACCAGGGCAGCTATGACTATTTCATCGAGCTGACCGTGCTCGGTCGTGTCGGTTCCGGGCTCATCATCGCCTCGCTGAACCAATCCGCCCTGCACGGTATTCATGGTGCCCTGCTGGCACAATCGGCAATGTTCATCGGCTATGTGCGGCAACTGGGCGGCGTGCTGGGCGTGGCGGCGGTGGCGGTCTACATCGCCTGGCGCAGTGCTACCCTGGGTGGCAGCAGCCAGATCGCCCATGCCCACGCCTTCGCTGAAGCCTTTCTGATCTCAACCGCGATCTTTGCCCTGGCCACCCTGGCTGCCAGGGGGATGCACAAGAAATCTGCAACACCCCACAAGAGCAAGCACTAACCTCAGGCTTCGTCCTGACCCATCTCTACCCCATCTCAACCCGGTTGCGGCCATTGCCCTTGGCACGGTAGAGCGCTGCGTCGGCCTGGGCATATAGCTGGGTGGCATTGATGCAATCCGGATCACAGCCCGGTCGGGACAAGGCCAGCCCGGCTGAAATGGTGCAGCCCAATGGCGGCTCGCCGGAGCGCGTCAGCGGTGTGCTCTCGACGGCCTGCCGGAAACGTTCGACGACTTCTGTCAGCGATTCTGGGGTGGCGTCCTGAACGAGCAGGGCGAATTCCTCACCACCGATACGGGCAAAAAAGTCGCTGTCGCGCAGCGTGCCGGAGATCGTCCGGGCGACATGGCGCAACAATTCGTCACCGACGCCATGACCATGGGTGTCATTCACTTTCTTGAAGAAGTCGATGTCGATGACCGCCAGCCCAAGGCGGCTGCCGTTGCGCTTGGTAGCTTCGACAGCACGCTTGACCGTCGCATCGAAGGAGCGCCGGTTGGGTATGCCGGTCAGGGTATCGAGCAAGGCCATGTCGCGCAGCTCGCGCTGCGTCCGGTTGGCTGCCAGCAGCATGAAGCCAAAGGTTTGCAGGATGCCGATCATGGCCATGGCACTCATCGGCTGTACCCAACCCCAGCCCATGTTGCTGAGCAACACCTCAAAATCGACATCATTGGTCGCCTGGTGCATGACCCACAGCAGCGTGGGGCTCAGGAAGATTTCCCAGAATGAGGACAGCGCCAGGATCAGGATGCCGCCAAAACCCTCGTGGCGCAGCTGCCATTGCAAGAGTACCAGCAGGAAAATACTGACCGCATGCCCGGCTACCAGCAGGATGATGGGGCCATAAGGTTCGGGGCGGACGTAGGAGAAATAGCTGATGCCCAGAAAGACGCCCGTCAGGACGATGGCGGTGGTTCGCTTGTAAAAAGGTCGGGCAGCAAACAGGCATAGTCCCTTGATCGCCAGAAAATCTCCGGCCAGGATCAGCCAGTAGCCAGCCACACTGGTCAGAAATTCCGGTAACGGGCTGCCGATGGCAATCAGCGCCACCCCGGCCAGCCGCCCGGCCGCGCCGGCGGCCCAGTAGCCAGGGCCACGCATCCGCGCATGGATGCGCCAATTGACCAGCAAAACAGTCAGCGACGCCAACAGCAAAGGCAGCAGCGTCAGGGCAAAAGTCTGGATTTCAAACATGGAACCAGCATCCTACCGTATCTGCCCCGCCCTGGCCAAAAAATCACGCCCCTGCCCGCTCCGGAAAGGGACAGGGGCTGCGCTTGCAGCAGTTCACCGCTGGCATCAAGCCGTAACGCTTGGCCTCGATAACGAACAGCGTTGTCATGGCTCATGTGGGCACCCGTCTTGGAGAAGAAGAGGCACTATCCCGTGATGACTGGAAGACAGCTCGCCTTCCGGTGGAAGATCCGCCTGGAAACCTTGCAACGCTGACGACTGCTGGCAGTCCTGAAATCGAGGGCATGCGACTGCAGATGGAGCCTCAGGAATATCCGTTAAAATTCCGCACAATAGCCCTCTCGCTCCCGACATGACCGCTGCCCACAACACGCTGGCTTATTACGACAACCAGGCCGCGCAGTTTTTTACCGATACGGTCGATGTCGATATGGCGGCGTTGTACGAGCGTTTCCTGCCCCGGATTCCGGCTGGCGGGCTGATTCTGGATGCGGGTTGCGGCTCGGGTCGAGACAGCAAAGCCTTCCTCCAACGCGGCTTTCGCATCCATGCCTTTGATGCCTCCATCAAGATTGCTGCCTTGGCCAGCCAACACCTTGGCCAACCCGTCCCTGTTCGACGCTTTCAGGAAGTCGAAGAAGTCGCCTGCTACGACGGCCTGTGGTCATGCGCCAGCCTGCTACACATCCCCGAAGCGGAAATACCCGCCGTGCTGGCTCGCCTCTGGCGCAGCCTGAAACCCGGCGGCACGGCCTATTTCAGTTTCAAACTCGGCGAATCCGAACGTCAGCACCAGGGCCGTCATTTCACCGATGCCACCGAAGCCCGCCTGCAACGATGGCTTGAAGGCTTGCCTGAACTCGGCACCCTCGAATGCTGGATCACCCAGGATCAGCGGCCCGGACGTGAAGAATCCTGGCTCAATGCGCTGGTCGAACGCCGCTTGCCGCCCCCGGCCCGCCTCATTACGGGCAGCCGTGAACACCCCTTTTTGCCGCAACTGTCTGCGGCCATTCATCGCGCCGATGAAATCGACTTTGCCGTCGCCTTCATCAAGCTCACCGGCCTGCGCCTGCTCCTCCCCGATCTCCACGATGCGGCCTCACGGCCGACTCAAGCTGCCCGCCTGCGCATCCTGACCAGCGATTATCTCGGCATCACGGACCCTGAAGCCTTGCGTCTCTTGATGCTCCTGCAAGAACAGGGCGCGCAGATACGGGCTTTCGAAACATCCGGTAGCAGCTTTCACCTGAAAGCCTATCTATTTGCCCATTTTCCGGACAAAGGCCAGATAAATGGCACCGGCTTCATCGGTTCCAGCAACATCAGCCGACAAGCCCTGACCGACGGCCTTGAATGGAATTACCGCATCGAATACCCGGAAGACGCCGGTTTTCTCGAAGCGCGTAGCCGTTTTGAAATCCTGTTCGCCCACCCCAACACCGTCCCGCTGACCCACGACTGGATCGACGCCTACGCCGCCCGAGCCCACCTCCGTTCAAGTGGAAGCCTTGGCCGCCTTGAAACAAACCCGCGAAGAGGGCTTTCGCCGGGGGCTGGTCGTTCTGGCCACAGGCCTTGGGAAAACCTGGCTGGCCGCCTTCGACAGCCAGCAAATGCAGGTCCGACGGGTTCTTTTCGTCGCCCACCGGGAAGAAATTCTCAACCAGGCAGCCAGCACCTTCCTGCGTATCCGCCCTCAATCCCGCCTGGGCTATTACGCCGGACGCCAGCGCGACCGCGATGCCGACATCCTCTGTGCTTCGGTTCAAACCCTGGGAAAAATCCATCACCTTTCCCAGTTCGCGCCGGATCATTTCGACTACATCGTCATCGACGAATTTCACCACGCCGCCGCAGCCACCTATCGCGCCCTGCTCAATCACTTTCAACCACGCTTTCTGCTCGGGCTCACCGCCACGCCGAACCGGACCGATCAATCCGACATTCTTTCCCTGTGTGACGATAACCTCGTCTTCAACACCCACCTATTCACCGCCATCCGCGCTGGTCTGCTTGCCCCCTTTCACTATTACGGGCTGCTCGACGAAACGGTCGACTACCGCGAAATCCCCTGGCGTAACGGCCAATTCGACCCCAAAGAGCTGAGCAACCGCCTGGCCTCCTTGCAGGTACTCCGTACCCCGCATGCCGCGTCGTCGCGCCTGACCAGACCACCGGAAAAACGTACACTCGGAGGTTTCCTTTGGGCACAGCTCAGCCCGAACGGATTTGATTTAATCAGCGGCTCCCTGGGTTTAATGCTGGTTTTCCGGGCGCTTCGGTCAACACGACCGATGTCGCCTCGGCGATTCAGTGGGCGGTCGCCACCGCCAGGATTCTGGCCATACGCCGTGCCCGCGCCTCGCTGACGGTCAGCCCCACCAGACTCTCCGGTGCCAGCGGCACATCCCACAACTGCTGGAACAGATCGACATCATCGCCCGTATCGAGATGGGCGCGATAGACCTTCTCCTGCCAGACCGGAGCATTCGGCAGGCTGACGAGTTCGACGGTTTCGATAATCATGGCAGACTCCTGTGACGTGTTGAGCCACGCCATCCTGCGCCTGAATCAGGGTCGGGCAATCGCCGAAATCACAGACAAATTTCCCTGTTTTTCTGCTTTACGCGAAGCCACGACATGGCTTCATGCCTGTGCCAGATGCCGGCCGGCAAGACGGCCAAAAAAACTGGCATCGCTGAGCGACATGCCGGAGCTGTAACCCTCGCCCCAGCGCGGCAGGCCACAAGCCGTGCGACCAGCCGCGTACAGCCCCGGAATGACCGAGCCTTCCGGATCGAGCACCTGGCCGGTCGGCAAAGTCAGCAGCCCGCCCAACGTAAAACCGGCAGGCGGCCAGTCGGCATCGCAAAAACTCAGAGCGGCGAACGGCGCTTCGACCAGCGGCTGAAGCCAGGGCGGCTGCTTGTGCAAGACCGGATCGTTCCCCGCTGCGGCATGGTGGTTGTAGTGATCCAGGGTCGTCACCAGCTCACCCGCCGGCATGCCCAGTGCCGCCTCGATCTCACTCCAGCTCTCGCCGACTGCAGCAATCTCGACCCCGGGAAACAGCACCGGCCGGGCAAAGATGGCCTGATCGACCAGTAACCAGCTTTTGCCATTGGGCTGGCGCAGGCAATAGCGACCGATACGGCCATGGTAGGCATCCTCGTTGATGAAGCGCTGGCCGCGCTCGTTGACGAAAACACCTTTCATCAGACCTTCCGGCGGCAGGAAGGGACGGGTGGCCATGAATTCGTCCATGTGGATGGCCGCCGCCCCCACCGACAGCCCCATGCGGATGCCCGAGCCATCATCTCCTCCGCCACTGACCGGCACTTTCAGGCGCAGCGCATCCGGCGCGTAATGGCGCACCATCGTCTCGTTGCAGATAAAGCCGCCGGCACACAGCAACACGCCCTTGCGTGCCCGCCAGCACTGCGCAACGCCGTCCATGCGCACTACCAGCCCATGCACCCGGTTTGCTTCATCGGCGATCAGTGCCAGCACCCGGCTGTTGTAGTCGACCGCAATTTCCGGCTGCTGCGTGATGCGCTCGACCAGTTTTTCCATCAGCACCTTGCCGGCACCAGGGCCGGTTTTCTGTACGGCATGGCCGCGGGGCGCCGGTTTGGCATGTGCCAGAAACGGCCAGGCCGCTTCGCTGCCTGTCCAGACCAGGGTGTCATCTGTCACCGGCTCGACCGTCCGGATCGGGTGATACGTCCCCTTGAACGGCACCCCCTGCGCCACCAGCCATTCGTAATGTGCCACGGCTTGCCCGGCATACAGGCGCACTTTGTCTTCATCCGCTCCCGGGCCGCCGGCCATCGTCAGGTAGGTCTGAAAATCCTCGGTGCGATCCTCATAGCCATGCGCCCGCTGCACCGGTGTCCCGCCGTTGCCCCCGAAATAGAATTCGCCCCCGGACAGCGCCGAACTACCGCCGGCCGCGGCCGCGGCTTCAAAAATCCGGCATTGCGCCCCGCCGGCGGCGGCTTCCAGCGCCGCACAGGCACCCGCCACCCCGAATCCGGCGATCAGGACATCCGCCTCGCCCGCCCACTGTCGGACATCGGCCAGGCGCAGGGGGCGTGAAGGTGTGCAGGATGACAATGCTTCGGTACTCATGATGATCTCCGTGACGTGCGACAAACATAGCCTACCTTGCCGGCTCAGGTGGCCTCGCTGCGTACCACCAGCCCATGCTCGACCGCATAGATAGCGGCCTGCACCCGTGACGCTAGATTGAGTTTCTTGAGGATGTTCTGGACATGTATCTTGACCGTGCTCTCGGCCAGATCCAGATCGCGGGCGATTTCCTTGTTGCTGGCACCACGCGCCAGAAAACCGAGGATCTCGCGCTCGCGCGGCGACAGACGCTCCTTGTCGATGGGCGCTGCCGCTACTGCCACCGGCGGGGCACTGACACTCTTCATCAGCTTGCTGGTCATCTGCGGCGACATCACCGACTCGCCCTCGACCGCACTGCGGATGGCATTGACGAGAAAATCCGTCTCAATGTTTTTCAGCAGATAACCATGAGCCCCGGCACGCAGCGCCTGCAACAGGTCTTCAACATCCTCGGACACCGTCAGCATCAGGATGCGCGCATCCGGTGCCTCATCCGCCACCAGCCCCACCGCTTCGCGGCCGGTGATGCCCGGCATGTGAATGTCGAGCAGAACGACATCCGGTTGCAAGGTCTTGGCACGCTTGACGCCTTCCAGAGCATCACCGGCCTCGCCAACCACCTCGAAGCCAGGTTGCCGCTGCAGCAGCGCCCGGATGCCACTGCGAAACAGCGTGTGATCGTCAATCAACAGGACACGGATGCGGTTTTCGGTATTCATGAGGGAACAAAGGACAAAAAACGCTCAGTTTGTTTCGCGCGGCAGCCGGAGGGTCACGGTCGTTCCCGCACCCGGCGTGGATTTTATGTCGAACTGGCCGCCGATGCGGTGGGCACGTTCGCGCATGATCTTGATGCCGACATGCACATCACCCTCATCCGCCGCCGTTGCTGCATCAAAGCCGCAACCATCATCCCGCACCGAAATGACCAGCCCGGCGGCACGCTCGATGACGACCTGCACCTTGCTGGCGCGGGCATGCTTGCGCACATTGGACAAGGCTTCCTGCACGATATGCAGGATCTGGATGGCATTCTGTGTCGGAATTTCGCGATCGTCGCCCTGCCGCGCCAGCTGCGTCACAATGCCGGTCTGGCCCTCGAATTTTTCCAGCGCACTGGCGATGGCGATTTCGACATTGCCGGCAACGACCCGGGTGCGGAAATGCACCAGCAGCTCGCGCACATCGTCATAGCTCTCTTGAATGCCTTCACGGATCCGCGCCAGCTCGTCCTGAGCTTCCTGCATGTCCTCGCGGCGCAGCGAATCCTGCAACATCTGCGCCTGGATATTAAGGAAAGCCAGTGACTGGGCGATGCTGTCATGCAGCTCCTCGGCTAGAAGATTGCGCTCCTCGGATACCGCCAGCTCGCGCTCCCGCTCCACCAGCCGCTGGTTTTCGATGGCCACCCCCAGATGCTGCCCCACGGTTTCCAGCAACCGTACTTCATTGCTCCGCAGTGCCCGCGGGCTGTAAAAAAACAGGTTGAAAACACCGAGAATCTGGTTCTTCGAGGAAATCGGAATCGCCACCATCGCGGCATAACCTTCGCGATCACGACAGGCCATCGCCATGTCGATGGCCGGCTTTTGCACCAGTTGTGAAGTCACCGCCAGACCGCTACTGGCCGCTCCGCCACACAGACAGGCACCCACCGGCAAACAGCCTTCGCAGCGCAAAAATTCTTCAGACAGGTTGCGATGCACCCCGATACGCATCTGCCCACCATCGCCATCGACAAAGCGCACCAGCCCGGCCTGGGCATCGAGCAGTTGCATGACCTTGTCGAGCACAGCATAGCAGGCCACATCGCGCGGCACCGGCACACTCAGATAAGCCGCCACCTCGTAGAGCAAGGTCAGCTCACGGTGCTTGATCTCGATATCGCGCGTCTTTTCCTCGACACGCTGCTCAAGCTGGCCGTAATACCCTTCAAGCTGATCGGCCATGCTGTTGAAGCCCTGCCCGACTTCGCCGAACTCATCATTGCGCCGCACCGGCAAACGCACCTGAAAATCTGCGCCACTCATGCGCCGGATGCCATCGCGCATTTCCTCGAGCGGGCGAATCACCATGACGAAGAAGAACGCAATCAGCAAGGTCGTACCGATCATGGCCAGCACGATCAGGCCAATCTGCAACAGCCGCAGCCAGGTCGCACTGCGCGTGCCGCTGTGTTCCACCGCGGCCACCAGCTGATTGACGTGCGAGACGAACTGCTCGACCGAGGCGCGGTAATGGACAAGTTGCGACGTGCGCTGTCCTGGTGGCATCTGCAACATGCTCTCGATGCGCGGCCGCATCTCCTCGTTCCATTCCTTGCGCATCTGTTTGACCAGACGGCCGATCTCGGCCTCATCCGGCAGGAACAAGGGACGATTCGGGTCGCCCTGTTCCAGCGTTTGCATGATCCGTTCGAAAGTATCGACTTCCTTGACGATGCTGGCCCTCAGCGCCTCATCCTCGGCCGGTGTCGACTGGGGGCGCGACAACAGGAAAACGATGCGGTACGTCCGCATGCGCTGGCTGCCTGCATCATTGATGGCGGCCGCATTGCCCTCGAGTTGCCAGGAAAGATAGAGTGTCAGGCTGATGGCGATCAGGGCCACCAGAAAGAAGGCCACCAGGATGCCGATGATCTTGGCGCTGAGCTTACGGAAAAACATGGGGCGTGAATCTCCCGGATGAAGGGGATACGCAAAAAAGCAAAGCCGCCAGGCACGAAGTAACCGGCGGCTTTGCTGCGGCGCGAGCCCCGGCCAGAGTGCGCCGGGATTTCGCCTGTATAGCTTTGTGTAGCTTGCGTAGCTTGCGTACTTAGCGCTTGGAGAACTGCTTGCGGCGACGTGCCTTGTGCAGACCAACCTTCTTGCGCTCGACCTCGCGCGAATCGCGCGTCACGAAACCAGCCTTGGACAGAGCCGGCTTGAGCGACTCGTCATAATCGATCAGGGCACGGGTGATGCCATGGCGAACGGCACCGGCCTGGCCGGATTCACCGCCACCGACCACATTGACCATGATGTCGAACGTTTCGATATGCTCGGTCAGCTCCAGCGGCTGACGCACGACCATGCGCCCCGTCTCACGCGAAAAAAATTCGTCCAGCGGCTTGTCGTTGACCACGATCTTGCCACTGCCCTTCTTCATGAATACCCGGGCTACCGCCGTCTTGCGACGCCCCGTACCGTAGTTGTAGCTCACTGCCATGATTTAGACCTTTAGACCTTTAGATGACCAGCGTTTTCGGCTGCTGTGCCGTATGCGGATGCTCCGCGCCGGCGTAGCACTTCATCTTCTTCAGCATCGCGTAGCCCAGCGGCCCCTTGGGCAACATGCCCTTGACGGCCTTCTCCAGCACACGCGCCGGGAAGCGCTGCTGCAGCTTGGTGAAATTGGTTTCACGGATACCACCCGGGAAGCCGGTATGGCGGTAATACATCTTGTCCTGTGCCTTGTTGCCGGTAACGCGTAGCTTCTCGACATTCACGACCACGATGTAATCGCCGGTATCGACGTGCGGCGTGTATTCAGTCTTGTGCTTGCCACGCAGACGGCGGGCAACCTCGGTGGCCAGGCGACCCAGCACCAGATCGGAAGCATCAACCACGAACCAGTCGCGCTTGACTTCATGCGGCTTGGCAGAAAAAGTTTTCATAAAACCCTCGAACCCCACACCGCCCCACACCGACACATGCCGATGGCAGGCAGCTTCATTACGGAAACCGTGCATTCTAAACAAGATGCGCAACCACTGTCAATCCATCCGGAACGTTATGTTTCCTGGGTGCCTGCCCGCTTCTGGTGCAGGCCGCATCCCGGCAGCCACAACCCTGCCTCCGACAGGGGCGACAAAACGCCACCAGTCAGTGATAACCAATGAAATATCAATGCATTATCTTTATGGCACAGCAATTGCTATGGCACTTGGGTCTTTCTTCGCATTTGAGGCTACCCAATGAAAAAACCCAAACTGATACTCGTCGGCAATGGCATGGCAGGCTGCCGTACCCTGGAAGAGCTGCTCAAGCTGGCACCCGATCTCTACGACATCAGCGTATTTGGCGCCGAACCCTATCCGAACTACAACCGCATCCTGCTCTCGCCGGTGCTGGCCGGCGAAATGACCGTGCAGGACATCATCCTCAACGATCACGTCTGGTACCAGAACAACAACATCCGGCTGCACCTGAACAAAAAGGTGGTCAGGATCGACCGGCGTGCCCGCAAGGTGCTGGCCGAAGACGGCAGCGAGGAAAGCTATGACCGCCTGCTGCTGGCAACAGGCTCCAACCCCTTCATGTTGCCAGTACCTGGCAAGGATCTGCCCGGTGTCATCGCTTACCGCGACATCAAGGACACCGATGCCATGATCGACGCAGCCCAGCGTGGTGGCCATGCAGTCGTCATTGGTGGTGGACTGCTGGGACTCGAAGCCGCCAATGGTCTCAAGCTGCGCGGCATGGAGGTCAGCGTGGTACATGTCTCCGATTGCATCATGGAACGCCAGCTCGATCCGGCCGCCTCCAGAATGCTGCAAAAATCACTCGAAACCAAAGGCATGCACTTCCTGCTCGAAAAACACACGCAAGAACTGCGGGCAGGTGCGGATGGCCGGGTCGCTGCTATCGTCTTCAAGGATGGCAGCCAGATCCCGGCCAATCTCGTGGTCATGGCCGTCGGTATCCGCCCCAACACCGAACTTGCCGAGTCGGCCGGTATCCATTGCGAACGCGGCATCGTGGTGAATGACACCCTGCAAACCTATGACCCACGCATCTACGCCGTTGGCGAATGTGCCAACCATCGCGGCACAGCCTATGGCCTGGTGGCACCACTGTTCGAACAGGCCAAGGTCTGCGCCAATCATCTCGCCGAATTTGGCATTGGCCGCTACGCTGGCTCGGTGACTTCGACCAAACTCAAGGTCACCGGCATCGACGTATTCTCGGCCGGCAATTTCAGCGGTGGCAACGATACCGAAGAAATCATCCTCAGCGATCCGGCCGGCGGCATCTACAAAAAACTGGTGCTCAAGGATAACAAGCTGGTCGGCGGCGTTCTGTATGGCGATACCAGCGACGGCTCCTGGTATTTCCAGATGCTGCGCGACGGCCAGGACATCCACGAAATCCGGGAACAGCTGATGTTCGGTGCCAGCGCCGGCAACCGGCACAGCGGTGATGCCGGCCACGCCGGTCAAAATCACGCCGCCAGCCTGCCCGACACCGCCGAAGTGTGCGGCTGCAATGGTGTCTGCAAGGGCACCATCGTCAAGGCGATCAAGGAACAGGGGCTATTCACCCTCGACGAAGTCCGCAAACACACCAAGGCCTCCAGCTCTTGCGGCTCATGCACCGGCCTCGTCGAGCAGATTCTCGCCTCGACCATCGGTGGCGCCTACACTCCGGCCGACAGCAAGACCAAACCAATGTGCGCATGCACCGAGCGCAGCCATCACGAAGTGCGGCAGGCAATCCGCGAACACAAGCTGCTATCCATCCCGCAAGCCATGCACTTCCTGGAATGGAACACCCCCAATGGCTGCGCCGGCTGCCGTCCGGCACTCAACTACTACCTGATCTCGACCTGGCCGCACGAGGCAAAAGACGATCCGCAATCGCGCTTCATCAATGAGCGTGGTCACGCCAACATCCAGAAAGATGGCACCTATTCGGTCGTGCCGCGCATGCTGGGTGGCGTCACCACGCCGGCGGAACTGCGGCGTATCGCGGATGTTGCCGACAAATACGCCATTCCCATGGTCAAGGTTACCGGCGGCCAGCGTATCGACCTGCTCGGCGTAAAAAAAGAAGACCTGCCGTCCGTCTGGAAAGACCTGGGCATGCCCAGCGGCCACGCCTATGGCAAAAGCATCCGCACGGTCAAAACCTGCGTCGGCTCCGAGTTCTGCCGCTTCGGCACGCAGAATTCGACCCAGATGGGCATCGATCTCGAAGAAATGTTGTTCGGCATGTGGAGCCCACACAAGGTCAAGCTGGCCGTCTCCGGCTGCCCGCGCAACTGTGCCGAAGCTGGCATCAAGGATGTCGGAGTGATCGGTGTCGACTCAGGCTGGGAGCTCTACATTGCCGGCAATGGCGGTATCAAGACCGAAGTTGCCGAATTTCTCTGCAAGGTCAAAACGCGTGAAGAAGTCCTCGAGTACACGGCAGCCTTCCTCCAGCTCTACCGTGAAGAGGCCTGGTACCTCGACCGTACCGTGCACTACGTACAGCGGGTCGGTCTCGATTACATCAAAAAAAGCATCGTCGAAAACGCCGCTCGGCGCAAGGAACTCAGCGAACGCCTGCTCGATACCCTGAAGGATTATGAAGACCCGTGGCAAAAAGCAGCTCATCAGAACCCAGATCAACCATTGCGCCGGCAATTCGAAATCATCCGAATTGATGCTTGATCAATGTCTGCAAGACTGAAACAACCAAGGAGAACAACATGAAGTGCTGGAAACTCATTTGCCACATCGACGACATCCCCCCACTCGGCAGTCGCCTCATCAAGAACAAGGGCCCGGATATCGCGCTCTTTCGCAACGCTGAAAATGAAGTATTTGCCATGCACGACAAATGCCCGCACAAAGGTGGGCCGCTGTCCGAAGGCATCGTGCATGGCCGCAGTGTCACCTGCCCGCTGCATGGCATGAACATCCGCCTCGACGATGGACAAGCCATCGCACCCGACACTGGCCACACGCCCTGCATCGAAATCAAACTGGCCGAAGAGCACGTCTACCTCAAACTGTGACAAAGCATCATGGGGAGCCTCTTCAACAGCTTGAAGAATGAGCGGGTGCATGGCACCCGCTACAGCTGATGCAACGGCTTGGGCTGATGAATCGGCGGCTGGCCAGTGACTGATCGACGCGGGGTGGTTTGAGTCGGGGCCGATATGGGGGAAAATGGCGGCTTTCGTGCATTCGGTTCCAGACCATCGGCGCGGGGGTATCAAAAGAAATAGCGGGTATCTGAGCGGGTATCAAGGCGGATTCTCTGGAACCATGGCCGTACAGAACAAGAGGATAGCCACGATATGCTGCTGATGATCGACAACTACGATTCCTTCACCTACAACCTTGTGCAGTACTTTGGCGAGCTGGGGGAAGAGGTGCGGGTGTATCGCAACGATGCGATCACGCTGGAGGAAATCACGGCGCTCCAGCCGGCACGCATCGTCATTTCGCCGGGGCCTTGCTCGCCGAACGAGGCGGGGATCTCTGTTCCGGCGATCCAGATGTTTGCAGGCAGGATTCCGCTGCTTGGGGTCTGCCTCGGGCATCAGAGCATTGGTGCGGCATTTGGCGGCGACATCGTTCATGCCCAACAACTGATGCACGGCAAGACATCGCCGGTGCATCACACCGATGCTGGTGTTTTTCATGGCCTGCCCAATCCGCTCACGGTGACGCGCTATCACTCGCTGGCCATTCGCCGCGAGACCTTACCGGATTGTCTGGAAATCACGGCCTGGACGGAGGATGGCGAGATCATGGGGGTGCGCCACAAGACGCTGATGGTCGAAGGTGTGCAGTTCCATCCCGAGTCCATCCTCACTGAATGTGGCCATGACATGCTGAAGAATTTTCTCGACCAATCGACGCCAGGCACGGGGATTCGGCCATGATCACGCCACAGCAGGCACTCCAGCGCACGCTCGAGCACCGTGAAATTTTCCACGACGAGATGCTGCATCTGATGCGGCAGATCATGCAGGGAGAAATCTCACCCCTGATGGTAGCGGCCATCCTCACCGGCCTGCGCGTCAAGAAAGAAACCATCGGTGAAATCTCTGCTGCCGCGCAGGTCATGCGCGAGCTGTCGGCCAAGGTGCCGGTAGCCAGCAACGCTCATTTCATCGACATCGTCGGCACCGGTGGCGATGGTGCCCACACCTTCAACATCTCCACCGCCGCGATGTTCGTTGTCGCGGCCGCTGGCGGACAGGTGGCCAAGCATGGCAACCGTAGCGTTTCGTCGAGTTCGGGCAGTGCCGATGTGCTGGAGGTGCTGGGTGCCAACATCCAGCTCACGCCGGATCAGGTGGGCGCGTGCATCACCGCGACCGGCATCGGCTTCATGTTTGCCCCGACGCACCACCCAGCCATGAAAAACGTCGCCGCCGTGCGGCGCGAAATGGGCATCCGCACGATCTTCAACATCCTCGGCCCGCTGACCAATCCGGCCAGTGCGCCCAACACCCTGATGGGGGTGTTCCATCCCGATCTCGTCGGCATCCAGGTGCGCGTCATGCAACGGCTGGGGGCACAGCATGTGCTGGTGGTGCATGGCAAGGATGGACTGGATGAAATCTCGCTGGGGGCGGCGACCCTGGTTGGCGAACTGCGGAATGGTGAAATCCATGAGTACGAAATCCACCCGGAAGATTTTGGTCTGGCCATGTCATCCACACGCCAGCTGAAGGTCGCCGGTGCCGCAGAATCGAAAGCCATGCTGCTGCGCGTGCTGGACAACGAGCCCGGCCCGGCGCAGGACATCGTGCTGCTCAATGCCGGTGCGGCGCTGTATGCCGCTGATGTCGTCGACACCATCGCCACCGGCATCGCGCGGGCGCGTGAAGCACTGGCCAGCGGTGCCGCACGGGCAAAACTCGAGGCCTTCGTCGCCTTCACCCGCGCCATCCACAGCAATACCTCCACATGAACAATCCTCCGGACATCCTGCAAAAAATCCTTGCCACCAAGCAAGAAGAAGTCGCTGCTGCCCGCACCCGCCTGCCGCTCGCCGAAGTGCGTGCTGCTGCCCGTGAGCGGGGCGAACTGCGTGACTTCACGGCCGCATTGCGTCAGCGCAGCAACGCCCGCCAGCCTGCCGTGATTGCCGAAATCAAGAAGGCCAGCCCGTCGAAAGGCGTGCTGCGTGCCGACTTCGAGCCGGCGGCAATTGCCCGTGATTACGCGCAACACGGTGCCGCCTGCTTGTCGGTGCTGACCGATCGCCACTATTTCCAGGGCCTGCCGGAATATCTGCAACAGGCGCGTGCGGCCTGCCATCTGCCAGTACTGCGCAAGGATTTTCTGATCGATGCCTATCAGGTGCATGAAGCACGCATGATGGGTGCCGATGCCATTTTGCTGATCGTCGCCGCCCTGAGCCTGTCGCAGATGCAGGACATGGAGGGGATCGCCCACGAGCTGGGCATGGCGGTGCTGGTCGAGGCGCATGACGAAGCCGAAACGGAACAGGCACTGCAACTGACCACCCCGCTGATCGGCATCAACAACCGTGATCTGCGTACCTTCACGGTCAGCCTCGACACCACCTTGCGCCAGCTCGAACGCATCCCGGCCGACCGTCTGGTCATCAGCGAATCCGGCATCCTGACCAGCGAAGATGTGGCCTTGATGCGCCGCCACGAGGTGCACGGTTTTCTCGTCGGCGAAGCCTTCATGCGTGCCGCCAGCCCGGGGGCGGAACTGGCCCGGCTGTTTAACCTAGGGAAACACTGATTTATTCCGTTCGCCCTGAGCCTGTCGAAGGGTACTACCTTTAAAAACAATGGCTTCGACAGGCTCAGCCCGAACGGATTTGATTTAATCAGCGGTTCCCTAGAAACCGCAGTTGACCGCTGATTTCCAGTATGAAGTCCTTGTTTTTCTAAACATTTTGGCTTTGATTAGCCCTCACCTTTTGGGTGAGAACGCTAATCCACCAAGATCCAGCATTGAGACACTGCCCGGATGCCTCTGTGCCCGGCTACTTTTTGCGTACCGGACGTGTCCCCGGCAGCTTGCAGTCGAGCAGGGCGCGGCGCAGCAGGTCGATGGCTTTGTGGCGCGGAAAGCTGCTGCGCCAGACCAGCCCGACGCAGCGAGTCGGTGTCGGCTCGACGAACGGCCGCACGCACAGCAGGGCATCTGGTTTCGGAATCCGGTCGGCACATGATGAAGGCATGACGGAAATGCCGATCCCCGAGGCCACCATGTAACGGATGGTTTCCAGCGAGCTGCCTTCGAAAATCTGTGCTGCATCCGGGTTGTGATGATGCGCACATAAATCGAGTACCTGGTCGCGAAAGCAGTTACCTGCGCCCAGCAGCAGCAAGGGCTCATCGAGCAAGGCCACCGGCTCGATGGCTTTCCGCTTCACCCAGCCGTGGCTGGCCGGCAGCAACACACGAAAAGCCTCGTCATACACCGGCTGCGCCACCAGCCCGGGCTCGGACACCGGCAGGGCGAGGATGAGGATATCGAGCTCACCCGCCTTGACGGCCGCCAGCAGGGTTTCGGTAAAGCCCTCCTGGATGATGAGTGGCATTTGCACCGCGCGCTCACGCAGCAAAGGCACCAGATGCGGCAACAGATAAGGGGCGATGGTGTGGATCACGCCGATACGCAGGGCGCCGCTCAAGGCATCGCGCCCTTGTGCCGCCATTTCCGTGATCCGCCCGGCCTCGGCCAACACCCGGCTGGCCTGCGCGACGATCTGCTCGCCGATGGGTGTCGGGCTGACCTCGACACCGCGCTCGAACAGCACCACGCCCAGCTCGTCTTCCAGCTTTTTTACCGCCACCGATAGCGTCGGCTGCGCCACGCAGCATTTCTCTGCCGCCCGACCAAAATGACGCTCACGCGCCAGGGCGACGAGATAGCGCAGCTCGGTCAGTGTCATGACTACCCGCCCCCCGTCATGCCGGCTCCAGTGGCTGGAACAGCAGGTCGATATCCTCGGCGGTAATCAGATGCTGCTGAGGGGCTGCCCCCGAAAGCAGCTGATCCGCCAGATTGCGCTTGCGATCCTGCAAGGCCAGGATTTTTTCTTCCACGGTGCCCTTGGTCAGCAGCTTATAGACGAACACCGGCTTGTCCTGACCAATCCGGTAGGCGCGTGCCGAAGCCTGCTCCTCGACGGCCGGATTCCACCACGGATCGAAATGGATCACCGTGTCGGCCGCCGTCAGGTTGAGCCCCGTACCGCCCGCCTTGAGGCTGATCATGAACAGCGATACCTCGCCTTGCTGGAAGCGGTTGATAGGCGTATCCCGATCCTTGGTCTGGCCGGTCAGCTTGACGTAATCGATGCCACGTTGTCGCAAGGCTTCCTCGATCAGGGCCAGCATGCTGGTGAATTGCGAGAACAGCAGGATGCGGCGGCCTTCGTCGATCAACTCCGGCAACATACCCATCAGCAGGCCCAGCTTGGCCGAAGTGGACGGGTCGCCAATCTCGCCCGTCGGCAGATTGAAGGCCGGCGAAGCCACAGTAGATGCTGTCGACAGCTTGACCAGACGCGGATCACAACATACCTGGCGCAGCTTGAGCAGCGCATCGAGAATCATGATCTGGCTTTGCCCCACGCCACGAGTGGCCAGCACCTGGCGCAGCTTGCGATCGAAGATGAGGCGCAACGATTCATACATGTCACGCTGCTCGCCGGTCAGCTCGACCCAGCGCACCACTTCGGTCTTCGGCGGCAATTCGGCCAGCACCTGTTCCTTGGTGCGACGCAACAGGAACGGACGCACCCGCTCGGCCAGTTGCTGGCGACGCTCGGCATCATTTTGTTTCTCGATCGGCGTGCGGAAGGCGGCTGCGAAACGACGCACATCCCCCAGCAGGCCGGGCATCAGGAAGTTGTACTGTGCCCAGAGCTCGCCCAGATGATTTTCCAGCGGTGTTCCGGTCAGCGACAGGCGATGACGCGCCTTCAGCTGCCGCGCCACGCGGTGAGCGTGTGCCTTGGGGTTCTTGATGAATTGCGCCTCATCCAGCACCAGCAGATGAAACTCCTGCTGCAGCAATACTTCCTGATCGCGCACCAACAAAGGGTAGGTCGTGAAGATGACATCCGCCCGGGCGATATCCGAAAAATGCGCAGAACGCCCGGGGCCATGCAGGGTCAGCACCGCGAGATCAGGCGCAAAACGCTCCGCCTCGCTGCACCAGTTGGTAATCAGACTGGTCGGCATGACGATCATGCTCGGCAGGTTGGCGCGACCGCTGGCCTTCTCCAGATGCAGGTGCGCCAGCGTCTGGATGGTCTTGCCCAGCCCCATGTCATCGGCCAGGATGCCGGACAAGTCATAGGCGCGCAAGAATTGCAGCCAGTCGAGGCCGGCCTGCTGATAGCCACGCAGCGTTGCCTTGAAGCCTGCCGCCGGCAGACTTTGTTCGATCCCCGTAAAGTTGCGCAGACGCTGCCCCAACAGACGCAGCTTCTCGCCACCAAACCAGCGTCCGGGCAAGGTCTCCAGCTCGCACAGACTGCCCGCGTTGAGCCGCGACAGACGTGGCGCACCCCCTTCGCCGGCAAACTCCAGCAACGGCCCCAGCCACAGACGCAAGCGTCGCGCCGGCACGGGCAGAATGCGACGATCATCCAGCGGCAGCGGTACCCGCTCCTCATCATCCAGCCGGCGCAACTCCTCCAGCAGCAGAGGGCGCTGGGCAATCAGGCGTGCCAACGGCTCGACCAGGCTGACCCGCTTGCCTTCGATGATGACACCCAGATCGAGATTGAACCACTCGCTGTTGTCGGCCAGATCATCTTCCAGCACTTCGACAAACCAGTCTTCCGCCTCGGCCGCCTGAAACGGGAAATCGTCACTGATTTCAAGTAGCACGCCGGCCTGCGCCAGCGCCGGCCGCGACAATTCGAGAAACAGCAGCCAGCCCGCCGCATCCGGCATGGCCGGCATCAGATAATCCGTCGCCGCATCGTGCGTCAGACGTTCGGTACGGGGCAAACGCCGCTGATAACTCTCCAGCCCATGGGCATGCAGCAGTGACCAGACGACAGACTCCGCATCCTGGTCACGCATCACCGTCACCACGGCACCATCACGCTGACGCTCACCGCGCAGCAGCGGTGGCGGCGGTTCCACGGCTGGTGTCCGCGCCAGCCCCGGATACTCGAACCACAAGGTGGCCGCACCCTGCCGTGCCTCCGCCCCCAGCGGCGGCAAACGCAGGCGTACTGCCTGCAGGCGCAGGATGGCCAGCGGTTTGCCGGTGGCCTGTTCGGGAGGTGTCGCCTCGGGCAAGGGCAGCTCGAGCTGGTAGCGCGCGCCCAGCTCGGCCAGCCGCAGACGCACCAGCAGCGCATCGATCTCGTCCAGCGGCGGCGCCGCCAGCAGGCGGCGCACCATGTCTTCCGGTAGGTCAAACTCGACCGGACCAATCGTCTGCCCGGCCGCATTCACGTACCAGACCGGCCAGGTAGGCAGCAAGACATGCACCTGACCCTGATCCTCCGGCAACTGCGCACGCAGCTTCTGCCGGCCATCTTCCTGTGTCTGCCAGACCAGCACCGCCCGACAGCCCGGCCCCTGGTGCAGCACGGGCCGGTCAAGAGAATCCAGATGCAGGCGGCCAGTACGCAAGGCCAGGCGCAGCAACTGCGCGCCCTCCTCATCACGTAGCGGCTGCGACGCATCCTGGGCAAAAACGATGCTGTCCTGCAAGGCCAGGAACAGGCGCAGGATGGGCATGTCCTCAGGCTTGAACCAGGCCGGCACGTTGCCCCAGGTCAGCTGATGCAGATCGGGGCGCAGCAACTCCGGCCTGCCTTGCGAGCCATCCTTCAGCAAACGGGTTTTGTAGAGCGTCAGGCAGCTGTCTGCCGCATTCAGCACATAGCGGATCTCGACCACGGCCGCCGGGCGCACGCCCTCTTCGACCGCTCCGACCGCTCCGACCGATGCTGCGGGCTGCCCCAGCTGCTCCAGTCCTTGCAGCCAGCCGAGCGTCTCACCCGATGCCATCTGTGCCCCGCCGGCGGCCAGCACGGTGGCTGCGGCACTGGAGCGCTCGTTTTGCCAGCACGCCAGTACGGCAGCCACATGTTCGCAATTGAGCCCGTCCGGGCAGGAACAGGCACCAGTGACGTGAGTAATCCGTTTGCTGTTGTGGCTGAGCTGTATATCCTGCTGGAACTTTTTGCCCCGGCTGCCCAGACAATGGCCCTGGATACGCAGCTTGCCCGGCGCATTGCGGATGCGCTCGACATGAGCACCACCCTCACCCGCCAGGGCGTGACCACGCTGCGCCAGGAACGGCTGAAAATGCTCATCGAAGCTCAGTTGCAGGCGTCGGACATCGTCCGTCATCTTGTCTGTCCAAGGTTGCCGACGAAACCGCCAAGATTACCAGACTCCACCGCCCGCCGTCCCGTTCCACGGCACGCACTGCCAAATAATTGGCATCCAGGCGGGCGGTTACAGATTGCCAGTTACCATTTCCGCACCACCACGCTGCCGATGGAATAGCCCGCCCCAAACGAACAGAGCACGCCGACATCCCCCGCTGCCAGATCGGCACGATGCAGGTGAAAGGCGATGATGGAACCGGCCGAGGCGGTGTTGGCATATTCGTCGAGGATCACCGGCGCCTCATCTGCCGTGGCATCGCGTTCGAGCAGCTTGCGGGCGATCAGCTGGTTCATCGACAGGTTGGCCTGATGCAGCCAGTAACGCCGCACATCGCTGGCCGGCGCCAGTGCCAGCTGAGCCAGATGGCTGGCAATGTGTTCGGCCGCCATCGGGCAGACTTCCTTGAATACCTTGCGCCCCTCCTGCACGAACAGCTTGTCGCGTGCCTGCGGGTCGCTGTCCTCACAACGGTTGAGGAAACCGGCATTGTTGCGGATATTGCTGGAATACCGGGTGGCCAGCCGCGTGCCAAGCACCTCCCAGCTCCCCGGACGGGCATGCTCCGCCCGCTCGATGACGAGTGCTGTGCAGATGTCGCCAAAGATGAAATGACAATCGCGGTCGTACCAGCAATGGTGCGCCGAGGTGATTTCCGGATTGACCACCAGCACGGTACGCGCCGTACCACAGCGCACGGCATTGACGGCCTGCTCGATGGCGAAGGTAGCCGACGAACAGGCCACGTTCATGTCAAACCCGTAACCGCCTGCCCCCAGCGCCTGCTGGATTTCCACCGCCATGGCCGGATAGGGGCGCTGCATGTTGGCAGCCGCACAGATCACGGCATCGATATCGGCAGCCTGCCTGCCCGCCTGCGCCAGAGCTTCCTGCGCCGCTGCCACGGCGATTTCGGCCATCAGCGAAAGCTCGTCGTTGGCGCGCGGCGCAAAATGCGGGCGCATGCGCTGCGGATCGAGGATGCCGGCCTTGTCGAGCACATGGCGGCGCTGGATGCCGGAAGCCTTCTCGATGAATTCAACGCTGGACTCAGCCAGAGGCGCCATGCTGCCCGCCGCAATGGCTGCGGCATGGCGCTGATTCTCGCGTGCCACATACTCATTGAAGGAGGCCACCAACTCCTGATTGCTGATGACTTCGCGGGGAACATACATCCCCGTACCGCTGATGACGACACGCTGCATGTTTTTACCTTGCAAGGAAAGGGACAGGACTCCGGTTCAAGGCCACAGTTTCAGCCTCCGGCGAGGAGGTGAGCATACAGGAAGTTTTATACGCAGTTACGCCAAGGGGATGACCAACGCCGAAGTGCCCGCCAAAAAAATCTGGCGCATGGAGCCTCACTCCATGCGCCAGACCGGTTCATCCTGCAAGGATCAGCGAACTGCCGTGCGACGCTTGGTACGGACGACCTGATAGGCACGGGTGAGATAGCCGATGGGCGCACTCCAGATATGCACCAGACGGGTGAAGGGGAAGAACAGGAACACCGACATGCCGAGGAACATGTGGAACTTGTAGACGGCATCGACGTTCTTCACCAGGCTGGGATCCGGGTGCAGATAAAGAATGCTCTGTACCCAGTCGGCCAGATTGATCATCACGGCAGCATCACCATGATTGGCGTGACCGATCGATGTGGGCAACGTCGACAGGCCAGCGGCGACGGTCAGTACCAGCCAGCCGAGAATGTTGATGTCGATCCAGCGCGAGGCCGCACGGACACGCGGGTTGGTCATGCGACGCAGCCAGAGCATGACGGCACCGATCAGGCAAGCCGTCCCGAACACCGCACCCGCCGTGATGGCGATCCACTGGTGAGTGAGGTCAGACAGACCGATGGTAGTAAAGACGGCGTGGGGCGTCAGAAGACCGACGATATGACCACCAAACAAGCCGAGGATGCCGTAATGGAACAGGTTGCTGGCGGCACGCATGCCACTCTTGGACAGCAGCTGGCTGGAGTCGCTTTTCCAGGTGTACTGTTCCGTATCGAAGCGGATCCAGCTACCCAGCAGGAACACGGTGGTGGCGATGTAGGGATACACGCCGAAGATGAAGTTATGCAGGAAATTATCCATGAATGTCTCCGTGATGGTACGTTATAGGATGTGGCGCTCAGGGCGTGTGGGGGCGGTCCACCTTGGGCGGACTGCTCCAGTCCACCGGCGGATCGAAATCGCCATCATCGAGGCAGGGATCAGTTTTCACGGCAGGCACAGGCTCAACCATGTCATCCGGGGCGGCCACGAGCTGGCTGCGCTGCTCGACCAGCTGGATCAGGTCGGCATACGGGCTACCGCCGTCCTCCAGATTGACGCGCAGCTGGCGCAGCACCTTGGTCCAACGCGACAGGAACAGCTTGGCCTCTTCCGCATCCAGCAGGCTGACAAACTCCAGCATCAGCGGCAGATAGTCCGGCAGTTCCTTGGCCTCGGCATTGAGCTCGAAACCATACCCCTTGTAATACTCGCCCAGGTCGATCAGCGCCGGACCACGATTCTTGTCCTCGCCGATCAGGTGGTGCGTCATGTGCATGCTGTGTTCCGGCACCATGTCGAAGGTACGCACATACTCTTCCTCGAGCACCAGCGGCTCGCGGGTGACGCGCGCCTCCAGCTTGTCGAGGAAAGCCAGCAGTGTTGTGCGCTCCTCCGGTGTCAGGTCATCCGCGCCGATGGCGGCCGCCCGGATTTCAGGCAGGGCAGCACGCAATCCGACATCGGGATATTCCAGCAGTGATGAAACGATGCGATAGAACATCATGGTGTCCTCCGATTAACGTTCGTCGGCAGACGGTGCCGGCTCGCGCGACTCAACCGTACCCTTGCGGCGCTCGGGGAACAGCGAGTTGCCGCTGATGCCGGCCGAGGAATCATTACCGAAGGTGAAGCCGTTCTGACCCTGGAAGCCGTAGAAGTCGTCCTCGGTCAATTCGGCATGGCCGGTCGGAATGACGAAACGGTCTTCGTAGTTGGCGATGGCCATCAGCTTGTACATGTCCTTGGCCTGCTGCTCGGTCAGCCCCACCTTCTTCAGCGCGGTCGTGTCAGCCTTGCCGTCGACGTGCACCGAACGCTGGTAAGAGCGCATGGCCATCATCTTGGCAATGGCGTCGAACACCGGCTGTTCCTTGCCGGCGGTCAGCAGGCTGGCCAGGTATTGCAGCGGGAAGCGCAGCGCGTCGGCGCGGGGAATCACACCATCGGCTTCGGTCGGCAGCTGCCCCTGGTCGATCGCGGACTGCACCGGCGAGAGCGGTGGCACATACCAGACCATCGGCAAGGTGCGGAACTCGGGGTGCATCGGGAAGGCGATCTTCCATTCCATCGCCATCTTCCAGATGGGCGACTTGCGGGCAGCTTCGATCCAGTCCTCCGGCACACCATCACGACGCGCGGCCTTGATGACTTGCGGATCGTTCGGGTCGAGGAAGATGCTGCGATGCGCTTCGTAGAGATCCTGCTCGTTAGGCAGCGAGGCCAGCTCCTCGATCCTGTCGGCGTCATACAGCATGATGCCGTTGTAACGGATGCGGCCGACGCAGGACTCGGAACAGATGGTCGGCATGCCGGATTCGACACGCGGGTAGCAGCCGATGCACTTCTCGGCCTTGCCCGATTCCCAGTTGTAATACACCTTCTTGTACGGGCAGGACGAAACACACTGACGCCAGCCACGGCACTTGTCCTGGTCGACCAGGACGATGCCGTCTTCTTCGCGCTTGTAGATCGAGCCGGATGGACAGGCGGCCACACAAGCGGGGTTCAGACAGTGGTTGCACATGCGCGGCAGATACATGTGGAAGGTATTCTCGAACTTCGAGTAAATCTCCTTCTCCATGTTCTTCATATTGACGTCCTTGGCGCGCTTGTCGTACTCGCCGGCCAGATCGTCTTCCCAGTTCGGGCCCCAGGTGATCTTGTCCATCTTTTCGCCGGTGATCTGCGAGACAGGACGTGCCGTCGGTGCGGCTTCGGACAGCGGCGCGTTCTGCAGGTGGGCGTAGTCGAAAGTGAAGGGCTCGTAGTAATCGTCGATCTCCGGCATGTCCGGATTGGCGAAGATATTGAGCAGGCGGGAGAGCTTGCTGCCGGACTTGAGCTGCAGCTTGCCGTCGACCAGCTCCCAGCCACCCTTCCAGACTTCCTGGTTTTCCCATTGCTTCGGGTAACCGATGCCGGGCTTGGATTCGACGTTGTTGAACCAGGCGTATTCCACGCCCTTGCGGTTGGTCCAGACGTTTTTACACGTCACGGAGCAGGTGTGACAGCCAATGCACTTGTCGAGGTTGAAGACAAGGGCGAATTGTGCGCGAACTTTCATGCGTTTCTCCTTACGGAATGTTCGGTGTTCGGTGTTCAGTGTTCAGTATTCGGTGTTCTGAATTCATCAGGGAGAGCAGGCAAGCCGCCCTCCCCTCGTCTCATCGATCTTAGCGCGGGCCGACGCCAGGCGGGTTGCGCTTGCCTTCGCGCTCCGGCGTCAGCGGACGTTCGAGCCAATCCACATCCTTGTCCTCGATCTTGTGCACAACAACGAACTCATCACGCTGCGTACCGACCGTTCCGTAGTAGTTGAAGCCATACGCGAGCTGGGCATAGCCGCCGACCATATTGGTCGGCTTGACCACGACGCGCGTCACGGAGTTGAGGATGCCGCCGCGCTTGCCGGTGGTGGGTGAACCCGGGACGTTCACGATCTTTTCCTGAGCGTGATACATCATAGCCATCCCCCTGGGGACACGCTGCGAGACGACGACACGGGCCACCGTCGCACCGTTGCCATTGACCGCCTCGACCCAGTCGTTGTCTTCCAGACCGATACTCTTGGCATCATCCTCGGCGATCCAGAAGTACGGGCCGCCACGGAAAAGATTCAGCATGCGCAGGTTGTCCTGGTAGGTCGAGTGGATGCCCCACTTGGAGTGCGGCGTGATCCAGTTGAGCACCAGGTGCGGCTTGGCCTTGACCGAAGCGGGCGCGGCTTCCACGGCCTTCATGTCCAGCCCCGGACGGAAGGCACAGAAGCCCTCACCGAAGTCCAGCATCCATTCATGATCCTGATAAAACTGGGCACGACCGGTCAGGGTGCGGAACGGGATGTGCTCATGGATGTTGGTGTAACCGGCGGTGTAGGACACCGTTTCCGACTCGATCCCCGACCAGGTCGGCGCGGTGATGATCTTGCGCGGCTGAGCCTGGATGTCGCGGAAGGTGATCTTGTCCTCGTGACGACCGGCGTACAGATGATGGTGATCGATGCCGGTCTTGACCGACAGCGCCGACCAGGACTTGTGCGCCACTTCACCGTTTGTTTCCGGCGCCATGCGCAGCACGGCCTCGCAGGCGGCGATGTCGGCAGCGATGCTGGGCATGCCTTTGGTGATGCCCTCTTCGAGAATTTCACCGTTGAGCGACTTGAGCTCATTGAGTTCCTGATCGGTATTCCAGTCGATGCCCTTGACGTTATTGCCCAGCTTGTTCAACAACGGGCCGATGGCCTGGAATTTCTTCAGCGTATTCGGGTAGTCGCGCGTCACCACCTTCAAGAGCGGCAGAGTCTTGCCCGGAATGGGCTCGCATTCGCCGCGCTTCCAGTCCTTGACGCCCACGGCCTGGGCCAGCTCGAACTGCGAGTCGTGCTGCATCGGCAGGGCAACGACATCCTTCTTCGTGCCCAGATGCTTCTCGGCCAGCTTGGAGAACGCGCGGGCGATGTTCTGGAAAATCTGCCAGTCGGATTTCGACTCCCAGCCCGGGCTGACGGCCTCGGACAGCGGATGCACGAAGGGATGCATGTCGGTGGTGTTCAGATCGTGCTTCTCGTACCAGGTCGCCGTCGGCAGAACGATGTCGGAGTAAGCCCCCGTCGAATTCAGCCGGAAGTTGATGTCCACCATCAGGTCGAGTTTGGCCGTCGGGCCATTTTCGTGCCACTTGATTTCCTTGCAGGCACGACCTTCGACACCCTCCTGCAACACGCCGTTTTGCGCGCCGATCAGGTGCTTGAGGAAGTATTCATGACCCTTGGCCGAGGAGCCGAGCAGATTGGAACGCCAGACGAACAGGTTACGCACGAAGTTTTCCGGCGCATCGATGTCCTCGCTGGCAAAGGCCAGCTTGCCGGACTTGAGCTGGTCAATCATGTACTTGGCCACCGCTGCCTCGTCCGTGGCACCAGCCTTCTCGGCCTCGGTCACCACGTCGATCGGGTTCTTGTTGAAGTGCGGAGCGGAAGGCAACCAGCCCAGGCGTTGCGAGACGACGTTGTAGTCGGCCAGCTGATAACCCTTGTATTTGCCCTTGGCGTTATCCGCCAGCAGGCCGTCAGCCGAGACCTTTTCGTAACGCCACTGGTCGGTCTGGAAGTACCAGAAGGTGGTCGAGTTCATGTGACGCGGCGGACGGTGCCAGTCGGTGGCGAAGGCAATCGGTGCCCAGCCGGCCTGCGGACGCAGCTTTTCCTGGCCGACGTAATGCGCCCAGCCACCACCCGTCTGGCCGACGCAGCCGCACATGTGCAGCAGATTCATGATGGCGCGATACGACAGATCGTTGTGGTACCAGTGATTGATCGCCGCGCCCATGATGACCATGGACTTGCCCTTGGTCTTCGAGGCATTCTCGGCAAACTCACGGCCGGTGCGGATCAGGTCGGCACGCTTGACGTTGGTGACCTTCTCGGCCCAGGCCGGGGTGTAGGCCACCTTGTCGTCGTCATAAGAGTCAGAAACATTGCCACCGCCCAGACCACGGTCGATGCCGTATTGCGCCACTTGCAGGTCGAACACCGAAGACACCAGTGCTTCTTCACCGCTGGCGAGCTTGATCTTGCGTGCCGGAACATTGCGGTACAGCAAACCCGGTTCGCCGGCGTTGAAGTGCGGGAAACCGACGGAAACCACCTCATCCTTGCCGTCGATGCAGGTGAGTTCAGCTAGGATCTCCTGCTGATTGGCGGCATTCTTCGGCAGCAGATTCCACTTGCCATCCTCACCCCAGCGGAAGCCGACCGAACCATTCGGTGCCACGAAGCTCTTGCTCTTCTCGTCATAAACGATGGTCTTCCACTCGGGATTGTTGGCTTCGCCAAGGTTGCCATCGAAGTCGGAAGCGCGCAGGGTGCGGTCAGATGCATAGCCTTCGCCGGTCTTGCGCAGCAGCACCTGCATCGGCAGGTCGGTGTACTTGCGGGCATATTCCTGGAAGTACGCGTCCTGCTTCTTGATGAAGAACTCTTTCAGGGCGACATGCCCCATGGCCAGGAAGGCTGCGGCATCGGTACCCTGCTTGACCGGCATCCAGAGGTCGGCGAACTTGACGAACTCGGCGTAATCCGGCGCCATGGAAACTACCTTGGCACCCTTGTAGCGCACTTCGGTGGCGAAGTGGGCATCCGGCGTACGGGTCATCGGCAGGTTGGCACCGCAGATGATGAGGTAAGTCGAGTTGTACCAGTCGGCCGCTTCCGGCACGTCGGTCTGCTCACCCCAGGTCTGCGGGCTGGCGGCCGGCAGATCACAGTACCAGTCGTAGAAGGAACCGCAAGCACCGCCGATCAGCGAGAGGTAGCGCGAGCCAGCCGCGTAGGACAGCATGGACATGGCGGGGATCGGCGAGAAGCCGTAAATGCGGTCCGGGCCCCATTTCTTGATGGTGTAGACGTTGGCTGCAGCAGAAATTTCCGTCACTTCTTCCCAGTTGGTGCGGACAAAGCCACCCAGGCCGCGCACGGCGGTGTACTGGATGCGCTTGGCCGGATCACTCTGGATGGCTTCCCAGGCTTCGACCGGATCCTTGCCCGAGCTGCGCTCGGCACGATAAAGATCGAGCAGACGACCACGCACCAGCGGGTACTTGATGCGGTGCGGGCTGTAGAGATACCAGGAAAAGGATGCGCCGCGCTGGCAACCACGCGGCTCATGGTTGGGCAGATCGTCGCGCGTGCGCGGGTAGTCGGTCTGCTGCATTTCAAAAGCCACGAGCCCGCTTTTGACGAAGATTTTCCACGAGCAGCCACCCGTACAGTTCACGCCGTGCGTCGAGCGCACGACCTTGTCGTGGCGCCAACGGTTACGGTAGGAGTCTTCCCACTTGCGATCTTCGTTGGTCACGACACCGTGACCACCGGAGAACGTACTCTGGACGCGCTCGAAAAACTTCAGTCTGTCAAGAAAATGACTCATCTCTTGTTGCTCCTCTCATGGAACGGAGCCCTTTCAGGTTCCGGGATAAAACACTCGGCCGCCACAAGAAACATCGAGGGGACGACCGCGGTGGATGGTAAAAACAGGATTACGGATTCTTGATGTAGGCACCCTTGCGCAGGTAGAACCACCAATTGACGACAACACAAACGGCATAGAACACGGCAAAGCCGTACATGGCATTCTCTGGTGTGCCGGCCTTGATCTGGGCACCGATGATGACCGGCGCAATGAAGGAACCATAGGCACCCACCGCAGAAGTCCAGCCCAGCACCGGGCCACGCTGATCCTGGTCGAAAACATAGCCGACAGTACGGAAAGTCGAGCCGTTACCAATGCCGGAAGCGGCAAACAGGATCACGAACAGTACCATGAAGGTCAAGAAGTATTGTTCCGGCGTGGCCGAGTGATAAGCCTGCAACATCACCTGACCAGTGGCAATCGAGACCACCACCAGCACGACGGAAATGACCTGGGTCACGATGGAGCCACCCACCTTGTCAGAAACCCAGCCACCGACCGGACGAATCAGCGCACCGACGAAGGGGCCGATCCAGGCATACATCAGGGCCAGCGGCGCATTCGGGTTCTTGGCATGTACCCAGGTGTTGGTCACCGGGTCCAGCGTATGTGTGCTGCCGAAGATAACGGTGATGGATAGCGGCAACGCCATCGAGAAGCCAATGAAGGAGCCAAAGGTCACGACATACAGGGCGGTCATCGACCAAGTGTGCTTGTTCTTGAAGATGGCAAACTGCTTGGTCAGGTTGGTCTTCATCTCGCCCGTGGCGGTGAGTTTCATGGCGTAGAGCGTCGCGAACATCACCAGCGGCAGCATGATCCACATGCCATTACCCGATAGCAGGCCGCTGCCATGCGGCGCGGGCAGATAGAGGTAAAGGGCGATGGCGGAAATCACCAGCGCCAGCAGGTAGAAGAAAAACACCTTGAACAGCGCCGCAGCAGTCGAACCGATGCTGTGCGACACCGTCAGCAGGTTGTTCATGCCAAACCAGCCAATCACGGCCAGCGGCACCAACAGCAGCAGCCAGATAAAGCCGGCATTTTGCAGAAAGACCGGGGTACCCGCGGCAATCTTGCCGATCAGGGAGCCAGACTCCTTGACCAGAGGGATTGGATCACCGGCCATCGCCCCGAACAGCCCCGTGGCCACCACCAGCGGAATCAGTATCTGCATGGTGGTCACCCCGAAGTTGCCCAGGCCGGCGTTCAGCCCCAGCGCCGTACCTTGCAGCCGCTTGGGAAAGAAGGTGCTGATATTGGCCATCGAGCAGGCGAAGTTGCCACCACCAATGCCGGAGAGCAGGGCGCACAGCTGGAAGAACCATAGCGGCGTAGTCTTGTCCTGTAGCGCAATGCCCGTCAGCACCGCCGGCACCATCAGCAGCGCCGTAGTCAGCCAGACGGTATTGCGACCGCCACAGATGCGGATGAAGAAGGAGGCCGGAATCCGCAAGGTGGCACCGGACAAGCCAGAAATTGCCGCGATGGTAAACAGCTCATCGGGCTTGAAGGGAAAGCCGGCATTGGCCATCTGCACCGTGATGATGCCCCACATCAGCCAGACGGCGAAGCCGCACAGCAGGCTGGGAATGGAAATCCACAGATTGCGGTTGGCGATACGGCGACCGGTAGATGCCCAGAAGGTATTGTCTTCAGGACGCCAATCAACGATATCGACACCTGAGGTGACCTGCGGGGTCATGGCAGTCGCGGCCTGGGCATTTTGTCCCGGTGCTGCACAAGATGCATTGCTCATTTTCATGATCTCCAAAAATCCTTTGTCAAGCGGCGAGCGGGTGATGACCACCCACCGTATCCATCTTGCGTACTTCCGCCCAGTACATCCAGATCAACGACACCCAGACCACCCCATACATCAGCATGAAGCAGCTCGAACGCACGCCCGTCCAATCAACCAGCGCGCCGAACATGATGGGCAGCAGGAAGCCACCCATGCCACCCGCCAGACCGACGATGCCGGAGATGACGCCGATGTTGTGCGGGTAGTCATCCGAGATGTACTTGAAGACCGATGCCTTGCCAATGGCCCAGGCGATGCCCATGCCAAACATCAGCGCGGTAAACACCCAGACATTCAAACCGATGTGAAAGCTCTGCGGGCCGCTGACTGTCTGTACCACCAGATCGGTCTGCGGATAGGACAGGATGAACAGACAAATCCACGAGAACCACAGCACCCACCAGGTCACCTTGTGCGCCCCGAACTTGTCGGAGAAATACCCGCCCAGGGCACGCAGCACACCACCCGGCAATGAGAAACAAGCTGCCAGGAAAGCCGCATCCTTGATGTCGAAGCCGTATTCGGCAACGTAATACTTGGTCATCCACAGCGACAAGGCGACATAGCCGCCAAAGACGATGGAGTAATACTGGCAATACCGCCAGACCTGCGGATCCTTCAGGGCAGCGAGCTGTTCGGCCACCGTCACCTTCGCCCCAACCTTGTGGGACGGATCATCGAAGGTAAACAGCCAGAACAGTACCAGCGTCCCCAGCATGATGGCGGCGTATACCGTAGGGACATATTGCCAGCCATAAGCCAGCACCAGCGAGGGGGCGACCAGCTTGGTCACCGCCGCACCGGAATTACCCGCGCCAAAAATCCCCATCGCCAAGCCCTGCTGGTTCTTCGGGAACCAGCGCGCGCAGTAAGCAATCCCGACGGTAAACGAGCCGCCAGCCACGCCGACGAACAGACCAGTGACGAGGAAGTGCCAGAACTCCGTACCGTACTGGATGAGGTAGATCGGCACGATAGTGGCAGCCATCAGGATGGCAAAAATGATGCGACCACCAAACCGGTCGGTCAGCATCCCCATGGGCAAACGGATCAGGGAGCCCGTCAGCACCGGCATGGCCACCAGCAGACCAAACTGGGTCTCGTTGAGGTTCAGCGTTTTCTTGATCGGGATACCAATGACGGCAAACATCATCCAGACCATGAAACACACGGTAAATGCGATGGTACTCATGGCGACGACCGACCACTGTTTCGTCTTCTGCGATGCCACGATATGCCCCTTTGCGAAGTTGGAAACCCCAGACCATCCGGCACAAAAACCTGGATGGCGATGCTGCGCAGTCTAGGTAAATACAGCAACCACGAACATCCGCCACAGGTTGATGTGCGCCATATTTTTAGACCTAAGCCGCGCTATGTCTTAAGGACTATTCACAAGCCGCTGACTAGTACTTATTAACTAGTCACAGGCCACGGCCGCTGCCGGGCACGATCTCCCTGCAATCTCGGCTACCTTGCGTACAATGCACACTTTCAAGATCACGAGGCGGATGTCATGTCCCACGTACCGCAGGAACAGGAGTTTGACGCCATCGTCGTCGGTGCCGGCCCGGCCGGTGCGACCACGGCCTACTACCTGGCACATGAAAGCCGCCAGCAGGGCCGTCCACTGCGCGTCGCCCTGCTCGACAAGGCACGCTTCCCGCGTGACAAGTACTGCGGCGATGCCTGGTGCGCACCGGCACTCGACATTCTCGAAGACATGGGCGTGCTGCAAAAGCTCATCGCCGAAGGCCTGTACCAGGACACCACCTCGGGGGGATTCGTTTCGCCCAGCGGTGAAAATTACATGACCAGCGAAAGTGGCGATGTCCAGGTACGCAAGGAAAACCGCACCTTTGCCATCCGTCGCATGATCTGTGATGAACGCATTGCAAGGCGTGCCGCAGAAGTGGGCGCTGACCTGATAGAGGACGCCCAGGTCAGCGAGGCACATCTGAGCGGCGACTGCTGGCAGGTGCGTTGTGCCGATGGGCGACGCTTTCGCAGCGCGATGCTGATCGCCGCCGACGGTGCCACCAGCCGGCTGGCACGTTCCCTCGGAATCATCCCGGATGCCCCCACGGCGGCCGCCGCACGCCGGTACGTCAAGGGCGGCACACACAACTTCAAGGCCGGTGGCGTGCTGCTGTTCCCGGAATACATCCTGCCCGGCTATGTTGCCCTGTTCCGCCACTACAACGACGACATCGACCTGGGTGCCTACATCATCCCCGGCGGCGCGGCACGTGTGGAGGATGCCGCCCGCATCTACGATGACCGGATCTACAACGATCCCTTCATCCAGCGGGTACTCGGCCCACGGGTCGAGTTTCTCGAACCGGTACGCACTGCCTCGCTGCGCATGGGCGGGGTCGCCCGCAGTACGGGACGGCGCTTCATGGCCGTCGGCGATGCGGCCGGACAGACCGATCCGCTGACTGGCGAGGGCATCCATACCGCCATGATCGGCGGCCGCATTGCTGCCCGTCGCGTACTGGAAATGTTCGCAGCCTGCCAGTTCGACGAAGCCGCCAGCGCGCTCTACCACCAGCGCTGGATGGAGGCCTTCGGCAAGGACTTCAACGCCTCGGCGCTATCGGCCCGAATGTCCTTCCGCTTCCCGTTCTTCCTCGATGCTGCCGCCAAACTGGCCGAGCGCAGCGGCGACCGCTTCATGAACGAATTCGGCGCCATCATGACCGGCGTCAAGCCAAAATCGACCTACGCCCGCCCGGACATCGCCTTCCCGCTCGGCTGGGAAGTCAGCAAGCAGTTCTTCAAGCAGAAAATCCTGCGCCAGGCCGCCGGCGAAACCGCCTACCGCAAGCGTGCCGAAGAAAATCCCGCACGATCGAGCGCATTCAGTACCGTCTGCCTGCGTGATCCAAAAATTTCCGCCCGCTCGGTCGCAGATGCCTGGGCACAGAAAAACCGGACAAACCCGGCCGAAGAGCTGTTCCGCTTCGCCAGCGATGACCCCGAAGCACGACCACTGCTGATCCTCTACGGCTCCGAGTATGGCTACTGCAAGAACGCCGCGCTGCATCTGGCCGAGGAGCTTGCCACGCTGACCGTAGCGGATGCGCCACTCTCGCCACGGGTGCTCGACCTCGCCGCACACACACTGATCGACTGGTCGCGTGAGCCCCTGGTCTTGCTTCTCTGCGCCACCGCCGGTGACGGTGACTTCCCGGACAACGCCCAGGATTTTGCCCGCTGGCTGAGCCAGGCCACGGGCAACACCCTCGGGCACACTGCCTACGCACTGCTGGCCTGCGGCGACAGCACCTATCCGAATTTCTGCCGTGCCGGCCACCATCTGCACACCCTGCTGCAACAGGCCGGCGCACACGCCCTGAGCCAGGCACATGACGTGGATCAGGAGGACGAAGACCAGCTCGCCGCCTGGTTCGATACGGTGCACACACTCCTGAAACAATCACCACCACCCGTCCCCCAGGACAGTGCCGGCGACTATCTGCAAGCCGCCGTACAAGCTCATTACGCTGGTCAGGACGACCACCGCCGGATATCACGCCAGCATCCCCGCCGCGCACGCATCCTGGCCCACACCCGGCTCACCGCCAGCGATGAGGCACATGACTCGCAGGAAACCGTGTCGCTGGAACTCGACCTGCGCCACTTCCCCGACCCGCGGCGCATGGACTGGCAGCCAGGGGATGCGCTGGGCGTGCTACCGCACAACCCGGCCGATCTCGTCACCCGCATCCTCGAGCTGATGGCGCTGGCAGGCGACACCCCCATCACCCTCGGCACGGACACCCTGAGCCTCGAAGATGCACTGCGAACACGTCTCGACATCAAACCACTCAGCCGCGCCCGGGTCGAAAAATTCCTTGCCCGGATCAAGGATGACAAGGAACATCGGCAATGGCAGTCATCTCTCGCCACACATGCCGGCGATGAAGCCGCCGCTGCCCGTGAATACGCCCAAGGACGCGAGCTCATCGACCTGCTCGAAGACTACCCGCAAACCGCCTGCCAGCTCGACGTGGCAGACTGGCTCAAGCTGCTGCCCTCCATCCAGCCACGTTTTTACTCGATTGCCTCCTCACCGCTGACCGACACCGAACAGCTCACACTGTGCGTCTCACGGGTGCGCTATCAGACACACGGCCGGACACGCAGCGGCCTGGCCTCGAACTATCTCGCCGCACAACTCAACACCGGCGACGAATGCGATGTCTTTCTGCAAACCAATAAATCCTTTCGCCCGCCTCCTCTCGACACCCCGGTCGGCTGCGTGATGATCGGCCCCGGCACCGGCGTGGCGCCATTTCGCGGCTTTGTGCAACACCTGGCAAAACAGGCCGCCAGCCACGGCAAAAGACTCGCCGAAATCTGGCCACAAGAAAATACCCCCCTGCTGTTCTTCGGCTGCCGCCACCCCGACCGCGACTTCCTCTACCGCGAGGAATGGCAAGCCCTCGACGCTGCCGGCGATATCCGCCTGTTTACCGCCTTTTCGCGCAGCCAACCCGAAAAGATCTACGTCCAGCATCGCCTGCGCGACGAAGCCGCCCTGATCTGGCAACGTCTGGAAGGTGGCGCACAATTCTTCATCTGCGGTGATGCCACCCACATGGCAGGTGATGTCGAACAAACACTGCTCGACATCATCATCCAGCAAGGCAACAAAAGCCGGGGAGCCGCCCGCGCCTATCTTGATGCCCTCGCTGCCGCCGGTCGCTATCACAAGGATGTCTGGGCCTGAAGAGTAAGAAGAGTAATCCTAGAAACCGCAGTTGGAAGCCTTCGAGTGTGCGTTTTTCCGGTGATCTGACAAGACGCGACGACGCTGCATGCCCGATGCCTGCAAGGAGGAGCAACGCAGTCAGGCCGACGGAAAAACGTGC
>JAGOSV010000083.1 GCA_018062105.1 Sterolibacterium sp. | reverse complement strand
CCAGAAAAAAACTTGATGCCGTTGTCGTGATACGGATTGTGAGAAGCAGAAATGACCACCCCAGCCTGCAAGCGCAAAGCGCGTGTCAGATAGGCCACAGCCGGCGTTGGCATCGGCCCGGACAGCATGACATCCACGCCGGCGGCCGAGAAACCGGCCTCGAGTGCGCCCTCCAGCAGATAACCAGATACCCGGGTGTCCTTGCCGATCAGCACCGTCGGCCGCTCGCCGCCCGGCTGGCGCTCGCGCTGCAACTCATTGGCCATCAGCACCGTACCCGCGGCATAGCCCAGACGCATGACAAACTCCGGCGTGATCGGCATCTGCCCGACCAGACCACGCACCCCATCGGTACCAAAATACTTACGCCCCATCGTTATCTTCCTCCAATGCTTCCAGTATGTTCAAGGCATCGCGGGTGGCCGCCACATCATGCACCCGCACAATGGCTGCCCCGCGCTGCACCGCCAGCAGTGCCGCCGCCACGCTGGCCGGCAGGCGCTCTGCCGCTGGCCGTCCGGTCAATGTCCCCAGCATGGACTTGCGCGACAAACCCGCCAACAGCGGCCGCCCACCCGCGCTCAATGCGCCAAGATGACGCAGCAGCGCCAGATTATGGGCCAGCGTCTTGCCAAAACCGAAGCCCGGATCAAACACCAGCCGCTCTGCGGCCACTCCGGCAGCCGTGACCGCCACCAACCGCTGCGCAAAGAACCTGGCCACCTCGGCCACCACATCATCGTAATACGGTGCCTGCTGCATGGTGCGCGGCGCACCCTGCATGTGCATCAGACAGACAGCACAATCACTGTCTGCCACGGCCGCCAGCGCCGCCGGGCTTTGCAGGGCAGCGATATCGTTGATCATGTCCGCCCCGGCCGCCAGCGCCGCCGCCATCACCTCGGGCTTGGCCGTATCCACCGACAGCGGCACACCACAATCGCGCAGCCCGGCCAACACCGGCAATACACGCGCCAGCTCCTGCTCCACAGGCACCGGCAGCGCCCCCGGACGTGACGATTCAGCCCCGATATCCAGAAAGTCGGCGCCATCGGCCACCAGCTGCCGCCCTTGCCCGATGGCACGCGCCACATCGCCCGCCAACCCATCCCCCGAAAAAGAATCATCGGTGAGATTGACGATACCCATGATCTTCGGGCGCGCCAGCTCCAACACGAAACGGCCACAGCGCAAAGGAGAAGTCGGGCTACCAGGCATCATGACAAAAAGGCCGTGCACCCGGCACGGCCAAGAGACAGGGAAATATGACGCTGGTCAGGCCGAAGCCGTGGAAGACGTCGCCGCCGGTGTCGCTCCGTTGGAATCATCCGAAGCACGGCGATGCGGCGGTGCAGAAGGCTTGGGCGGGCGCGGTGGCCGGCCGGCCATGATGTCGTCGATCTGCTCGGCATCCAGCGTTTCCCACTCCAGCAGCGCGCTGGCCATGATCTCCATCTTGTCGCGGCTGTCCTCGATCAGCTTGCGTGCCACGGCATATTGCTGATCGATGATGGCGCGAATCTCGGCATCCACCTTCTGCATGGTCGCTTCCGAAACATTCTTGTGCGTCGTCACCGAACGGCCAAGAAACACCTCGCCCTCGTTCTCGCCGTATACCATCGGCCCCAGGGCATCGGACATGCCCCACTGCGTCACCATGCGGCGGGCAATGTCGGTGGCACGCTCAAAGTCGTTGGAGGCACCGGTCGTCATCTGCTGCATGAAAATTTCTTCGGCGATGCGCCCGCCAAACAGCACGGCAATCGTCTGTAACAGGCGTTCCTTGTCCTGGCTGTAGCGATCCGTCTCCGGCAGCTGCATGGTCACCCCCAGTGCGCGGCCACGCGGGATGATGGTCACCTTATGCACCGGATCCGTCTTGGTCTGCAACTTGGCCACCACCACATGGCCAGACTCGTGATAGGCCGTGTTCCTGCGCTCCTCTTCGGGCATCACGATGGCCTTGCGTGCCGCCCCCATGATGATCTTGTCCTTGGCATCCTCGAAGTCGTCCATATCGACCACGCGCTTGTTTTGGCGTGCCGCAAACAAGGCAGCCTCATTCACCAGATTGGCCAGATCCGCCCCGGAAAAACCCGGCGTCCCACGCGCAATGATGTCGGCCTTGACGTCTTGCGCAATGGGTACCTTGCGCATATGCACCATGAGAATCTGCTCACGGCCACGGATATCCGGCAGCGGCACCACCACCTGACGATCGAACCGGCCCGGACGCAACAACGCGGGATCCAGCACATCAGGCCGGTTGGTGGCCGCGATGACAATGACCCCGGCCGTACCTTCAAAACCATCCATCTCGACCAGCAGCTGATTCAGCGTCTGCTCGCGCTCGTCGTTGCCGCCACCCACCCCGGCACCACGCTGACGCCCCACGGCATCGATTTCGTCGATGAAAATGATGCACGGCGCATTCTTCTTGGCATTCTCGAACATATCGCGCACCCGCGCCGCGCCGACACCGACGAACATCTCGACGAAATCGGAACCGGAAATCGAGAAGAACGGCACCTTGGCCTCACCGGCAATCGCCTTGGCCAGCAAGGTCTTGCCCGTCCCCGGGCTGCCCACCATCAGAACCCCGCGCGGAATGCGCCCGCCGAGCTTCTGGAACTTCGACGGATCGCGCAGAAAATCGACCAGCTCCGCCACATCCTCCTTGGCCTCGTCACAACCGGCCACATCGGCAAACGTCACCTGATTGGCATTTTCATCCAGCAAACGCGCCCGGCTCTTGCCAAAAGAAAACGCCCCACCCTTGCCGCCCCCCTGCATCTGGCGCATGAAAAACACCCACACACCAATCAGTAGCAACATCGGGAACCAGGAAATGAACAGGTTCATCAAGAAGGACTGCTCCTCCTCCGCCTTCGCCACCACCTTGACGTTGTATTTCAGCAGATCGCTGACCATCCACAAATCCGGCGGTGCGTAACTCGTAACCTTGCGGTTATCCACCGTCGTTGCGTCGAGTGTGCGCCCCTGGATCACCACCTTGGCGATATGCCCCTGCTTCACCTCGTCCAGGAATTGCGAGTAGTCGATCACCTGTTGACTGGGCTGACGCGCGCCAAACTGGTTGAACACCGTCATCAACACAATACCAACCACCAGCCAGACGGCCAGACTCTTGAACATGTTATTCATACCATCCCCTGCGGCCGCAACGCCCAAGTCCTGTAGAAAAGCCAAAGGGTGATTGTAGAGCCCTTCACCAAACGCCGCAAACGCCGCGAACGCCGCGAACGACTAGGGAACCGCTGATTAAATCAAATCCGTTCGGGCTGAGCCTGTCGAAGCCATTGTTTTTAAAGGTAGTGCCCTTCGACCCCCTCCGGGGATTTCCTTCGGTCACAGATCAGGGCGAACGGAATAAATCAGTGTTTCCCTAGCGCGCAATGAAAAAGCCCCGCATGACAGGAATCATGCAGGGCTTTGATTTCTTTGGCTCCCCGACCTGGGCTCGAACCAGGGACCTACGGATTAACAGTCCGGCGCTCTACCGACTGAGCTATCGAGGAACAACGAAGCCAGCATTTTAGTCAGCCTGCCTTGTCTCGTCAAGGCAACAGGCGGAATTTTTTCCGGACTTTTCATACCTGCATACCTGCACAAAAGTTGCAGCACCCACCATCCAGCCCGGCACCTGCGGCACCTGGGCCACTTGCCCAAGCTCACGGGGCAGATATTGATCCGGCGCGATGAAGTCTAAAGTTTTCGTCATTCCGGCGAACGCCGGAATCCAGTAACGGACTCGCTTCCTCCCTGGGCCCCGGCACCCAAGGGCATTTCCTTCGGTCACCTTCGCCGGGGTGACGACTTCATTCATTTGCGCGCCGGATCAATAATCGTCCTCGAACAGTGCAGTTCACGAACAGTGCGGTCTGGGATGTCGTTTTGGTCACATGGCTACAGCTCCTCCGTTTTGAATTCACTATAACCTTCGTAGTAGTAGCTGACATCGATGCCTTTCATGAACAGGGCGCGATCATCGATGCGGCCGGTCAATGCCTGCTTGAACAGCATCTTGATTTCAAGGTCTTTCACCACGCTGCGCTGCATGGCGGACAGGTAATCCTCTTTATCCACGCGGTTCCAGTCGATGACCTGCTGTATCGCTTTTTTCAAAAGCAAGTCGAGCCAGATGCGCGTGGCGCGGCCATTGCCCTCCCGAAACGGGTGGGCGACGTTCATCTCCACATATTTTTCGATAATCTCGTCAAAGCTGCCTTGCGGCATGGCATCGATATGTTTCAGCGCCTGCTCCAGGTACATCAGTGGCGCAAACCGGAAGTTGCCTTTGGCGATATTCACCTCGCGGATTTTCCCAGCGAAGTCGTAGATGTCGCCAAACAGATAATCGTGGATATAGGCCAACCCGGCAAAGGTGCCGATTTCTGCCTGGGCGATATCCCCTGAGTCATAAAGCTGTTTGGCTTTTTGTTTGCCGATTCGTTCTTCCGCCTTTGCCAACGCGATCTGATCGGTGATGTTAAGTTTGTTGGGCAGTGTCATGCGATTTCTCCTTCCAGATCAGCCACGATGGCATCGATCTGTTCCCTCAATTCCGCCTGTCTTGCGGCAATCCGGCCGATTTCAGCATCGAGTGTCTGGATATCCACGGCTTCGCGGGTGGCTTCCACCACAAACAATGAACAATGAACAATGAACAATGCGTTCATCGCGTACCCCATCACCATCTTTGAAGGAGCACACGATGGCGCAGCAGAACGTGGTGGCGCGTGGTGGCGCGGTTCGCCCTGCTCGACAATACCTTCTGTCCGGTTCTTGTTCATCGGCCCGCAGTTCCGTGTACGGTGGAGAGACTATACCTACCCCTGCACCGGCTCCGGAGCAAGGTGAAGGGTAGCCACGACCGGTGCATGATCGGAGGGGCGTTCCTGTTTGCGTGGGGTCTTGTCGATGGTGCAGGCCACGCATTCCCCGGCCAGCAGCCGGGACAGCAGGATATGGTCGATGCGTAGCCCCTGGTTGCGGCGGAAGGCCATCATCCGGTAGTCCCACCACGAATAGCTTTTCTCCGGCTGCTCGAAGCGGCGAAAAACATCCACCAGCCCAAGCTGCTCCAGCGCCCGAAAAGCCTCCCGTTCCGGCGCGCTGCACAGCACCTGGCCGGCCCAGGCCGCAGGATCATGGACATCCTCATCCTGCGGCGCGATGTTGTAGTCCCCCAGCACAGCCAGCCGTGAATATTGTGGCAATGTTTCAGCCAGCCAGTCTTGCAGGGCAGCCAGCCAGCGCAGCTTGTAGGCATATTTGTCGGAATCGACGCTCTGGCCATTCGGCACATAGATGCAGACGATACGCACGCCCTGCACTGTTGCGCTGATGACCCGCCGCTGCTCGTCGGCCAGCCCCGGAATACCTGGCTCGACCGCCGTCAGGGGATGGCGCGACAGGATGGCCACGCCGTTGTATGTTTTCTGGCCGCTATAGGCCACGTGGTAGCCAGCCGCCTCGATTTCAGCGCGCGGAAAATTGTGATCCTCGAGCTTGGTTTCCTGCACGCACAGCACATCCACCGCCGGGGACTGAGTTGCCAGCCAGCCCAGCACCTGAGGCAGGCGCACCTTCAGCGAATTGACATTCCAGGTGGCGATCTTCATACCAGCGCCTGAATTACGTTCATCATGTCCCATCCGCTTCGCTCAAGGTTATGTCGTGGTGGAAGATCGCCACCGGAACATGGCAGGAAGCAAGGCACAACAGGCGCCAAAGATCACGGACAGCAGCAGGATGTCCAGCGGATCGTCCATGCGGATCATGCTTTCCAGCCCGGCACCGCCAGTAAACCCGCAAGCCTGGGCGGAGTGAATGGCGGATAGTCCCAGCAAGGGGATGGCACAGGCTGAGCGCAGGAAGCCGGCCAAAAAACGGGAATAAGGGTGCAGATTCAGATGCGCCATATCATGCCCTCCATGAAAATGAACGGTTTTGAAGTTTATCAGCCTGCCTCGCCGGACAGTCAGGACAGTTCATCCACCATCCTCACCTCGATTTCACCGCGCAGGCTGTTGATGAACAGGATGCGCCGGGCGCGGTGCAGGTCTTCCGGTCTCAGCACGGCCTCGCGTATCCGGCCACTGTCCAGCAACGTGCAGCGCAGCACACCCGGCAACAGACCACTGTCCAGTGGCGGTGTCCAGCACTCCCCGTCGATGTCCAGCACCAGATTGCCGCGCGTAAATTCGCTCAGCTCGCCGTCCTCGTTACACAGCAACACATCGAACAGCCCCGGCCAGCGCGCCTGCCCTGCCGCCAGCGCACGCTCATAGGGCTCCCGTTGCGTGGTCTTGTGATAGCGCCAGCAGGCATCGCGCGGCAGCGGCTCAAGCGCCAGGGCAAAGCGCGGCACGGCCGGAGTCGGCGGCAAAGGATGAAGCTCCGTCGTCACCGCGCCATCCCGCGCCAGCAGCAGGCGCACCCGCCACGCCCCCGTGGCCTGCCTGGCCGCCAGCGCCATCAGCACGGCACGCGCCCGCGCCGGCTCGAACGGCAGCGCAAAATAATCCGCCGACGCCGCCAGCCGCTCGAGATGCATCTCCAGCCGTTTAAACCGTCCCGCCGCCAGACGCAGCGTCTCGAACAGCCCTGCCTGGAACAACACCGCCGGCGCGCTGAGAAAACGCGCCTTCAACAGCGCCTCGGCATACTCCTCCGCCGCCACCGAATCCCAGGTAATGCCCCCGCCCACCCCGCAGCGCGCCTGCCGGCCCCACACCTCGACCGTGCGGATTGCCACATTGAACACCGCATCCCCACCCGGCCGCAGCAGGCCGACGCTGCCACAATAAAACCCCCGCCGGCCACGCTCCAGCCGGGCAATCCATTCCATCGCCCTGACCTTGGGTGCCCCCGTCACAGAACCACAAGGAAACAATGTCGCGAACAATGCCCTCAGCCCTACCTCCGGCCGCGCCCGCGCCCGCACTGTCGAGGTCATCTGCCAGACCGTCGGATGACGCTCCAGCGCGAACAGTGCCGCCACCTCGACCCCATGCGGCTCGGCAATGCGCGACAGATCATTGCGCAGCAGATCGACGATCATCAGGTTTTCCGCGCGGTTCTTTTCCGAAGCGCGCAGCCAGTCTGCCAGCTGCCGGTCTTCCGCAGCCCAACGCCCGCGCCGCACCGTACCCTTCATCGGCCGGGTCGTGATGCAGCGCCCCTCACGGCGGAAAAACAGCTCCGGCGACAGCGAAAAAATCCGCCGCTGCCCGGCCTTTGCCGGCGTTTCGCGCAAATCCAGATATGCCCCGTAGCCCCCCGGCTGAGCCCGCCGCCAGGCCATGAACCGGGCCAGATCCGTAGCATTGCGGCAATCATCCTCCGGCCAGTCTGCCTGCAAGCGCAACGTATGATTGACCTGATACATCTCGCCGGCAAAAATGCCGCGCCGCAGTGCCGCCACATCCGCCTCGAAGCGGGCGCGTGCAAGGGCCGGTTGCCAGGGTTGCCAGTCGAGCGGCGCAAGAAAGCAATCCCCTTCCGGCGGCCACGCCGCCTGCGGCAAGGGCGCGGCATGCACGGCAAACCACGCCAGCGGTGCCGCTGCATCCTCATCCTCACTCTTCGCATCCTCCCGGGCGGCCAGCCGCAAGGCCGGGTCAAATGCCGGTGCCGCATCGAAAGACACACCGCCCACCACCCACGCCCCGCCCCGTGCCCGCGCCTCGGCCTGGTCCAGCACCGGGCCCACCTCCTCCGGATGACGGGCAGACAAAATCTCCAGCGGCCGGCCAAACGCCAGCACCTCCCGCCCTGCCCCATCCGCCGCAGGAAAATCCATCAAACAGGAGCAGACCTCATCTTCCCCACCCTTTTCATCACCCTCACGTCCATCCCCGCGCCCTGCCATCTTCCTGCCCTCGCTGCCCTGCCTCTGGAAGCTAGTCATTATACGTGGGAAAATCTCCCGTTCTCCCGAGCATCCAAACGTCCGAACGTCCAAACGCCCGCCTCTCTCCCACAATCCTTTTCCGGAAACCCACCGCATGAGCCACCCAGCCCCCGCCAGCCCCGTCGACTACACCCAGGACTCCCCCTTCCCGGCGCAGCAAGCCAGCTTCAAGTCCATGCGCAACGTCAGCACCGGCAACCGTGCCGGCTGGCTGGCCCTGTTTGCCGAAGACGCCGTGGTGCAAGACCCCGTCGGCATCTCCCCCTTCGACCCAGCTGGCCTCGGGCATCGTGGCAAAGACGCCATTGGCGCCTTCTGGGACAACGTCATCGCCCCCAACGGCGGCATCTTCTGCATCCGTGAATCCTATCCAGCCGCCGACGAATGCGCCAACCTGCTGCGCCTGACCCACAGCCTGCCCAATGGCAAGACGCTGGACGTGAATTTCATCGGCGTCTACCGCGTCAACGAAGCCGGCCTGATCGTCTCGCTGAAAGCCTACTGGCAATTCGACAAAGTCATGGCCGAATTCATGGCAGCAATGGCAACAACCGCAGAAGCCGGGTAATCCAGTTGGATAATCGAATCGATGTGACGAATCGATGTGACAGACACATTTTTCCACCGTCCCCACTGCGACGGTCTTCACCGCGTCGTTGTGCCAGTCTGAAAACCTGCCAGAATCAAAATCATTACTTCATTTTTGATCGTCATGCCGGCCAAGCGCACGAGCAAAAACCAGCAACGCAGCCAGGCCGACGGAAAAACGTGCCATCGGAGGTTTGGCGTTCTCCCCAAAAGTTGAGGGTCAATCAGAGCCAAAAATTCTTCGTAAAACAATGGCTTCATGCTGGAACTTAGCGGTCAACTGCGGTTTCTAGGTTGAACAAGGTTACGACAAGGTCATGGCCGAATTCATGGCGGCAATGGCGACCTTGATAACGTGCAACAGTTGCACTATCATGAGCTGCATGCCAGTCATCCAGTGCTTTCCCCATTGCCGGGTTCGGATCAATCCGAAAGACCATCCACCGCCGCACTTCCACGTCCAGTTGAACGATGGGCGTGAGGCTTGGATCAGCATCGATCCTTTGGCGGTCATCCATGGGCGTGTGGTAATGAGAGAGATTACTGACGTGCTGGCATGGGCCAAGGAACGCCAGGTATGGCTAGCCCAAACCTTCGAGGAGCTGCAACGATGAGCAAAAACCATTTTCAACTCACCGCTGTCGAGGCAATGCCCAACTATCGCTTGCGTCTGACCTACGCCGACTGCCAATCCCTCGAGGCCGACCTCAGCGACTGGATCAACACCACAAAGGCGCTGGCAGCCCTCAAGGATGCGACCTTGTTTGCCCAGGCCAGAGTGGGCTTTGGCGGGCATGGCGTCGACTGGATCGAGGACGAACTCGACCTGGGAGCCGACAACCTGCGCAATCTCGCCATCGAGCAGGCGGGCGGCATTGGCCATGAGCGCATCTGGAACTGGCTGCACGAGACGGGGCTGACGCTGGAGCAGGCCGCCGAAGCCTTGGGTATCTCCCGCCGGATGTTGATCTACTACCGAGACGGCGAGAAACCCATCCCGCGTGCCATCTGGCTGGCCTGCCTGGGTTGGGAAGCCGTGCGTCCGCAGGGACGTGATCTGCCCATGCATATCCCTTCTGTCCGCGAATACGCCGCCACCCACGCCTGATTGCTGAATCGGTGTGCTCATATCCCACATCCCCAGCAACGCAGCCAGACCGACGGAAAAACGTGCCATCGGAAGTTTAGCGCCCTCACCCCTCACCCCTCACCCCTCACCCCTCACCCC
>JAGOSV010000151.1 GCA_018062105.1 Sterolibacterium sp. | reverse complement strand
GAAAACGCTGGACGAATATTATGATCTGCTCGACCGGGGCATCCTGCCGGTCATGCGTGGTTACGAGCTGACTCCGGATGACCTGTTGCGGCGCTCTATCATCCAGTCCCTGATGTGCCATTTCGAATTGTCCCTGCCGGAAATCGAAATGGCGCACCAGATCGACTTCCGTTCCTACTTCGCCGCCGAGCTGGCCGACCTGCGCGAGATGGAAGAGGGCGGCCTGCTGACCATCGACGAACGCCGTCTCTCCATCCAGATGCCTGGCCGCCTGCTGGTACGCGCCATCGCCATGGCTTTCGACCGCCACCTGCGTGGCGACCGCGAACGGGTGCGCTACTCGAAAGTCATCTGAAATGTGGTGGCGGGCTGCAACCAGGGGCAACCGCTCAAGCCGCAGCCTGAGTCTGCGGCGCGGCGTGTGCATTTTCCTCCCCGCCCCTGTTTTCGGTCACGCCCCCGATGCCTGATACCGGCTTCATCGCCCTGTTTCTCGTCGGCCTGCTCGGTGGCACGCACTGCATGGCCATGTGCGGCGGCATCGTCGGTGCATTGAGCGTCCCGGGGGGGCACGCCTCGCACACCTCGCCGAGCCGGCAATGGTCGCTGCATCTGGCCTACAACCTCGGCCGCATCCTCAGCTACAGCCTGGCCGGCGCCGTGCTGGGCGCGGTAGGCAGCATGGGGCTGCTGCTGAATGACCTGCTGCCAGTGCAGATGGTGCTGTATGTGCTGGCCAATCTGATGCTGGTGGCCTTGGGTTTTTACCTGCTCGGGCATGGCCGCGTGCTGGCCTTCATCGAACGGGCCGGTGCCGGCCTGTGGCGGAAAATCCAGCCCTGGACACGACGTTTCCTGCCCGCCCGTAGCATCCGTCAGGCCCTGCCGCTGGGCATGTTGTGGGGTTTTTTGCCCTGCGGCATGGTCTACAGTGCGCTGACCGCCGCTTTGTTGACCGGCGGTGCCGGGCGTGGTGCCGGGCTGATGCTGGCCTTTGGTCTTGGCACCCTGCCCAATCTGCTGCTGGCCGGGCTGTTCCTGCAAAAATTGCGTGCCCTGAGCCAGGCTCGCGCTGTGCGCCTTTTTTCCGGCCTGCTGGTGCTGGGCTTTGGCGTGTATGGTCTGTTCCATGCCCGACACCTCGGTGGGCAACTCTGGCAAGGCATCGTCTGCCGTGTTTGAGGTGCGCAGGATGCCCAACCCTGCAGGCTCCGGCTTTTCGCGTGACCACCTGGTGAGGCGGTGAGCGCACGGCTCAATCCACGGGCATCGTGAGCCCTTGCCGGCGCATCGCTGTTGAAAGTGCAAAATGCCTGAAAAAGTTGTATCCCCGGGGCGACCTGTCTATAATCCGCGCTTCCTTGGCGGCCGTGTCATCGGGCTGACCGGGGTTCTCTGACCGGGGTTCTGGATGAACGATCCGTATCCGGTTCCGGGCGATTAACTCAGCGGTAGAGTGCCACCTTCACACGGTGGAAGTCAGTGGTTCGAACCCACTATCGCCCACCATCCCTTGCTTACCGCCCCTTAGCCCCTCAAAATTTCTGCAAGAACGCCTCGATGCGTTGCCGGATCGGTGTGTCGTCGTTGCTGGCCAGCGGGTCGTGGCTTTCGATGCCCTCCATGCCGCGCAGCCAGGTCAGCTGGCGTTTGGCAAGCTGGCGCGTGGCGTAGATGCCGCGTTCGGTCAGCTCCTGCCGGGGCAGCCGGCCTTCGAGCATTTCCCAGACCTGACGGTAGCCGACGCAGCGCATCGAGGGCAGGCTGGCATCGAGCTGATATTTTTCCCGCAGCATCACGATTTCATCGATCAGGCCAGCAGTCAGCATGTCGTGAAAGCGCTGGGCGATGCGCTGATGCAACAGGCCTCTGTCCTGTGGCACCAGGCCGATGGCCAGGGGCGTGCAGGGCAGGGGAACGGGACACTGGCTGGCGAAGTGCTGATCCAGCGGCTGCCCGGTCAGCCGGACGATTTCCAGGGCGCGTTGCAGACGTTGGGCATCGGTAGGTTTGAGGCGCCGGGCAGTGGCCGGATCGAGGCGTGCCAGTTCGGCATGTATGGCCGGCCAGCCGTGCGCTGCGGCGAGAGCGTCGATTTCTGCCCGCAGGGCCGGGTCGGCCTGGGGTAGTTCGGCCAGCCCGTCGCGCAGAGCCTTGAAATAGAGCATGGTGCCGCCGACTAGTAGCGGAATACGGCCGCGTGCCGTGATGTCGCTGATTTCGCGCCGCGCATCGAGGGCGAAGCGGGCGGCGGAGTAGCGTTCTTCCGGGCTGATGAGGTCGATCAGGCGGTGCGGAAAGCGGGCCAGGGTGGCGACATCCGGTTTGGCGGTGCCGATGTTCATGTCGCGAAACACCTGGGCCGAGTCGATGCTGATCAGGTCGATGGGCAGGCGGCTGGCTAGTTCCAGTGCCAGCCGGGTCTTGCCGCTGGCGGTGGGGCCGAGCAGGAACAGGGCAGGTGGCAGGGCGGTGGCAGGGGACATGACAGGTGGCAGGCGACAGGCTATTGGCCGCGCAGAAAGAGCCGGTCGAGATCGGCGAGTGCCAGCTGGGTCCAGGTGGGGCGGCCGTGATTGCACTGGTCGGCACGTTCCGTGTCTTCCATGGCCCGCAGCAGGGCGTTCATTTCTGGCAGGGTGAGCAGGCGATGGGCGCGCACGGCACCGTGGCAGGCGAGGGTGG
>JAGOSV010000082.1 GCA_018062105.1 Sterolibacterium sp. | reverse complement strand
CAGGTGGGGCGGCCGTGATTGCACTGGTCGGCACGTTCCGTGTCTTCCATGGCCCGCAGCAGGGCGTTCATTTCTGGCAGGGTGAGCAGGCGATGGGCGCGCACGGCACCGTGGCAGGCGAGGGTGGACAGCAGCTGATGCTGCTGCGCTTCGACGATCTGGCTGGTCGGGAATTGCCCGAGATCGGCCAGCAGGGCGTGAATCAGGTCGGCCAGCGGTGCTTTGGTCAGCAGCGCTGGCACATTGCGCAGGGTGAGCTGTAGCGGGCCGCTGGCGCTCAGGCTGAAGCCGAGGGCTTCCAGGGTATCGCCGTGGCTGTCGGCAATGGCCATTTCCTGGGCAGTGACGGAAAAGACCAGCGGGATCAGCAGGGACTGACAGGCGGGATGCCGCTCGGCAAAGGCTTGTTTCAGCTGTTCGTAGAGGATGCGTTCATGGGCAGCATGGATATCCACGAGAATCAGGCCACGGCTGTTTTGCGCTAGCAGGTAGATGCCGTGCAGCTGGCCCAGGGCAAAGCCGAGCGGAGGGCCTTCGGCTTCTCTGGTTGGGGGCATGGTGGCTGACGGGAGGGTTTCTGCCAGGCCGGGGGCTACCGGCGGGGTCTGCGCCCGGGCGGCAGAGATGAAATCCAGATAGGCCGTGGTGCGGGCTTCCTGGATGGCCAGCGGCACTTGCTGCGGCCGGAAGATGCCAGCACCGAAGGGGACGGAGGTGGGGTATGTGGCCGTTGTGAGGGGGGATGAGAAGGCGGCCTGACCTGCCAGCGGTGTGGCGAGGGTGCGTTGCAGGGCGTGGAAGATGAACTGGTGAATGGCACGGCCGTCGCGAAAGCGTACTTCGGTCTTGGCCGGGTGGACGTTCACGTCGACGCCGTAAGGATCGAGTTCGAGAAAGAGGACGTAGGCGGGGTGGCGGCTGCCGTGCAGGATGTCGGCGTAGGCTTGACGGACGGCGTGAGCCAGCAGCTTGTCGCGCACGAAACGGCCATTGACGAAGAAATATTGGCTGTCCCGGGTGGCCCGGGCATGGGCGGGCAGGGCGGCCAGACCGCTCAGGCGCAGCGCGCCGACGCTGATTTCGAGTGGCCGGGCCTGGCTGAAAAAATCCTCCCCCAGCAGGTCGCGGATGCGCCGTTCCTGGGTGGCGGCGGCCAGACGCTGGCGCGATTGGCCGTTGTGCGTCAGGCTGAAACCGACCTCGGGGCGAGCCAGGGCCATGCGTTGCAGGACATCGGCGCAGTGGGCGTATTCGGTGGCCTCGGACTTGAGGAATTTGCGCCGGGCAGGGGTGTTGAAGTAGAGATCGGCGACTTCCAGCACCGTGCCGGCAGACAGTGCGGCTGGCGTCGGGGCCAGATCGTTGCCGATGCGCCAGGCATGTGCTTGGCTGGCATGACGGCTGGTCAGGCTGATGCGGGCAACCGAGGCGATCGAGGCCAGTGCCTCGCCGCGAAAGCCGAAGCTCATGACCTGTTCGAGCTCTTCCAGGGTGGCGATCTTGCTGGTGGCGTGGCGGGTAAGTGCCAGTGACAATTCGTCCGGCCGGATGCCGTGGCCATCGTCGGCCACCCGGATCTGCTGCACCCCACCAGCCAGCAGCTGCACGTCGATCTGGCTGGCACCGGCATCGAGGCTGTTTTCGATGACTTCTTTCAGCACCGAAGCCGGGCGCTCGACCACTTCGCCAGCGGCAATCTGGCTGATGAGCTGGTCGGGCAGCCGACAGATGGTGCGTGAAGCAAAGGAGGAGGCTGCCGTGGCGGGCGCTTCAGGAGGAGCAGGATTCATCTGGCGATTATAGTCGGGGCGGCTGAAGCCTCCGGTAGAATTGGGCGTTTGTCCCCCGGGCGGCCGTCCTTGACGGGGTGCCACCCACTTCCGTATGCAAGGAGCCCCATGGCAGACCCCTCGTTTTTCAGCTTCGCACTGGATATCGTCCTGCATCTCGACCGGCATCTGGCCGAACTGGTGCAGCAATATGGCACCTGGGTGTATGCCCTGCTGTTTGCCATCATCTTTTGCGAAACGGGGCTGGTGATCTTCCCCTTCCTGCCCGGTGATTCACTGCTGTTCGTGGCCGGAGCAGCAGCGGCCACGGGAGGTATGGACATCACGACCTTGTTCCTGGTGTTGTTCGCTGCGGCCGTGCTGGGCGACAACCTGAATTACTGGATCGGTCACGCTATCGGCCCGCGTGCCTTCCGCTGGGAGCAGTCACGCATCTTCAACAAGGCTGCACTCATGAAAACGCATGATTTTTATGAGCGGCATGGCGGCAAGGTCATCATCATTGCCCGCTTTTTGCCGCTGGCCCGCACCTTTGCTCCGTTCGTTGCCGGCATTGGCCGCATGACCTACCTTCGCTTCTTTCTGCTTGACCTGCTGGGCGGGGTTATCTGGATCGGTTCGCTGACGCTGGCGGGTTACTGGTTTGGCAATCTGGAATGGGTCAGGAACAACCTCATGCTGGTGATCCTGGCCATCATCATTCTGTCACTGGCGCCGGCCGTGCTGGGTGGGGTACGGCACTGGCAGACCCGGCGGCGCAGCGCCGCTTGAGGGGGTTGGTCATGCAGCAGCATCGCGCAGCAGGGAGAGCGGCGGACGGCGCGTGAGAGGCAAGCTGCCCAGCCCGCCGGCCAGCAGGGTGCACAGGAGGCCGGCTGCCAGTCCGGCCAGCAGCATCCGGGGGGTGGGCAGGTAATCAAGTTGCAGGGCGAAGTGGGCCAGGGCGGCGGTGATGGCGGTTGCCCCGAGGCCGGCCAGCAGACCGGCACTGCTGCCTAGCAGGGCAAACTCGCTCAGGAGGGCAGCACGCATCTGTCGGTTGCGCGCCCCCAGCGCCCGCAGCAGGGCCCATTCTCGCTGACGCTGATCCTGGCCAGCCTGCAGGGTGGCCAGCAGCACCAGCAGGCTGCACAGCACGGCCAGACCGAAGATCAGCTCGATGGCGTGGCTGATCTGACCCAGCATGTCCTGTAATTGCCGCATCACGGCACTGACATCGATGAGTGTCAGATTGGGAAAGTTACGGATCAGGGCAGCGCTAAAGCCGGCTTGCCCGGCCGGCAGGTGAATACTGGTGATTTCGCTGCGCGGGAAGGATTCGAGCGCAGCAGGTGGCGTGAGGACGAAGAAATTGACACGCAGCGAGCCCCAGTCGAGCTGGCGCAAGGAGGTGATGCGGCCGCTCAGCGGGCTGCCGGCGATGTCGTAAGTCAGCCGATCTCCCAGCTTGAGTGCCAGTGTTCTGGCCAGTCCTTGTTCGACGGAAAATTCGGTTTCTCCGGTGGGCTGGGGCGTTTGCCCGTGGCCATGCCATTGACCGGCACTGATCTGGTTGCCGGGTGGCAATTCGCTGGCCCAGGAGAGGTTGAATTCGCGGTCGGCCAAATGCTGGGCGCGTTCGTCGGTGTAGTGCTGGGCGGTGATGGGGGTGTCATTGATGGCCATCAGGCGGGCCCGGATCATCGGTTGCAGAGTCGGGGCGGGCAGGCCACGGGCTATGAAAAAATCCCGCACACCTTGATGCTGTTCGGGCTGGATGTTGATGATGAAACGGTTGGGGGCATCCGCAGGTAGCTGGGCCTGCCAGTGGCCGAGCAGGTCCTGACGCCCCAGGGTGAGCAGCAGCAGCGCCGTCAGGCCGATGGCCAGAGCGGTGATTTGCAGCAGGCTGGCGCCAGGATGCCGTTGCAGGCTGGCCACGGCCAGCCGCAGGCCGGGCCAGCGGGCGGCGGAGCGTCGGGGGCGCGGCAGGGCACGCAGCAGCAGCCAGGCCAGCAGGGCATAGACTGCCAGAGCCAGGAGAAAGCCCAGACCGATCAACAGGCCGAGCAGCAGCTCGTCGGCCACCCACAGCATGAGCAGCAGCAGGCTGGACAGGCCGAGAAGGTAGGTCAGGGCGGCGTGGATGCGGCCGGCCGAAGGCGCATCCTGCCATTCGCGACGTAGCACCCGCAGGGTGGAGACGGCCCGCAGACGCAGCAGCGGTGGCAGGGCAAAACCCAGCAACAGGACGAGGCCGATCAGCAGCCCCTGCCCCCAGGGGCGTAGCGTCGGGGCGGGCAGAGGCACGCTCAGCAGACCAGTCAGCAACCGGGGCATGACCCATTGCAGCAGATAGCCCAGCAGACCGCCGGCAAGGATGGCCAGCAGGCCGGCCAGCAGAAATTCGCTACCGTGGATGAGCAGCAGTTGGGACTGGCGCGCGCCCAGACAGCGCATCACGGCGCAGCCGTCGAGGTGGCGCTGGGCGTGTCGCCGGGCCGCCATGCCGACGACCACGGCCGCCAGAATGACGGACAGCAGGGCTGCCAGACGCAGGAAGCGTTGGGCACGTTCGAGCAGGGTGCGGATTTCGGGGCGGGCGTTGTCCAGGTTCTCCAGCCGTTCGCCACGCGTCAGCTGTGGTTGCAGCCACGTCTGATAGGCGGCGAGCGCGGTCGGGCTGCCAGCCAGATGCAGCCGCCAGCTGACGCGGCTGGCCGGATGCAGCAAACCGGTGCTGGCGACATCTTCCTGGTTTATCAGCAGGCGCGGGGCCAGGCCGAACATGCCGATGCCCCGGTCAGGTTCGCGCATCAGCAGGGCATCGACCTTGAAGGTGCGGCGGCCCAGTTGCAGGTGGTCACCCGGCCGCAGATCCAGCGCCTGGCTGAGGGGTTCGTCGATCCAGACGCTACCAGGCTCCGGCAGGGCGCGGGTGTCTTGCGGCGGCTCGCTGCCACGGGTGATCTGCAAGGCACCACGCAGTGGATAGCCGGGGCTGACGGCCTTGATGTCGGCCAGTTGCGCGGTGGGGCGGGAGGATGAGGGTAAAGAAGGGGGAGAGGATGAATCCGGGGTCAGCGGCAGGGGGCGCACCATGCTTGGAAAGGTCAGGCTGGTGGCGGATTGCAGGCCGTGCCGTTGTGCTTCTTTCAGCCGCGTATCGGCAAATGGCCGGTCGGCCGTCAGTAGCAGGTCGCCGCCGAGCAGCTGGCGGGCTTCGAGGTGTAAGGCTTGCTGGATGCGATCCGCCAGAAAGCCGACACTGGTCATGCTGGCGACGGCCAACATGAGCGCCAGCACCAGCAGGGTCAGCTCGCCGGCACGGGCATCGCGGTACAGCAGCCGGCTACCTAGGCGCAGGGCGCGGAGCATGCCTGTAGCGGCAACTGTGGCCATGGCGGCCGGCTTATTTCAGTTCTGCCGAAGACTTGCCCAGCAGGCGGCGGGCAATGATGAGCTGCTGGATTTGCTGGGTGCCTTCAAAAATGTCGAGGATCTTCGAGTCGCGTGCCCATTTTTCCAGCAGCTCATCCTCACCGTAGGCCGAGCACAGCTCGACACATTTCAGGGTAATTTCGGTGGCGCTGCGCCCGGCTTTGGCCTTGGCGATGGAGGCATCCTTGGAGTTGGGCAGGCGGTTGTCGCCCATCCAGGCGGCCTTCAGCGTCAGCAGGTAGGCGGCCTCCCATTCGGCTTCGAGGCGGTAGAGCGTGGCAGCAGCGTGTGAATTGCACACGGCGGGTGTGGCGTAATCGAGCTCACAATGCGGAGCGAGCAGCTCGCGGGCGCGGTCGAGTGCGGCGCGGGCGCAGCCAACGGCCATGGCAGCCACCAGCGGGCGGGTGTTGTCGAAGGTTTCCATGACCCCGGCAAAGCCCTTCTGGACATCGATTTCTGGTGAGCCCAGCAGGTTTTCCCTGGGCACGCGGCAGTCGGAAAAACTGATGGCGGCAGTGTCGGAAGCCTTGATGCCGAGCTTTTTTTCCAGCCGCGTGACGGTCATGCCGGGCGTGCCTTTTTCGACGACGAAGGACTTGATGGCTGCTCGCCCCAGTGACTTGTCGAGGCTGGCCCAGACCACCACGCAGTCGGCGCGGTCGCCCGAGGTGACGAATATCTTTTCGCCGTTGAGGATGTAGTGGTCGCCGTCCTTTTTCGCCGTGGTGCGGATGGCGGCGGAGTCGGAGCCGCAGGCCGGTTCGGTGATGGCCATTGCTGCCCAGCGGCCGGCCAGACGCTGTTTCTGTTCGGGGCTGGCGACGGCCGCAATGGCCGCATTGCCCAGGCCTTGACGGGGCATGGACAGCAGCAGGCCGACATCGCCACGGCACAGTTCCATGATGCTCCAGGTGGTCGACAGGTTGCCGCCATTCTTGACACCGCCCTCATCGGCTGCGCCACTCTTGCTGGCACTGGTGGCGCCGGCTGCGCTGCCGGGGTTGCCGTCATTCATGCCGTCGATGGCAGCGGCAATCATGTCCAGTTCGACCGGGTAGGCGTGTTCGGCCTTGTCGTATTTGCGCGAGATGCTGCGAAAAACGTGATCGGCCATCTGGGCGGCCTGTTCCTTGAGGCCACGGATTTTTTTCGGGACTTCGAGATACATGGGGCAGATTCCTTGTTCCGGTTGCGAGGGCAGATGCGGGGCGGATGTTGGGGCGTTTAGAGGTGCAGGCCGCCATGCAGGACAGCAACCGCCCGCAGGTCGCGATACCAGCGCTCGACGGGATGTTCCTTGGTGTAGCCATGTCCTCCCAGTAGCTGCACGCCATTGCTGCCGATTTCCATGCTCTTTTCCTGCACCAGGGTGCGTGCCAGGAAGGCCTCGCGGTGCCACGACAGACCCAGGTCGGCGCGGTTGGCAGCGCGGTAGGTCAGCATCCGCATGCTTTCCAGTTCGATGGCGATGTTGGCCACCATGAAGGCGACTGCCTGACGGTGGGAAATCGGCTCGCCGAATGCTTCGCGTTCGTTGCAATAGGGAATCACATAATCCAGCACGGCTTCTGCCGCACCGATGGCCAGCGCACACCAGCCCAGCGTGCCGTGGTCGATGAAACGGGTGAAGTCGAAGCCTTCCTCGTTGCCGCCCAGCAGCGCGGTGGCCGGCAGGCGCACACCTTCAAAGGACAGGTCGGCCAGCTCGGCGGCGTGCAGCCCCATGCTGCCGGCCGGACGTACCCCGATGCCGGTGGTGCCAGCTTCGACGATGAACACCCTGGGGCCGGCAGGGGTGCGGGCCGTGACCAGCCACAGGGCAGCGCGGGCGGCCAGCGGCACCAGCGTTTTGATGCCGTCGAGCCGCCAGCCGTCACCCTCCGGTGTGGCGGTGAGTTCCGGCGTGTAGGGATTGAACAGCGGTCGCGCTTCGTTGACGGCCAGGCTGGCCAACAGCGGCTCGGCGGTAAAGGCCGGCAGGTAGGTGGCCTGTTGCGCCGCCGTGCCCCATTGCGTCAGGGCATGCGCCACGGACAGCGGCGCCAGTATGGCCAGTGCTTGCCCCATGTCGCCCTTGGCCAGTGCTTCGGCCACCAGCACATTGGTCAGCAGGCTGCGTTCGCTGGCATCACCGCCCTGTGCTTCAGGCACAGCAAACTGCATCAGGCCGAGTTCCTGGGCCTGCTGTTGCAGACCGTCCGGGCAACGGCCGGCTTCATCGGTCTCGCCGGCCTGCGGGCGCAGCACGTCGAAGGCGAACTGCTGCACGCTGTCCTTCATCATCTGCTGCTCTTCGGTGAGGTTGCAGTCGAACAGTTCGGTCGTCTGTCCGGGCAGCGCCAGACGGCTGGCGGCGCCCTTGGGCGGGGCAGGCTTGAACAGCTTGCGCGTGCCGATGATGGCCTGGAAGCCGGTACGGGTGCTCAGATACACCACCTTCTCGGCGGCCTTGTTGAGGTCATGTTTGCGGACGAAGGAGGCATCGGCAAAACGGCTCAGCAGGCTGAGCGCTTTGCCGACGGCGTTAGGTTTCGGGCTCATGTGTGATCCTCGGGCAGGGTCAAACGGTTGTTTGAAAGTGGCGAAAGTATGGAGGAATTCCGGCGGGGAAACAAGGCCTGTTGCGGGGTTGCCATGTGGTTGTCGGAACTTGTTGCGGGTTTTTGAATTGTCGGTATTTGCCGCAGGTGGCCGGGTAAACTGGTGTTTTTCGTGTCTGCCAGAGTTGCTCATGAGGCCTTTGTGGTTTGATCCGGTGGGGGTTCTTGTCCGTTGCTGGCGTCTTCGGCGCATTGTCCTGGCTGCGGCTCGGAGGAGCATGGCGTTGACGGGGCTGCTGCTTGCGGGCTGTGCCACGGTAGTCATTGCACCGCCGCAGCCAGAGCGCCTGCTGGAGCGGGTCGAGCCGGCACATGGCTATCGCTTTGCCAATCTGTCGCCCGGCCCGGACAACACGGATGGTCTGTTCATGGTGCTGGCGTTTTCCGGGGGCGGTACGCGCTCGGCGGCACTGGCTTATGGTGTGCTGGAACAGCTGCGTGATACTTCTGTTTATTGGGAAGGTCGGCAGCGCCGCCTGCTCGATGAAGTGGATGTCATCAATGGCGTATCGGGGGGCAGCTATGCCGCTGCGTATTACGGCCTGCACGGGGATGCCTTTTTTACCAGCTTTCCACAACGTTTCCTGCAGGCGGATCTGCAAAGCGAGTTGCTGGATCATTACGTTTCGGTTACCGGTCTGGCGCAGTTGCTCGACTGGTCGCGCAATGACCGGGTCGATCATTTGAGCTGGTTGATCGACCGGCATGTTTTCGAGGGCAAGACTTTTGCCGATCTGCTGGCCCGCCGTCAGCGTCCCTTGATTGTGCTGCATGCCACCGATCTGGCTCTGGGTTCCGATTTTCAATTCACGCAGGATCAGCTGGATCCGCTGTGCATCGACCTGTCCTCGTTTCCCATTGCCCGTGCGGTGGCGGCGTCCAGTGCCGTACCCATTCTGTTTGGGCCGGTAGCACTGAAGAATCATGCCGGACGCTGTGGCTATGTGGCACCGTCCTGGCTCAGGCAGCCTGTGCCGCAACCTGTGGATTCGGGTTTGTCATTGCGGATGCAGCGGCATGCCAGTGATGTCCGGTCTTATCTTGATGCGGACAAGAAAACCGGCCGGCCGTGGATTCATCTGGTCGATGGCGGGGTGTCCGATAATCTGGGGCTGCGCGGGGCGATCGAATCCAGCATGGCGCGCGGCGGGCTGGCACCGCTGCTGCGGCGGCTCGGGGTGAAGGAGGTGCGCAAGGTAGTGTTTCTGGTGGTCAGTGCCGAGGTGCTGCCGGACCTGAAAATCGACCGCTCGGGTGACTCACCAGGCACCGCGACGATGGCTACGGCGGTGGTTGATGCTTTCATGAACAACAATTCGTTCGAGATCATGGCCTGGCTGCGCTCCAATTTCAGCCTGTGGCAAAAGGAAGCACGGGAATCCGTGGCGGCCGGCGACCGTCACGACAGCCCTTATGCCGGCTTGCCGGAGTTCCACCTGATCGAAGTGAATCTGCGTGACATCCAGGACAGCGCAGAGCGGGAACGGATGATGGCCGTTCCCACCACGCTCAAACTCGATCCTGAACAGGTTAGTTCGCTCATTCAGGCAGGCCGGACATTGCTGGAACGGGCTCCGGAATTCCGCCGGCTGGTGCAGGCGTTGCGTGTGCCGCATCCGCCCGAAGCGGAAGAAGGCATCAGGGCGGAGGCCGTGGGGAGTCTTGTACCGATGAGGGTAGGGGCGCAGACGGTGGGTCGGGAGTGATCCAAGGCAATCGCATGAATGCCAATGTCGTTGACCGCTCGAAATAGTTGTTTACGATCAAGATGTTGGAGAGGGGGGACTGTTCACAGTGCCTTGATTTGTGTAGTTTTCTGTCTTTTTGAGGTGATCCATGGAGACAAAAAACAAGTTGCGCCTGGCTGATGTATTCGTCGCGATCAATGATCCTAGAAACCGCAGTTGACCGCTGATTTACAGTATGAAGTCCTTGTTTTTCTAAACATTTTGACTCTGATTAGCCCTCACCTTTTGGGTGAGAACGCTAAGGAAACACTGATCAAGTCATTCCCGCGAAGG
>JAGOSV010000019.1:541-38714 GCA_018062105.1 Sterolibacterium sp. | reverse complement strand
TAACGTCCAGTCTACACCGTTCCCGGTGTAGACTTCTTCTGCAAAAGGTGTATAAAAAACGGTACCCATCCTAACCCATTGTTTCAAATACACCCGTGAATTCAATCACACCTCCGTCTCCGCCAAACCCACCGAAGCTGCTCGATCAGGTGCGGGAGCGGTTGCGTCTAAAGCACTACAGCATAAGGACGGAGGCGCAATATGTCCAGTGGATCAGGCGTTTCATTCTGTTTCATGACAAACGCCACCCACGCGAAATGGGCGCGCGGGAGGTGGAGGCTTTTTTGACACACTTGGCGGTGGAGGGAAATGTGGCGGCGGCCACACAGAATCAGGCACTTTCCGCGCTGTTGTTCCTCTATCGCGAGGTGCTGGACATCGATTTGCCCTGGCTGGATGACGTGGTGCGGGCAAAGCGTCCGGCGCGTCTGCCCGTGGTGCTGACGCGCAGCGAGGTGACGGCCGTGCTGGGGCGGATGACGGGGACACACGCTTTGATGGCGCGGCTGTTGTACGGCACGGGGATGCGGCTGATGGAGTGTGTGCGGCTGCGGGTGAAGGATGTGGATTTCGAGCGGGCCGAGATTCTGGTGCGCGATGGCAAGGGGGCGAAGGATAGGGTGACGATGTTGCCGCAAAGCCTGATCCCGGCCTTGCGCGAGCAGGTGCAGGGGCGGCGCCTGTTGTATGAGGACGATCTTGCCCGGGGCAGGGCGGCGGTGTATCTGCCGGACGCGCTGGAGAGAAAATGCCAAAACGCTGCAACGAAGTGGCCCTGGCAGTAGTGAGTTCGGCCGACGCCGTAGGCGGCCGTTTGCGATGAAAAGTTAGGCTTTACCGCTTGGCCAAGCAATCTGCACTTTACGATGATTCATTACGCAATCACGCAGGTAGAGATTGATTAAACTTTGATACGGAACGCCAGCCTCGGTGGCCATAACTTTGAAATAATCTACGACGTCTTCTGAAAGGCGCATAGAAACCGGTTTCTTGAGCTTGGCCGCGTAAGGGTTTTTACGAGACTTCATTTTGGAGAGGTCGTATTCAGCTTTCATGGCTTTCCGTGCCCGTAGAAGGAACGTTCTTGTTTGGTGGCTTTCCTTGCAGAAATGATGCGAATCACGTCACCGCTTTCACGCTCACAGTGACACACAAGGAGGAGATGTGCGCCACTGCTCATGCCAAGCATTAGGAAGCGATCCTCGCCGCCAGAATGTGGCTCATCGTAGAACTGAACGGCAAAATCGTCATAGAACACCGTCTGTGCATCCTCAAAGGAGACTGCATGCTTTTTGACGTTCAGCGCAGCTTTGGTTGGGTCCCATTCAAACCTAATCATCTTTACATTGTATGGATGGTTGTGGTTTTTTACAAGGACTAACGTGGAGGTCACCGGTGCTGCGCGGCTTTATCGCGCAACGTCCGTGTGGACTGCCGGGTTGGACGCCTCGTCAGCCGTGACTAGCTTCGGCATGCAACTTCACCCGACGTGCGCTGCTTCAGCCAGTACCTTGGCGGCCCATTGGTTCAGGCTGCTGCCTGCTGCTTGCGCGGCCACCAGAGCGGCGCCATGCACCTCGGGCGGGATGCGCAGCATCAGAGGCTTGACTGGCGCGCGGCCGCTCTCGGCGCACTCCTTGAGGTAAAAATCGATGGCGTAGTGAAAGTCGCGCCTCAGTTCTGCGACGGTTTCACCGTGGAAACGGATATTCACCGTTGCCGGCAAGCCAAGCACGCGCCCGACGAAAATGTTGTCGCGATCGTCAAAGTCGATGCGGGCGGTGTAGCCCCGATAGTTCATGCTGTTCATGGCTCGATTCCTTGTGCCGTGAGCCAGTCGCGGATTTCTTCGATCCTATTATTCTTTACGGTTCCCGGTTCCGGTTTTCTGCTTGCAAACGCCCACACCTCAGTCGGCGCGCAATTCCTGCCGAATAGTCTGCCTTACCACTTCGGCCAGCGTCACGCCTTGTGCCGCATCCCGCAACGCCTGGTTAATCAGTGTTTGGTAGTTGCCACCGGTCATTTCTGCGCGTGCCTTGAAAACGGCCAGTGTGTCATTGTCCAATCGCATCGTGACACGTGACTTCCCGCCACGCTCAGCTTGCAATTTTGCCAGCGCAGGTACGGCAGATACGGGCTTGGCATCGCTGAAATCCATGTTGGCATAGCGATCAAACAGCGGGTCAGAATTGTTGCTCATAGCGCCTCCGTTGAGGTTGATTGGCCTTCCAGGCCGAAATGATGCGGAGCTGCTCACCACGCAGCATCCATACCACCACCAAAATTCGGCCTTTGCCGCCCATACCCAGAGACACAAACCGTTGCTCGTTCTCGGCGTCCATGTCTTCTTGCGTCAGCACATAGGGGTCGAACAGCACCGGCTTCGCCTCGTCAAAGGTTACACCCTCATGATTGATCGGGTTAGCCTTGGCCTTCTCTGGATCGAATTCAATTTCCACTTCAGAAGTGTATGGACAAATGTCGGTCAAGTCAATTTCAATGCCTCTTCCCGTATCCTCCCTCGCTTGCGAGGCCGCCGGGCTCAGGTCTTTTATTGTCACACTCGCACAGCATGCTGTTTGCATTCTAACAATGCGTCATCAAATCACTAATCCACATTTCACCTCCACAAAGCAAAACGGCCTGCCCCCAATTCGGAGGCAGGCCGTTTGCCTTGTTTGCGGCGTAACGCTTAAATCACCAGCCCGATATTCGCCCCATGCCGGGTCGATTCGGCCATGTGGCGCGGCAGCCAGGCGGCGCCGGCGAGATAGAGTTCCTTCACCGCGCCTTCGGCCTTCAACTGGTCGTAGAGCGCGCACTGCGCCGTTGAGGCGTACACCAGCACGATGGTGTCGAAGCCTTCTTCGCGGTAGGTCTTGCCGCCCCAGGCGGAGGCGAGCTCGATGGCGTTGCCGTCGACTTTGGTCAGCACCAGGTTGTTTTTCACCTGCACGTTGAACTCTTCCATGCGCTTATGCACCATGCCGATGGAGTAGCGGGCGATTTCGAAGCCCAGATGCACGGACTTGTGGAAAACAGTGACGTCCTTGCCCTGGGCGGCGATGAATTCGGCCACGCACGGCGTTTCGTAGTAGTCCTCTTGCGAGATGATGGCGACGCGCTGGCCGAGCTTGGCCTTGCCGAGCATCACGTCCCAGCCTTGCACGACGTGGGGTTGATCCAGGCCTGCGACGTCATACGGCACACGCGGTACGGAGCCGGTGGCGATCACCACGGCGTCGGGGTTGAGTGCCTTGATGGTGGCCAAATCCGCCTTGGCTTCGAGCTTGACGGTGACATTGCTGCGGATCATTTCGTTTTCTTCGAAGTAGATCTGGTCTTCGAAGGAATCACGCCCGGCGACCTTGGAGGAGATCAAGAGCTGCCCGCCCAGACGCTTGTTCTGGTCGAGCAGGGTGACCTTGTGGCCGCGCTTGGCGGCGATGCGCGCGGCTTCGCAACCGGCGAGCCCCCCGCCGACGACGACGACGTTCTTCTTCTGCGCGGCGGGTTTGAATTGATCTTCCCAGCGCAGCTCGGAGCCGATGACCGGGTTGATCGAGCAGGTCGGTGTGTAGGGGAAGGTGGCGGGCTCGGAGGCTTCGTCGATGCAGCGGGTGCAGGCGATGCAGCGGCGGATTTCGTCCAGACGGCCTTCCTTGGCCTTGATGGCGAATTCGGGGTCGGCGATGCCGGCGCGCACCATGCCGACGAGGTCGCAGTAGCCGCCCTTGAGCAGCTCTTCCGCCACGACTGGGTCGTTGATGCGGCCGGTAAACAGTACCTTGATCTTCGGGTCGAGGTCGACGCGCGCGCCGCGGCCGACGTCGCGGAACTGGCCGTGGGCGTAGTAGGAGTTCGGCACATAGGACGGCGCACCCCAGCAGTGGCCGACGTCCAGATCGACGAAATCGAGCAGGCCGGTGTCGGCGATGAGATAGAGCATCTCGCGCATTTGCAGGTTGTCGTAGCCGCCTTCGCGGAATTCCATGCCGGCCATGCGGATGCCCAGCGCGAGCTTGTTGCCGACACGGGCGCGCACGCGCTTAAGCGCTTCGACGACGAAACGGATGCGGTTTTCCGGCTCACCGCCCCAGCGGTCGGAGCGGCGGTTGGTGACGGGCGAGAGGAAGCTGTAGGCCAGCGTCTCATGGGCGCAGTGGATTTCCACGCCATCCGCGCCACAATTGAGCGCGGCTTCGGCAGCATCGGCGTAGACGTTGAGATGGAATTCGATTTCTTCTTCACCCAGCACATGCGGGGTGTAGTCCTGCGCGCCGATGAGCGGCACGGCGGAAGGGGCCCAGACGGCGTTGAGATGGGTGAGCTGAACGACGACGACGGCGCCCTGCTTGTGAATTTCTTCGCAGAACTTCTTTTTGCCTTCGAGGAAGGCCGGGTTCTGGTAGCTGGCGAAGGGTGTAGCAAAGCCCACGGCCAGGCCGATTTCCGGGCCGGTGACGGGCGGGAAGGGGGAATTGAGCAGCCAGGTTTCGCTGCCGATCCAGCCCGTGCCGCCCTTGGCCTTGGCGCCGTGGTGGGCGATGAAGTGCTCGTCGATGAGGCCGGGGGCCATGGACGAGTTGATGGTGTTGGTGGTTTCGCAGATGCGGTTGGGCACGGTCATCGGGCCGACTTGCAGGGGCGAAAAGAGGTGATCGAAATTCACGTTAGCCATGTCGCATTCTTCTCCAGGTGTGGGGTGGACATTCAAATGCCGGGCGATGATTATCGGACGTCATCCCCGCGCAGGCGGGGATCCAGTAGTTTGGCCGCTCATGGATTCCTGTGCCCCAGGGGTATTTCCGTTGGGCACTTTCGCGGGAATGACAACATCCTTGGGGACACGCTCATCGCGCACAAGCGACAGACCCAGGTCGGTGCCTGGGCCTGATCTGTGCAGCACTTCGATTTACAGCTTCTTCTGGATTTCCAGGCTGACCATCGGGAAGGGACGGTCGGTGGTCTTCTGGAAGTAGCCCCAGGCCGGGAAGACCTGATCGAGCTGCGGCCACAGGGCCTTGCGCTCTTCGTCCGTCACGTCGCGACCGATGCAGACGAGCTGGTCGTGATCCTTCTGCACCCAGCAGGTGCGGTTGGTTTTCATATTGGTGTACCAGGTCGGGTCCTGGTCGTAGCCGGCCAGCGAGCCGACGATGACCATGCTCTCGCCCCACTGCAGAAAGACCAGCGGCGTGGTGCGCTTTTCACCCGACTTGCGGCCGGTGGTGGTCAGCAGCAGGGTGGGGAGACCCGAGGGCGAGCCCTTACCGGTCGACCAGCCTTCCGGATTGGCGCGGTAGCGTTCCACGTCGGCCCTGGCATCGCCACGGATCTTGTCGAGCGAATCGGTGGCCTTTTTCAGCCACTCGAACTGCTCTTCGGTCATGAATTCGGGCTTGGGGAGGTTGTCGCGGTTATCGGTTGCCATGTTTCAATGTCTCCTTGATCTGTTTTACGCAGCGGCTTGATGAGCGCTACGATGCTTCGAGGGTAACGGGGATGGAACAACTTGGGGATTGTGGCGATTTTCTACGTGGTTGGCAATGTTTCAGGCAAGCTTGCCGACGATCTGGGCTGACTCAAGCAAATACGCCCCGTGGATGACGGGGCGTATTGCAGGGCAGGCCGCACAAATGCAGCACGCAGCGTGATGAAGCTCAGCGCTTGAGAATCGCCGCCGTGGCGTTACCGCCCAGGCCCAGCGTTTGCGCCAGGCCGACCTTGGCGTTGGGCACCTGACGGCCGCCCGACTGGCCGCGCAGCTGCCAGGTCAGTTCGGCAATCTGGAACACGCCCATGGCAGTCGTGGCTTCGCCAAACGACACGAAACCGCCGGAGGGATTGATCGGCATCTTGCCCGTCGGCAGGGTTTCCCCGGCTTCGAGCAGCTTTTCCGATTCGCCCGGAGCGCACAGGCCCCATTCTTCCGGGAAGGCCAGCTCGTAGTAGCAGGTGTTGTCCTGCAGCTCGGTGAAGCTGATGTCCTTCGGGCCGATGCCGGCTTTTTCAAACGCCTTTTGCACCGCCGCCTTGGCTTCGGTGTGGTAGCTCGGGCCGGTGGGCACGGGGCCGGCCAGGCCGCGCGGCAGGGCGTCGTCGAAGGTCATGGTGGCGACAGCACTGGAAGCCACCCAGATCGGCGGGTTGTTGGTGAATTTCTTCGCCATTTCCTTCGAGCAGATCACGGCCGCGGCAGCACCATTGGAAACCGGGCAGATTTCAAACAGGCGCAGGGGGTTGCTGACGTAGGGCGACTTCAGCACGTCTTCGAGCGAAACTTCTTTCTGGAAGCGGGCGTAGGGGTTACCGACGGAGCACTTGCGCGCCTTGACGGTAACCTTGGCGTATTGCTCTTCCGTCGTGCCGTAATCGGCCATGCGGCGGCGGGCGAGCGTGGCCCAGAAAGAGGGGCCAGGGAAGCCGATGCAACGCTGGCGGAGGAATTCCGGGTCGTTCGGGTCTTCGAGGCCGGAGGTCTGGATCATGCCCTTGGGCATGACTTCGCCGCCGACGACGAGCACCATGTCATACACGCCACCGGCGACGAGCGAATAGCCGACGTTGAAGGCATTGCCACCTGCGGCACAGCCAGCCGACATGTTGTAGACCGGGATGCCGGTGGAGCCGAGGTCTTCAACCACATCGTTGCCATTCAGACCCCAGCCCTTGCCACCCGAAAAACGGGAGCTGGCGGCGGCGACGGCCTGGATCTGCTTCCAGGACACGCCCGCATCCTTCAGGGCCTGGTCGACAGCCACGCGGCACAGTTCGGTGACGGATTTCGTGCCGACGATGTCATCGCCGGTCTTGCCGAAGCGGTGGAGGCCTACGCCCAATACTGCGACTTCTTGCATGTTTTTTCTCCTCGCGGCTTAGACAAGTTTGAATTTCCAGGAGGTGAACGTTTTGTCCTCCTCGTGGTACAGGGCATCGACGACCAGTTGAACCTTGGCACCGACCTTGACGGCTTCCAGCGGGTCGACCATCTGGCCGACCAGACGCAGGCCGTTTTCCATGTCGATCACGCCGATGACATAGGATTTGAAGGGCTTGTCGTGCTTGTGCGGGGGCGGCGGTGCGAAATCGGCCACCGAATAGCTCCAGATGACGCCCTGGCCGCCGAAATCGCAATCGACGATCTTCGATTCGCTGCAGTTCGGGTTATGGCAGGCCGCCTTCTTGGGGAAGTAAGGGGTATTGCAGGTGGTGCAGCGGGAGCCGTGAATCTTGGCACCGCCTTCTTCGGTAAACAACCCTGCGACGCAGGGAATGCGGGTTTCACTCATCACGTCTTCTCCTGTTGGAAAATCTTTATCTGCCATCCCCGCGCAGGCGGGGATCCAGTGGTGCATTAATTCATGGATTCCCGCCGGCGCGGGAATGACGCCGGCAACGCACTGATCAAGCCTTGGCGGCCTTGATCAGTTCAGGGAGCACTTCCAGACAATCTGCCACGATGCCGTAGCGGGCGTAGCGGTAAATCGAGGCATCCGGGTCTTTGTTGATGGCGACGATGGTTTTGGCCGCCGAGCAGCCGGCCATGTGCTGGCTGGCCCCGGAAATGCCGCAGGCCAGATACAGGCCCGGGCGGGTGATCTTGCCGGTCAGGCCGACCTGACGGGCCGAGGTGATCCAGCCTTCGTCGACGATGACGCGCGAGCCGCCCCACATGCCGCCCATGGCATCGGCCAGTTGCTTGACCAGCTCGTAATTGGCGGCATTACCCAGCCCCCGGCCACCGGAGACGATGACCTGCGCGTCTTCCAGACGCGGGCCTTCGATCTTGGCGGCGGCGGTGACCTTGAAGCGTTCTTCGACCGCTGACAGATCGACGGCGATGTCGCGGCGGGCCGGGCTGGTGGGCGCGGCAGCGGCTTCGGCGATGACCGTGGTGGTGACGATGGAGAGGACATTCACCGGGGCGGCGAGGTCATAGACGACGTGGGTATCGCCGCCAAAGGCCGTAGCGGTGATGGAGAGCTTGCCGGCTTCAACAGCCACGGCGTAGGCGTTCATGACGACCGGCACGCCCAGCTTACCGGCGACACGCGGGGCGATCAGGCGGGCGGCGGCGGTCTGGTTAAACAGAATGGCCTTGGGGCTGACCTGGCCGGCATATTGGGTGATGGCGGCAACCAGCGCATCGGGGCCAAACTGGGCGAGCTTGGCATCGCTGATGACATCCAGACCATTCACGCCATATTCGGCGGCAAGGGCAGCAGCGTCGTTGGCGATGCCACCGATGGCCAGCCAGTTGAGCGGTGCACCGCTGGCGGCGGCCGTCTTGCGGGCCAGTGTCAGGGCTTCGCGGGTTCCGCCTTCGATGGCGTTGCCCCAGGTGCAAAGAACCACGGTCATGATGCTTTCCTTCCTCGTTGTTCAGGGACAGTGCTCCGGACAGGGGAGCACCATGTTGACAGATTGATTCTAACGGAGTCGCCCACTTCGAATCCGGACTTTGGGGGTTCAAAGGCGGACACAGGGCAAGGCGGTCAAATCACAGGGAATCGTCGAATTTCGGCGGACGTTTTTCCTTGCGGGCACGGATGGCTTCCTCGAAGTTGCGGGTAGTCATGCGCACGAACAGCTGCGCCTGGCCCTCGTGATTCATGTGGGCATGCATGCTGCCGGCCTCCAGGCTGGACCACAGCATCTGCTTGGTCAGCTCGACACCGATGTGACTGAAGCCGATGATGCGTTCGGCCAGCGCATAGCAGGCATCGAGCAGGGCTTCACCAGGCAGCACGCGCGAGACGAGACCGATGCGCTCGGCCTCCTGCACGTCGACATCGCGCCCCGACAGCATGATCTCGAAGGCACGCGCGGAGCCGATGGCACGCGGCAGCAGGAAGGATAGCCCCAGCTCCGCCGCCGTCAGGCCGTTGTTGATGCCGGCCGGGCGGAAATAGGCGGTGTCGGCAGCCAGGCGGATGTCGCAAGCCAGAGCCAGACAGAAGCCGCCGCCGATGGCCGGGCCGTTGATGGCGCCAATCACCGGCTGGTGCATGTCGCGCAGGGCGAGAATGACATCATCGAGCACCTTCAGCGCACGGCGCGAAATGCCCGGCAGCGGCAGCCCTTCGAAGATCGGCAGAAAACCGGGATTGACGAGATCGGCGCCGGAGCAAAAGCCCTTGCCCGCACCCGTCAGCACCACCACGCGGCAGTCGTTGTCGAAGCTGACTTCTTCCAGGGCCTGGCGCAGCGGCACCATGACATCGAAGGCCATGGCGTTCATCCGCTCGGGGCGGTTGAGGGTGATGCGGGTGACGTGGGGACGAGGCTTGTCGATCAGGATGAAGGACATGATTTTTTCGCTCAGCAGAAAGGGATTCAGACGCGCAGCTTTTCTTCAGCGACGCTTTTCGCCCAGCGATAGTCGGCCTTGCCGACCGGGCTACGGAAGATTTCGTCGACGAACACAATGTCTTTGGGCACCTTGTAGCCGGCGATGCGACTGCGGGCGTGGCTACGCAGCGCCTGCCCGTCCGGTGTGTGCGAAGGATGCAGGGCGACGACACCAACGACCTTCTGCCCCCAGCGTTCATCCGGCAGGCCGACCACCACGGCATCGACCACGCCTTCAAAGGAACGCAGGGCTTCTTCGACTTCTTCGGTGAAGACTTTTTCGCCGCCGGTGTTGATGCACTGCGAATCCCGGCCGAAGACGGTAATCATGCCGTCTTCTTCCAGCCGGGCGATGTCGCCGCTGATGGAACAGCGTCGCCCTTCGATGAGCGTGAAAGCCGTCGCTGTCTTTTGCGGGTCGCGGAAATAGCCTAGCGGCAGATAGCCCATGCGCACGAGGATGCCCATTTCGCCTGGCCGGGCAAAGCGCCACTGGCCGTTTTCTTCGAGGGCGACATCGGTGGTGTCGTTTTTCGGCAGGGCAATCAGCCCTTCCTTGGCGGGGCGGGTGCCGGTACCGGATTGCCCCGTTTCCGAGGAGCCCATGGCGATGACCAGGCGCGTGTAGGGCGGTAGATGTTCGGCCAGTTCCTTTTGCACATGGTCGGAGAGCAGCGCACCGGAGGAGGAAATAGCCATCAGCGAGGACAGGTCCCAGCGTCCCGGGTTCGCTTTCAGGGCGGCCAGGAGCGGCAGCCCCATGGCATCGCCGACGATCATGATGCAGCTGATGCCCTCGGCCACGATCTTGTCGAGGATGTATTCGGCCTCGAAGCCGGCGCGGTCGTTGAGATGGACCGTGTGGCCGGCGAACAGGCCGATCAGCGTAGCCCACAGCCCGGCACCGTGCATGAGCGGCGCGGTCGGCAAGAGCTTCATGTAGAAGCCCTCCTGGACACGGCTGACGAGTTCTTCGGGCGATTGGATCGGCCCGCCGGGGTGGAAATTGCCACCGCCGCCAAAGCCGGCGTAGAACAGCGCCTTGTGCGGCCAGATGACCCCCTTGGGCATGCCGGTGGTGCCGCCGGTGTAGAGCAGGATCTGGTCATCGTCGGACAGCACGATGTCGTCGAGACTGCCGGTGGCCTGTGCCAGGGCATCCTCGTAATCGACGGCCGCGCTGATGCCGGGCGGCTGCAAGGCATCAGCACGGATGCGGGCAAGGGCGGTGAGGTTCGGCGCGGCAGCGAGCGCATCGCGCACCACGGCTTCCAGTTCCGCGCTGTAGACCAGCGCCTTCAGTTGCGCGTTGTCGTAGATGTAACGCGCTTCTTCAGCGGTGTAACGGTAATTGATGTTGACCGGAATGGCTTTCAGCTTGAAAGCGGCAAAGCAGATTTCGGCGTATTCAGCGCAGTTGTAGGCGTGGATGCCCACCGTGTCACCGGCCGCGACACCCCGGGCACGCAGCCACAGGGCGAGCCGTGTAGCGCGATCTTCGAGCTGGCGGAAAGTCAGGCGGCGCGGGCCGCAGACCAGGGCTTCATCCTCCGGTTTGGTGTCGACCACCAGTTGAAAAAGGTCGGAAAGATTGTAAGTACGCGGTCTGGCCTGCATGGGACGCTCCGGAGAATTTTGGAGATCAGGGGAAGCGGTGCGGAAAGGGGTGGATTACAGGGCCAGCTCGGCCATGGTGCGCACCATGTCGACCCCGCCATTGCCCATCAGCAGCATCGTCGTCACCGGTGAATCCTTCCAGGCCTGCAGGCGGTCCTTGATGCGTGCCTTCGAGCCGCACAGGGAAATTTCGTCGGCGAACTGCGTCGGTACTTCCATCAATGCTTCCTCGCGGCGGCCTTCGAAGAAGAGCTCCTGAATGCGGTTGGCCTCGGCTTCAAAGCCCATGCGGCACATCAGGTCCTTGTGGAAATTCTTTTCCTTCGAGCCCATGCCGCCGATGTAGAAAGCCAGCGTCATCTTGACAGGAATCAGCGCGGTTTCCAGATCATCGTCGATATTGACCTGCACCAGCGGGGCGATTTCAAAACCCGGCTTCATGCCTTTGAGCTGATCGGCATAGACCTCCTGACGGAAGGGGCTGTAATACACCGGCAGCCAGCCATCGGCGATTTCCACGGTTTGCGTCACATTCTTCGGGCCTTCCGCCCCCAGATAGATGGGCAGGTCGGCACGCAGCGGATGGGTGATCGGACGCAGCGGCTTGCCCATGCCGGTCGAGCCCGGGCCGGTATAGGGCAGCGGGTAGTGTTCGCCGGCATTGGCAACGGGCGCATCGCGGCGCATCACCTGACGGACGATGTCGACGTATTCGCGGGTGCGGGCCAGCGGCTTGGCGAAGGGCTGGCCGTACCAGCCTTCGACCACCTGCGGGCCGGAGACACCAAGACCAAGGATCATGCGGCCGTGCGACAGGTGATCGAGTGCCAGTGCGGCCATGGCGCAGGCCGTCGGTGTGCGGGCGGAAAGCTGGGCGATGGCGGTACCCAGCTTGATCTTCGAGGTGTGTGCCCCCAGCCAGGCCAGCGGCGTGAAGGCATCATTGCCCCAGGATTCCGCCGTCCATATCGAGTCATAACCGAGCTTCTCCGCCTCTTGTGCTAGGGCGACATTGCCATCGGCGGGCGGGGCAGCGTACCAGTAACCAAATTGCAGACCGAGTTTCATGTGAGGACTCCTTGTCAGGGCGCACAGGGTTGGGGAGGATGAAACCCGTCATTGTGCCTTCGATGCAGCAGGCTGGGGAATAATTGTCACGGCTGCGGTTTAGCGTTCTCACCCAAAAGGTGAGGGCTAATCAGAGCCAAAATGTTTAGAAAAACAAGGACTTCATACTGGAAATCAGCGGTCAACTGCGGTTTCTAGGTTCAATCAAAACTGAAGCTGTACAGGACATCCACAGCGTTATCGTCGCCAGTGCGGGTCATGATGGACAGGCGGCGCCCCAGGGCGTAGGTCAGCTTGAGGGCACCGCGTGCTGCCGACAGGCCCTGGTCATAGCTCAGATAAAGACGCGAGGACAGGCGCTTGCCAAGCGTCAGAACCTGCTGATCCAGACCATTGCCGTTCGGACTGGCTGCGGCTTCACCGGGGTTCTGGCTGCGATGCAGGGATACTTCATCCAGCCCGAAGCCCCGGGCAACCTGCGTGGTCAGTGATTCTCCGCCCTGTCCCAGCAGGCTGCCGGCGGCCGCCAGCAGGATGCCGGCATCCGTGCCACCGCTGTCGGGTGGCCGTCCCAGCACGATCCAGGAGAGCTTTTCCGGATCGGGCACGTCAGGGGTCGACACCAGCCGCACCTGCGGCCGCTGCACCGTTCCGGTCACGCTCACGCCGGCTTCCACCTCGCCGCCCGTGCGCAGGGCCAGGATGTTGAGCCCGGGGTTGTCGAGCGGCCCCTGAAAATTGACGATGCCGCGCGCCACCGTCAGGCGCTGGCCATAGGCCTCGAAGCTCGCCTCCTGAGCGGCGATGCTGCCACTGGCGCGTAGCGGTGCGCCGCGCACACTGACCCGGCCGGCCAGCCGCGCCCGCAGGCCGGCCACATCGAGGCGAAAACGCTCGCCCAGATCGAGGCTGAGATCGGTATCCACCCGGCTGGTGCGGGCCGGTCGCGGGCCGCGCCCACGGATCACCACATCCTCGGCCAGCTGCGGCTGATCCAGACTGAGACCACCGACAAAACCGGCATCGGCCAGCAGCTGCCCGGTCAGTCGCAACCGCTGTGCTTCCTGGTCGATTCGCCCGGTTCCCGACACCACCAGCCAGCGATCCTGGCGTTGCAGCACCGGCAGACCAGACAGCTTCACCTCCAGCTGTGCCTCCTGCTGCCAAGGCCGCAGCGTGCCGGAACACTCCAGCCAGCCCGGAGTATCCGGCACGACATAGCCCGTCTCGCGCAGGGCGCGCGCCGGTGGATGATGCGCGGCAGTGAAGCGCAGCTGTTCCAGTATGGCGCGTTCTTCTTCGAGACGCAGTCGCAACGTGCCGCCGCTCAGCTGCAAACCCTGGGCCGGGATACCGAAGGCCAGCTGCCGGCCGTTCAACTCGCCGCGCAGCCGGGGCTGCTGCTGACTGCCGGCGATGTGAATGTCGGCCTCCAGCTGTCCGGCACTGGTGTAGCCCGGGTCGATGGCCGCCGCCAGCCCGCGCAGCTCGGGGAGGCGAGCCTGGATCCGGCCACTCAGCGCCCCGTCCGCCGCCCGCACCAGCTGCCAGGCCCCCGCCGCCCGGGCGCGGCTGCTGGATGGTGCCGCTGCGTTCGTTGCGCCATTCACTGCTGGCAGCATCAAGTCCAGATCACGGAACTGGCCGCGTGTCTGCCACTGCTGCGGCGACCACTGTGTCTGGTTCAATTCAAGCTGGCCACCGGCCAGTACAAACTGCGCCGGTTGCAGGGTCACCGCCTGACGCTGGATGCTCAATCCCGTGGCCGCCTGCAGGCGCAGGGGCTGCAGCAGGGCCAGCCAGACCGGAGCCGCCGCAGCGGAGGAGGCAGTGGCGGTAGTGGTGGCAGTGGTGGTAGCGCCGATGCCAGGACTGTTCCCTTCGACCGTCAGCTGTTCCAGCCGTCCCTGCCAGGCGGCATCGCGCCAGTCGCCGGCCCGTTGCAGCCCGCCGCTGGCCTGCATTGCCCAGTGCTGCCCCAGTCCTTGTGCCGTGGCCCGCAAGGTATGGCGCGCCTGGCTGCCGTCGAGCTGCAATTCGAGGCGCTCCAGCAGGGGTGGTGCGCCCGGCACATGCACTCCTTCAGCCGTCAGGCGCACCTCCAGACGCTCCAGCGCCGCCCCCGGCCCGCCCTGTTCCCCCTGGGCGGACAGCTTGAGCTTTTGCACATGCTGGCCACCCGGCAGGGTCAACCCTTGCGCCTGGCCCTGTATCGTCAGGCGCGGCCGTGTCGGCATGCCCGCCAGTGTGGCATCGAGGGCCAGCTGCCCGGCCAGCCCGGGCCATTGCCCGAGCAGCGCACGGTGGCGTGCCAGATCGGCGGATTCGAGATGCAGGGCCAGATGTTCCTGTGGCCCGCCCCAGCCGCCCTTCAATTCGAGCCGGCTGCGCGCCAGCGTGAGCTGCAACTGGCCGCGCAGATAGGCCCGGCCGTTGGCCGCCCACAGGTCATCGGGCTGTTCGAGCCCGTCAAAGGACAGTGTGGTCTGCCCGGCCAGTGCCGCCCCGGCCCACTGGCTGTCGTCGATGCTGGCCTGCAGGGTGCCTTGCAGATGGGGCAGACGCTGGCCCCGGGCCGCAAACTGCGCATGGATCGTGGCCGGAGGCACGGCCGCCAGCAGGGACGGATCGAAGGCGTGCAGCTGCCCGTCCAGCTGCCACGGCTGCGGTGCCGCCAGCGACCACTGGCCATGCGCCGTCAGCCGGGCGCGCCCCTGTTGCAGCTCGAGACGGGACAGGGTGAGCTGATGGGGATCGTGCTGCAGCATGCCGTCCAGCTGCAGATGGTCATCGCGCACGGCCAGACGGGTCTGTCCCTGCTGTGCCGTACCGACAAAGTTGATCGTTCCGTTCAAGCGCGTCGGCCGCAGGCGGCTGTGCCAGGTCGCCAGATCCAGCTGCTGCAGGCTCAGCTGCACTTGTCCTTGTGGCCAGCCGGCGGCGCCGTCAGCCTTGCCATCGCCCGTCACCGGCCAATGCAGGTCGACCTGGCCGCGCAACTGTCCCTTGCCAGCCTGTATCTGCAGATCGTTCAGTTGTAGCTGGCGCGCACGCTCCTGCCAGAGCAGTCGCAACCGGGTGTGCAACCGCTCCAGCGGCAGACCCTGTCGATCCAGTGCTGCCGGCCGGGCGTTATCCAGCTGCAGCGTCCCGGCCAGTGCCCCCGCCGCGTCAGGCTGCGCGTCGATGCGTGCCGTCAGCAGGGCCTGCGGTGCGGACGGATGGAACATCTGCGGCGCCAGCCGATGCGCCGTCAATGTGATGGCCTGCAAGGGCTGCGCCGCAAATGGAGCCAGCCGGGCTTCGCCCTGCAAGGTGAAGGTATCCCGGGCATGAGCTGCAGCTGGCTGTCCCCGCAGCTGCAACGTCAACGCCTGCAGCGTGCCCGTGGCGCTGGCCGTCAGCTCAAGTGCTGGCCAGGACAGCTCGGGCGAGATGCGGGCAGCGATGGGTGCATCCAGCCGGGCCGTCAGCGCAAATGGTGCGACACCATCCAGCCGGGCAGAGGCCGTCAGCGGCAGTTCCTGCCAGCGAGCCTGCACCTTGCTCAGCACATGTTGCCGGCCATCGCTGTGCAAGGTTGCCTGCACTTCCTGCAGCAGCGGCACATCCGCTGCCGGGACGGGCGGATACAGCGCACCGATCCGCAGCTGTTCAACATCCAGGGCCAGCGGCAGCTGCAAGGATTGCGGCAGGTGGGACGGCTGGTGATTCTCCGGCAGATACAGCCGCGCCATCTCCAGCCGGTGCAGCCGCAGCCGCCCTTCCAGCAAGGCCAGCGGCTGCCAGGACAGCTGCAGTCCTTCGATGCGCAGCGGCACATCATTCGGTCGTTGCGGGATGGTTTCAATTCGCGCAATGCGCAGCGGCCCCAGCAGCCGCCCCTCTACCCCCTGCCATTGCAGCCGCCCGTAAGGAGTTTCCAGCCCCATTTGCTGCACGGCCTGCGCCACGGCCTGCAAGCCGGATTCGCTGGCCACCAGCCAGAGAGCAGCCACGCCCAGCAAGGCCGGGGCAAACAGTGACAACACGCCTGCCCCCAGTAGTTGTCCAAACCCTGGCCAAAAGCGGGCGCGCATCATCAGAACACCGCCGACAAGGAAAAGTGTACCGTCCACCGCCCGCTGCGCTGGCCATGTGCCAGGTCGAAGGCCAGCGGCCCGGCCGGGCTTTTCCAGCGTGCGCCCAGCCCACTACCGACGGCCGGCCGCAGGGCCTGCCACTGGTCGGCGGCATCTCCGGCGTCGACAAAAAAAGCCACCCCCCAGTGTTCGTTGCGCCAGTGGGTGTATTCCAGGCTGCTGGTCAGCAGCGCCCGGCCGCCGACGATGGCATTGCCCTCCACCACCCCCAGGCTCTGATAGGCATAGCCACGCACCGACTGCGCACCACCGGCGCGGAACAGGTAGTCCTGCGGGATGCCGAAACGCGAGGCAGCCTTGGTCAGCCCGAACTCGCCACGCGCCGTAAACACGTCCCGCTCGCCTACCGGCCACCACTGCTGCAGACGTAGATGGCTGCGCAAAAAACCACGAGAGGACAAGAGATAGGGAGTTGCACCGCCCAGGCCGATCTCAAGGACGTTTCCCCGTCGTGGATCGAACGGCTGGTCGACGGCTCGCCGGATCCAGCGCCCGTCGAGCACCAGGGCATGATCGACATCGCCCACCCCGCCCAACGGCTGGCGCTCTTCGCGCTGCCACTCCAGGCCGATGCGGGTTTCGATCTGGCCGCGCCGCTGCGTCTGGTTGCCCCCCAGCAGCAGACGGCGGGTCAGCAGTCCTTCGATGTTGCTGCTTTCCTTCTTTGCCCCCAGGGTCACACGCTGATCCGGCCGCTGCGGCGGCAGCATGAGATCGGCAAACAGGGTCTGCCGTTTTTCTTCGTAACGCAGGCCACTGTTGAGGTCCCAGGCGCGTCCGAACAGGTCGTGATGACGCAGCCCCAGCTCGCCGCGCGCTCCGGTGTTGGTGCCATAACCCAGCCCCAGGCTGAAGCGCTTGCTGGGGGCTTCGGTAAGCAGCACCGTAACCGGCAGACGGCGCTCCACTCCGGTTTCTCCGGAGGTTCCGGTTATTCCAGCTTCCTCGGGTGTTCCGGCATCCGCAGGCGTTGCCTCGATGCTGACATTCTGGAACCAGGGGGTGTTCTGCAACCGCGACTGCAAGGTCAGCAGGGCGTCGCGGCGGTAGCGCTCCCCGGGCTGGAAGGGCAACAGCACGCGCACCTGTTCGAGGCTGTAACGCTGCAACCCTTCGACCCGCAGCGCCCCGAAGCGATACACCGGGCCGCTGTCGATGGTCAGCGTCAGCGTCGCCTGTGCCGTCTGCGTATCCACCATGGCCTGGCTGTCCGTGATACGGGCAGCGGCATATTCCGTTTCCGCCACGCTGGCCAGGAGGGCAGCTTTGGCCGTTTCCCAATCTGCCGAGCGGAAAGCGCTGCCCGGCGGCAGCTTCCAGCCCGCCCGCAGTGCCTCCCGGCGCTGTTGCAAGGCGGGAATATCCTGCGCCAACGCCCCGGTAAATTCGATGTGCTGCTGGCTGACCTGGGTGCGCGGGCCGGGTGTGACTGTGATATCCGGGCCGTTGCCCTCCTTGCCCGACCAGGCCAGCTGCGGTGAAAAATAGCCTTCAGTCGCCAGCAGCCGCGCGGCTTCTTCACGCAGACGCATCAGCACGGCTCCCCGTTCTTCCTCCGTGACGGGACGTGGCGGCCGCTCGAGGTATTGCAACAGCATGGCCTGCACCGGTTCTGGTGCGTGCAGCTCGATTAGGGGCAAGCGGCCATTCTGTTCGTCGTTCTGCCCGCCCTCCTGCCCGCCCTCCTGCCCTGTCCAGCCCCTGCCCGGCCACAGCAGCAGGGCACCCAGCAGCAGGGCGCACCACCCGGACAGCCGCACATGCCGCCTTTCTCTCGGACAGGATGAAACGGCAGACGAAACGGCAGGCAGGAGGGCAATCGTTGCAGGCATCTGCGGATTATGGCGACTTGGGTTACTTTCTGCATGGCCCGGCCGATCCGACCAGTCAGGCGAACAGATCAGGGGGGCAGGTGCCGCCCATCCTTGAATGTCGCCACCACCTTCACCGCTGCCAGATGGCTGCGGGCCTGCTGCCAGGGACGATCGAGCAAGCACAGGTCGGCCGCCGCGCCGACCGCAATGCGCCGTACTGCTCCGGCCGGCACCTCCACGGATACTTCGGCCGAACCAAGGAACAACGCCACGGCCTGTTCCGGTGTCAATCCTTCCTCTGCCCCCAGCACGGCACCATCCGCTGTCCGCCGGTCGACCGCTGCCTGCATCGCCGCCCACGGATCGACAGCACCGAAGGGCGCATCGGTGCTGCCCGCCAGCGGAATGCCGACCGCCTGCAAGCCGCGCAGCCGGTACAGCCAGGGCTGGTCGGCTGCGGCCACCTCACGCAGATAGACATCCCCTCGTTCCTGGATGAAGTTGGGCTGCGTCACCACCGTCACTCCCTGTTCCACCAGCAGCGGCAGACTGTCCGGCGGGGCGATGGCGGCATGTTCGATGCGATCCCCCGGATGCCGGCCGGCACACGCCAGCACGCCCAGGGCAAAAATCAGCTCGGTGCGGGTGACGCAATGAAAGGCCGCTGGTCGGTCAACCGCATGGCTGCGCGCCACTGCCGCCACCAGTGCCTCGAAAGGCGGTAACTCGTATTCATGCAGATGGAGCTTCAGGGCACCACGCCGCACGCCGGCCGATCCGTGCATCCCGTCGAGGCGGGCATCGCCCATCAGCAACACGTCCTGCCACAGGCTGCCCGCGGCCTGCGCTGCTTGCACCTGCTGCCATTCTTCCGGGCCATTGTGCGGTGTGGTATCGGTCAGCCCGGTCACCCCGTAACCGGCCAGCCGGCGACTGGCCGCCGTCAATGAAGGAAAGCGGCGCGGCAGTCGATGACGCAGCCAGTCATCGGCATCGAAAATCCGCCCCGTCGGCTGACCACCCTGCCGCTCCAGCCCGGCCGGCAGCGAACCACCTGCCGCCAGCAGGTGTTGCAGGGCGGCGCTATTGACCAGCCACAACCGGCCGCTGCGATGCTGGATGCGAACGGGACGCTGCGGCACGACGCGATCCAGCCAGTGCCGATCGATCTCACCGGCCACCGACTCGTGATAACCCACGCCGCGCAGCCATTCTGTCGCGCTGCCCACGGAGTCCGCCGTCTCCAGCTGCGCTGCCAGAGCCGCCGCTGTCTTCACCTGTGGCGGGCCACAGGGCAGCGAATCGAGCGCCACCGCCAGCGCCGCCAGATGTAGGTGGTGGTCATGCAGACCGGGCAACAGCAACGCACCCGCTGCCGGGTAGACGGCCTCTCCGGCCTGTGGCGACAGCGTGCCGGCCGGAGCCAGCTGCGCAATGCGGCCTCTTTGGCCACTTTGTCTTTTTTGCCCATCGCCTTCGTCGAGGCGTACATCAACCCGCCGGCCACTGCCATGCTGTGCGTCGATTTCGGCATCGAGGATCAGCATGACCGTCCGAACTCCGCCAACACCCGTGCCGTATCCGCCCCGGCCGGCCGGGCCTGCCCGACAATCGGCCGAGCCTGCGGCGGCATGATCGATCCCGACACTCCGACCTGCTGTTGCCATTGTTGCCAGCGATCCCGCAATGCCGCTCCATCATCCGGCCGGCGAAACTGCGCACAATGCCGTACCACCTCGACCAGCGACAACGACAGCAGCCCGCCACCACTGTAAAAACCAGCCAGTGCCGCCAGCGCGGCATGCCAGCCGGTCAGCGGATCAGCAATGGCATCTGCACAAAAAAACCATTGCCCGGTGAGCGCAAACAGATCGGCGGACAGCCCCGCCGCCACCCCGGCATCATCGCCATAGGCAATCCACGCCGCCGCCGGCACGCTGCGCCCGTAACCGCTGATCGACAGCCAGGTGAGCTGCGGCCGCAGCCGCAGGATATCCTCGGCGACGATACCCAGCTGACGCAAGGCGCGCGGGCGCGAGGCCTCGATGACGATGTCGGCCTGCAACAACAATCCCCGCAGCCAGGCAAGCGCCTCTGGGCAGGAAAAATCCAGCACCACGCTCTCCTTGCCGTGATTCAGCAGATCGAAGAAGGGCGCCGGCCCCAGACGCGCACCATCCGGTCGCTGCCGGCTTTCAACCTTCAGCACCCGCGCTCCGGCATGTTGCAGCAGATGGCTGCACAGCGGCCCGGCCCACAGCGCAGACAGATCGACCACCAGCGGCGCACGGCGCGGCCATGAGGCTGTCTGGCCATCCTTTGCCGCACCCTGACCCTGACCCTGATCTTGACCATGAGCCTCGTCAAAATGCTCGACCTGAAGCCAGCAAGGCGGCTCGTCCGGGACATGCGGCGGAAAATGCGCCGCTGCCGCCGCCAACCCCATCAGCCGCGCCCGCTCGATCAGCGGCCCGGTCGCACGGCCAGCCAGATGCTGCGCCAGGCACTGCCAGCCGGCATCATCGGCAGAAAACGACACGTCCACCTCCAGCCAGGCTGGCAGCCACGCCCAGTCCTCTGTTCGCGGCAAGCTGAGCGCCAGCGCCCCATCGGCCGTCACCAGCAACCGTCCCGCTCCTCCCAGCGTCCCCATCGTTGTTGTCGTAGCTACGGCCGGTCGCGACAACCCCGCCAGTGCCGCTCGCTCCCCCAGGGTGCGGGCATCCGGCAACGGCCAGGTCAGGGATCGTCCGGACGCTGCAACCAACGCCTGCAACGCCCTGGCCACCCCCTCCACCGCACTGGCCAGCGGCCACGGCGCCATCAGCGGCAGCGCTGCCGTACCCGTCAGCGCCATCCCGCCTGAGGCCGCCCAGCACTGCGCTGGCGACATATCCTCCGCCCCGGCCAGCCGCGCCACCTTCAAGCCCAACGAGCCCAGCAGCAAGGCCGCATAATCCGTCGCCCAGCCCTGACCGGTGAGGGCGCAGCGCACAGGGACATCCGCAGGAAAGAGGATTGTCGGAGACAAGGGAAGAAGCGAGGAGAACGCGACGGGCAGGGTCGCAAGAGCTTGCCATTCTATGCCGCCTTCCATCGCATCGGCGACGAACTTGCAGCACTGGCGCAGGCATTGGAAAAGGCAGGGCACCAGTTCAAGGTCTGAGTGCACGGCTTGAACGACTTCATGTTTTTCCTGAAAATACCTCATGACCCCTCCCGCCGAACCTCACGAACCTCACGAGCCTCAATCCGCCTGCGCCACCGTATCTGATCACATCGCCGCCGGCGAACATCAGGTCGCCTGGACGAAGCTGCAACAATTGGCACAGCACTTTCCGCAGCACGCCCCGGTATTCCGTTTGAGAGGCGGCCTGTTGCAACAGGCCGGGCAACCGGCAGTCGCCACTGTAGAGTTCCGCCAGGCACTGGCACTGGACGCCAACGACAGCCAGTCTCACTACGGACTGGGCCGTTGCCTGCATACCCTGGGGGAAATTCCCCAGGCACTGCACCATTTCCGCGAAGCCCTGCGCTGCCAGTGCCAGCAACCCAGACATGCTTCCAGCCCACCCACCAGGCCGACCTTCGACACCCGCGCGGCCGAAACGGTCTTGTGGCGCACTCTGGCGCAGCTGGCGGCGGCCGGGATACAGGCCTTTCCCACCGCCGGCACCCTGCTGGGGCTGGTGCGCGAAGGGCAGTTGCTGGCGGGTGACAAGGACCTGGATATCTCTCTGCCCTTTGCACAAATGGATGCTGCCGTCACCTGTCTGGAAGCGACAGGCTGGCGCAGCAAGATCAACATTCGTGGGCTGGTCAATCCCATCGAGCTTCATGGCCACGGTGTGGCACTGGATTTGTGCGGCTACCTGCCCGATACCCAGCCGGGCAAGGTGATCGGCGGTTTCTGGTTCCAGAGCCCAGATCATCCCTGGAGCCGCATCACCACGGTCGACCTGCCCGAGCTCGAGAGGATGGAAAGTCCCTGCGGTCCAGTCTGGCAACCGATTCATCCGGAAGCCATTCTGCTGCCTTTGTACGGCGCAGGCTGGCGCATCCCCGACCCGGACTTCGACACCATCATCGCCGCCTGCAGCCTGCGCGGCTTCAGTGTGATGACGCAGAGCTACGCCTTTGCCCGCATCTACGGCACCTGGCTTCTCGGCCAGACCCGCAAAACCCGCGCCCTGGTCGGTCATACCCTGCGCCACCTGCCAGAAGATGAGTGGCTGCTGGCAGCAGCCCAATTACTTGGGCAGGAGGATGTCAGCCCTGCTGCCCTGCTGCCTTGATTACCCAGGCATGAATCTGTACGGGCAATCGGGAAAGATGAGTGTTACCCGCCATTTTTCATGGATTCAATCGGATTTCAGCAAGCCAAAGACTTTCTTGGCAAGGCGGCCTGCAGCATCGGCGGGGTTCTGGCGGATGGCGCGTTCCTCTTCGGCGATCATGGTATAGAGGCCGTCCAGCGTTTTCTGGGTGACATAGGCATCGAGATGTTCATCTTCCTTGAGTATCCCGAGTTTCGCGCCGCGCGTGACGAATTCATCATATTTTTCTGCGACGCGGACTTTGGCGATGGCCTTCTGGACAATGGGCTTGAAGCGGACAGCCAGGGGTTCGGCAGTGGCACGGCGAAAATATTGGGTAGCAGCATCATTTCCCCCCGTCAGGATGCCTTTGACATCCTCGACCGTCATCTGTTTGACGGCATTGACGAGGAGACCTCGAGCCTCGGGAACGGCAGCTTCAGCAGCGCGATTCATGGCCAGGATGAGTTCGTCGGCCTGCTTGCCCATGCCCAGTTTTCGCAGCAGGCTTTCCACCTTGGACAGCCCCTCCGGCAGGGGGATTTTGACCTGCGGGTTATTGAGAAAACCATCCGGCCGCCCCAGCATGCCAACGGCCTTTTGCGCCCCCTGGGTCAGCGCTTCCTTGAGCCCGCCTTGCGCTTCCTTGCTGCTGAGATTTTCAAGCGGGAGGGCGTGGGCAGAAGCCGCCAGGAGCAAGATGCAAAGAGCCAGGAAAATGCGCGGGAATTTCAACATGGATGCTCCTTGATAAGGGGGGGCTGGAGATGTGAGGACTCAGCCCCGAACAACGGCCGAGACCGGGGATCAAAAAGTGGATGCTATCAGAGAACATCATCATGTCCGAGATGCCGGTAACTGGCGGGCCGCCAGCAGGAACAGCCACACGACCAGAACAAACGGCAGCGTCAGGGCAGGCACACCAAAGGTGGCCAGGGCAGTGGCTAGCGCGGCGAAGGCCAGCACCGCCATCAATCCCGCCAGAATCAGCCAGACGACTTCATGTCGCGCCGGCAATGCGCCCTCCAGTGCCAGCGCCACCAGGGCACTATTGAAGCCGTAGGTACCTGCGCGCAGAGCATCCTCGGCACCGCCGAGCAGCCAGGCCAGCAAAAGCCCCAGCAGCTCGCCTGGAACTCACCAGCAAGGCCAACAGGAACAGGGCACCGGTGAGGGGATTTTCTTGCAGAAATATCTGGGCAACACCGTTCAGCAGCCCTTGCCACAGGGTCGCCGCCGCTACCATGCCCCCCGCCACGTCCCCCACCGTGGCCGTCACCGGCAGGGTCGCCATCGGCAATGAATGCGTGGCGGGCAAATGCCCCAGACGCGCAATGGCCAGAACCAGCATCAGGGTCACCAGCACGAACGGTGCCGTCAGCACGGGCAGACGCCAGGGCTGCAGAGCCGCCTGGCCAGCCAGGGTGACCACACTCACCAGAGCGCAGGCCAATACCACCAGTCCCCAGGTCAATGCCGTGGGCTGCAGGAAAGTCACCAGGGCGATGGCCACCAGAGTGCCGTTGTAACCATGCAACCCGTCCCGTATCTCCGAACGCTCCGCCCCCAGCCAGAAGGCACAAACCGTGCTGACCAGCGTTCCCAGCAAGGCAGCCACGGCAAACAGCGCCGAATTGACCCACAGTCCCAGCAACAACAGCAACCCGCAATAGCGATTGTTCTGCAGCATGACCTGAGCGATGCCACGCAGCAGCGCATCCACGCACCCCAGCCAGGTGCCCAACGACGAACCACCACGATACCGGTACATCACACCACTGCCCCCCCATGAAAAACAGCAAAAACGGGGTCAGACCACGGTTTTCACCGCAAGAACCCGCCGCCCCGTTACCTTGTCCTGCTCCGCCAATGCAACACCCAACCTGCGCACACGCCGCTACTGCAAGTAACGAAGTAACGAAGTAACGAAGTAACGAAATAACGAAATTCAGGCTGAAAGCCGGAAAATCGTGGTCTGACCCCGTTTTTGCGTTTTTGCGTTTTTTTGCTAACCACCGCGCAGGCGGATGCCGAGGTAGAAGGTCTGATTGCGCATGCCGAACAGTTCTATGTTGCTGTTTTGCTGAGTGTGTTCCAGTTGGCCGATGATCGACCAGCGCCGGTCCAGGGGGTGTTCCCACGACAGGCGGGCGGTCAACCGGTCGATGCGCCGCCGTTCGCCGCCCAGCAAGGGGCTGTAGCCGCGCTGGTCACGAGCCTGGCTGGAGGACAGGATGAACGCTACCAGATCACGTCCCCAAAGCCGGCTGACCCCCAGGTTAACGTCGACCCGCTGCTGGTCGCCGCCCAGTCGTGACGCGTTTTGCGCATGATCCCGGCCGCTTTGCAGACCGGCACTGAATTGCCATTCTGCTCGCCGGCAGCCATATTGCACGACATTGCCGTCATAACGGCCGTTCTGGTAGGGCGCAGCGGGAAATTCGCGCTGTTCATAGGCCTGGCCAGCACTCAGCGTACAGCGCTCCGGCAACCAGGCGGGCGGGAGCTGGTAGAGCAGGTTCAGGCTGTTGCCCAGATAGGCCGGGGCACTGCCGATGCGGATGCGGGTCTGCTCGACGCGCAACCCGAGCTGCCCTGTCCAGAGAGGATGCAGATAGCTGGTATTGGCATTGATCAGTTCGTGACGGGTGCTGTCGCTGCTAGGGGTGTGGCGAATGAGGGATTCAGCACCAAATTGCAGCAGGCCGCTGCCCAGCTTGCGGGCGGCAGTGACGATGAGGTCGCTGCGCACGGCCGGGCCGGAGATGCGCCCTTCGCGATCGTCCAGCTCCAGCGGCACCCGGCCGCTGGGCAGCACCAGGGTCAGGTAGCGGATGTCGGGTGAGCTGTTGAGGTTGGACTCGACCCCGGCCAGAACATCCAGCGACCAGCCAAAGCGCCAGCGGTCATCGCGCCACTGGGCGGTTTGGTCGATCAGCCAGGTTTGCAGGCCGGGCGGCAGGTCGGCACGAGTGGCCACGACATCGGCCAGATGACGGGCCGATTCGATTTCACCCAGCTCGGCCAGTGCCTGGGCATAGTCGAGCTGGGCTCCGCCCAGTTCCGGTGCCAGCATCAGCGCCTTTTCCAATGCGACGGCAGCTTCCTGCGGGTGCGCTATCGTCAGCAGAACAGCGCCGTAATAAGCGAAATAATCCGCTCGCCCCTGACAGGCATCCCCCAATGGGCTCAGCCGTCCGGCCTCATGCTCGCGTGCTGCACGTGAACCTGGTGGAGCAGCGGGAAAAGATGCCGGGCAGACTGCCATGTCCACAGCCGGTGCCGTTGTGGTCGCCGTCGCGGGAGCAGCGATTTTGACTTCTGCTCCGGCCTCGCTCCCCAGACAGGGGGCGGCCGTGCATCCCAGACAAATGATCAGTATCGGCAGTAGGCGGGACAGAAATTTCAAGCCGTCAGCGGCGCAGCAGCGCAGAGGTCAAGGAAGAAGGAAAGCTCGAAGATCATGCGACAGCCAAGCCTGGGCAGAATTGAGACAGGGCTGGCCAGGTTAACCAAGTTAACCAAGCGGCCAGGATTTATGCAAAACGGAGAATTCTAGCGGGATTGTGTCGTCACGCCGGGTCTGAGGAATCGATGACATCCTCAGGCGACATGGCGTCCCGACGAGCCACCCTGTTCCTCTGCGACATCATGCACCAGCCGCAGGCCCAGCTGCGGACGATCGACCGGCAGGGCATAGACACTGCGCGGCCGGCTCAGGCCGTTCAGCAGGAATTCACCCAGCCGCAGCAGCGGTTCGCCGTTACGCGAAGCCGCCGCCAGATTGGCACCGGTCAGGATGGGATAGGCCAGCTCGCCGGTCATGGCCTGCAACCGGGTGGCAACGGTGACGGCCTCGCCCAGCACGGTGTGCACCCGCCGGCCGGCCGGGCCGAAGGAGCCGATCATGATGCTGCCGGTTTCGATGCCAATGCCCAGATCCAGCGGCGGCACATCGGGCGCGTCGATGACGGGCAGCTGCGGCACGCAGGTCAGCCACAGCACCCGTGCTGCTTCGAGTGCCCGCTGGGCATGTTGCTCACAGGGCAAGGAGCCGTTCCAGACGGCCAGCAGGCTGTCGCCCACCATCTGCTCGACGACACCGCCCCGCTCTTCGACGATGCGACTGGCAGTAGTAAAGAAGAGATGCAGCACCATGGCCGTTTCTTCAGGCGGGCGGCCTTCACAATAAGCCGAGAAATTGCGCAGGTCGGCATGCAGCACGGTGGCCGTCTGGCGCCGGCCATGGACATGGGCATCGGGCTCGCGCGTGGCGACTTCACGGGCAACGGGCTCCGGCAAATAGCTGGACAGGTTGCGGTAGAGCAGCTCCCGCTCGAAGCGGCTGCGGGCATATTCGCTGGTGCCAAGCAGCAGGGCGCTCAAGACGACGAAGAGCGCCGGTGTCAGCCAGCCCAGCCACAATTGCGCCTCCAGCAACAGCACGGCGCTGCTGGCGTAAAGGCCCACCAGCAGCAACACGCTGGCCAGCGGCAGGACGAGATGCGGCGCACGCGGTGCCAGGCGGCGTGCCGCCAGCAGCAGCAGCCCGGCCAGCCCGCCGGCCAGCCACGGCCACAGCCAGGCGCCCTGTGGCGCGTAGGGTGTGCGGCCATCGAGCAGGGCAGACAGCGCCTGGGCATGGACTTCAACGCCGCTGACGGCACGTCCCAGCGGGGTGGGCACCACATCGCGGCTGCCGAAGGCCGTCGCCCCCACCAGCGCCCAGGTGCCTTTCAGCAGATCGGCCGGCAGCCGGCCTTCCAGCACATCCACGGCGGAGACGGAGAGAAAGCCCTGGCGCGGCATCTGGTAGGACACCCGCAAATGACCATGCGAATCGAGCGGCAGGCGCAGCGCCCCCAGCTCCAGCCACCACGGCGGCGCCAGCAGCGCGTCATCGTGGCGCAGCGCCGGGGTGGCCTCGGTGGCTGCCAGCAGGCCGCTGACCGCCAGCGTGGCGTAGGTATGCCCCTGGTGGCAGATCAGGGCCGGCAGCTGGCGAATGGCACCGTCCGGATCGACCAGCGGCGTGATGTGCCCGACGGCCGCAGCGGGCGTGCGCAGTGCCAGTGCCAGTGCGCTGCTGCTGGCCATGTAGCCGTAAGCCGTCTCGCTAGCCTGCGGGCAGGTGCTGCCCAGGGGCAGGGCACCGCCCAGCTGGCCGCTTTGTACGGTGATGCCCGGGTCGAGCGAGAACAGCTGGGCCGGCACGGTCGGCACCGGGCTGGCCAGCGCCCGCGCCAGCACGCGGTCATCGCGCTGGCTGCCTTCGAACAGGATGTCCAGCATCTTCAGGCTGACACCGGCCGCATCCAGCTTTTCCAGCAGCTCGGCCTGGCGGGCACGCGGCCACGGCCAGGGGCCGATGGCCTGGGTGCTGCGCTCGTCGATATCGACGATGACCACCCGGCGCTCCACCCGCTGCGGATCGGCCAGGCTCCAGATGAGGCTGGCCGATTGTTCGTCCCACAGCGCAAGACGCGGGCCGATGGCCAGCACCGTCAGCAATGTCAGCAACAGGGCGGCCAGCAAGGCCAGCAGGTGCAGCATCCCCGGCCGGCGCAACAGCCGCACCGTCCAGCGCGTTGCTGCCGGCAACGGCGCTTCGAGGTGGGCAGCAGGAGGGGACAGGGGTGCCATGGGGTCAGTGGGTGGGAACCTGCGCCGCCTCAGGGAGCACCACGGCTCCAGAGGGTGGCACCGGAAACGGCGCCGTAGCCGATGGCCTTGTTGAAGAAATAACCGGCCTGGTTGAGGTCCAGCGACAGAGCTCCGGCGACATGGGTGCCCGGCGTACTGCCATCCCCCAGGAAAATGCCCGTATTGCGGTCGATGCTGCCGGTAGCCCGCACGGTCTCGTTGAAATGGCCGGGAACCGTGACATCGAGCTGGGTGGTAAAGGTATTGCGGTTGAAATCGATCCCCAGCGTCCCCCGGTCGATATGGGCGGGAGACAGGTCGTTGGACGAGGCGCGATATTGTGCCGCCCCACCTTGCAGGCGGAACTGGCTGATGCCACTGGCCGCCGCCAGCAGATTGGGCGTGCCGTTTTCGGTGCGGAAGAGGAAGTAATAGCCATCACCCACGGTCACGCTGCGTCCCTCCATGGCCTGGGCAAAAGGCACCGTCAGCTCATCGCCGGGTGCCGTATTGCGTGCCCAGCGCCCCCAGACGAGCGGATTGCCGGGCTTGATGACGTTCAGCAGGTTGTCGGGGTTGCGTATGTCGCTGACCACATCATCCGGCCCGGTGCCGGATTTGTTCTGCAACATGGGCGTAACGCGCTCCATGCCCTTCAGGGTATTGACCGGCTGCAAGACGGGTTCTGGCGTCGACTGGCGGTAGATCAGCGCCATGCCCCCCATGTTGTCCGCCAGCTCGCGCGAACGTGACGTCTGGCAGGGGCCAAAGCCGCTGGCCGGACAGCCATCATCGAGCGGCGTCAGGACGATGGCCCCCTGATTGACGCGCACGGCCGTGCTCTGGTCGCTGACCTGGGTGATGAAATCCGTCCCGCGCACCCCGATGGCCACCAGCGGCGTATTCAGGCGGAAGCGTTCCTTGGCCAGCTGGGCAGCGCGACCGGAGACTTCGCGCACCGTGCCGGTTTCGAGATAGAACTTGACTAGCGACTGTTCCGGCTGGGCGGCGTCGTAGCGGTATTCCTCGACATGCAGCACCGACTGCGGGCGCACGCTGAGCAGGGCACCGTCGATGAAGCGGACATGGACATGGCCGCTGGCCGAGGTGCGGATGATGTCCCCGGGCTGGATGGCACTGCCCTTGCTGACTGGCTGGCGCTGCCCGGTTCCGGTGCGTTGGATCTCGCTGCTGCCGATGCTGAGTGTGACCTCACCCACCCGGCTGGCCACCACGGCAGGGCTGGTAGATGCAGCAGGGGTTGCCACCGATGCCGATGCCGATGCGGCTACCTCTGCCTGCGCGTTGGCCGGCTGGCCCAGCGCGCCAGCGAACGCTAGCCACAGGCCGGCCAACAGGGGACGGCCTCGGCCGGGAGACAACCATTGCCAGTGTATGAGATTCATCGCTACTCCTTCCGCACGGACAGGACGCATAAGATACATTCCAGACCTGCCGGTGCATTGCCCCGCATCGACCAGCCACTACCCCTATCCACCAAGGAAACGCTGAAGAAGTCCAGATTTCGTCATTCCCGCGAAGGCGGGGATCCATGGTTTCAATAACTTACTGGATTCCCGCCTTCGCGGGAATGACTTTGGATTCCCGCCTTCGCGGGAATGACTTGATCAGTGTTTCCTAATTCAGTGTTTCCCTAATACCCGTTATTGCCTGCGCATCCCGGCACCCTGAGCAGGCCCGAAAGCCCGAAGATGTATCATTTTATTCCTCTATTCAAGTCATTGTTTGTGAGCAGGATCACAAGCGTTTCATGATGGGCAGGCTATCGTGCCGGGTCGGCTGGCTGTCCCTGTATAGTCCCGCACCGATCCTGCACCTTCTGCCGTTCCTCTACTGTCTCATCCGCCTCATACCCCGCCCCCACCCTTCATGGCCATTCCTCCCGACGTTCTCCACAGCATGGAACTGCTGCGGGATCTGCCGCCAGAGCAGATCGAGCGGCTGGCCGGCCTGATGAACGAACGTAGTTATGCGCGGCGCGAGATCGTCTTCAACAAGGAAGAGCCTGGCCAGTTCCTGTGCTTCCTGGTGGAAGGCCGGCTGCAGGGCGTCGACTTCACCCTGGACGGCCGCGAGGTCGGGCTGTATTTCGTCGAGGCTGGCAGCTATTTCGGTGAAATGTCGGTCATCGACGGTGCTCCCCGGCCGGATTACGTCATCGCCGTCGCCCGCTCCCGGGTCGCCTTCCTGCCGGCAGAAGAAGCCCGCCAGCTCATCACGCGCGCCCCCGAAATCGCCGAAAAGGTTCTGCAACGGCTGGTGCATCGGCTGCGCAGCGTTTCTGCCCAGCGCACCTTGCTGGGCATGCCCAACCCCGCCCAGCGCGTTTGCGCCCAGCTGATGCAGCTGGTCATCACAGATACCGACGGCCGGCGGCTCATCGTCAACGCCCCGACCCACCAGGAAATCGCCATCATGATCAACGCCAGCCGCGAAACCGTGACACGCGTCTTTCAGGTACTGCAAAGCCGGGGCGTGGTGGCACGCGACGGCAACAGCCTGAAAATCGCCGACGAAGATTACCTGAGCGATGTCGCCGAAGGACAGGTCGAGCCCCCCAAGGCATCATGAAGTCCCGCTCAGGCGCATTGCCCGTCTGGCCGGTTAAAATCCGCTCTTCATGAATGCGCATGCACATCACCCCTGGGGGCTGTCCCAGCTGGCCGCCCCCCCCTGGCGGCACCGCCACCTGCTCGGCCAGCTGATCCGGCGCGAGGTGCTCGGCCGTTACCGTGGCTCCTTTCTCGGTCTGCTCTGGTCGTTCGTCAATCCGGCACTGATGATCAGCGTCTACACCTTCGTCTTCAGCGTGGTGTTCCAGGCCCGCTGGGGCGCCAGTGCCAGCGGCAGCAGCAACCGCATCGAATTCGCCCTGCTGCTGTTTGCCGGCCTGATCGTCTTCAACCTGTTTGCCGAATGTCTGAGCCAGGCACCCAGCCTGATCCTGAATCACACCAGCTACGTCAAGCGCGTGGTGTTTCCGCTCGAAATCCTGCCCTGGGTGACGCTCGGTTCGGCACTTTTTCATGCCGGCATCAACCTGCTGGTGTTGCTGGTAGCCATGACCCTGACCGGCCAGCCACCCGGCTGGATGGCCTTGTGCTGGCCGCTGGTCATCGCCCCCCTGCTGCTGCTCATCCTCGGCCTGACCTGGCTGCTGGCCTCGATCGGCGTCTTCCTGCGCGACATCGGCCAGCTGGTCAGCATGGCCCTGACCGCGCTGATGTTCATGAGCCCGATCTTCTACCCGGCCTCGGCCCTGCCGGCAGCCTTCCGCGACTGGCTGTTCCTCAACCCACTGACCCTCATCATCGAACAAACCCGCGCTGTGCTGATCGACCACCGTCCGCCCGATCTTCTCGCCCTGGGGCTTTATACCGCGCTGGCCCTGGCGATCGCCTGGCTAGGGTTTGCCTGGTTCCAGAAGACCCGCAAAGGATTTGCCGATGTCGTCTGAGCCCGTGATCTCGGCGCGCGACCTGGGCAAGTGCTACCAGCTCTACGACCAGCCACAGGATCGCCTCAAGCAATTCCTCTGGCGCGGCCGACGTCAATATTTCCGCGAGTTCTGGGCATTGCGGGCCACCAGTTTCGATATCGCACACGGTGAAGTCATCGGCCTGATCGGGCGCAACGGCGCCGGCAAATCGACCTTGCTGCAACTGCTCTGCGGCACCCTGACGCCCACCACCGGCACCGTCCACGTACATGGCCGGGTGGCCGCCCTGCTAGAGCTGGGTGCCGGCTTCAACCCAGAATTCAGCGGCCGGGAAAACGTCTTCATGTACGCCGCCATCCTCGGCTTGTCGAAAGCAGACATCACCAGCCGTTTCGAGGACATCGTCGACTTCTCGGGCATCCGTCCCTTCATCGACCAGCCCGTCAAGACCTATTCGAGCGGCATGTTCGTGCGGCTGGCCTTCGCCGTGGCCGTCAGCGTCGATCCCGACATCCTGGTGATCGACGAAGCGCTGTCGGTCGGCGATGGCGAATTTGCCCGCCGCTCCTTCGAGCGCATCATGGCACTCAAGGATGCCGGCAAGACCATCTTGTTCTGCTCACACTCGACCTACCAGATCGAAGCCCTCTGCAATCGCGTCTTCTGGCTGCGGGACGGCAGCATCGTCCATGCCGGCGACCCGGCCACCGTCGTCAGCGCCTACAACGACTACCTGGCCGGGCTCAATCCTGCCAAGGCATCGGCCGCACCTGTCATCCCTGCCACAGCCCCCCCGGCTGGCAGCCCGCCGCCTGCACCGGTCGCCCGAGGCACGGCACGCATCGTGCAAGTCACGGTCACCGTGGCAGGAAAAGAAGAAACACCAGACCACGCCGAGGCGGGCCAGGAGGCCGGCCGTGCCTTGACGCTCGTCAGTGGCCAGCACACCCTCGCCATCCGCATCGAGCATGCCAGCGATCCACAGCTGCCCATCCCGAGCGTGGCCGTCTGTCTGCAACACGTCAGCGGCATGACCATTGCCAGCGCCGGCACCCACAACGACGGCGTGCCGTTGCACCGGAATGTCGCCGGCCATGGTGCCGTCACCCTGCGCCTGCCCAATCTTCCGCTGCTCAAGGGGGAATATTCCGTCGATGCCTATCTGCTGTGCGAGCGCGGTCTGCACACCTACGAACATGCCGCCCAGGTCGCCCGCTTGCAGGTAACACAGAACGGGCTGGAAATTGGCCTGGTGCATCTGCCACATCGCTGGGAAACGACGTGACAGCGCATCCGGCCGCGCCACCCGGCCAGCATTCCACGCAGGTCGCTCGAGCCATCTGTGACCTGCTCCAGTGCCATCGGCCGCCCCATCAGTCGCCTCCTTGTCGCCTGCTCCTGATAAGCAACAATCCAGATACGCCCCAGACACTCCGGCTGCGTCCCCACCTCACGGCCGCCGGCCATGAGGTTCGCCACCACACACCGGAGGAAGCACGCGCTGCCGCCGCCGCATCTGCCGACCGCTGGCAAGGGCTCCTGTTTCCGGACGGTCTTTGCGACCTCGACCCGTTCGAGCTGTTCGACCTGTCCGATTCGTCTGGATGGCTCAGCCACCTGCTCGATGCATCAGGCGAGCTCCTCATCGCCGCCCCGTTCCGGCCACCATGCACGACCCACGCCGCTCACCCGCCCCCCAACCTTCCCGTGCTGGATTATTTCCTGCGTCTGGCCGGGCGCTGCGGTTTTGCCCTCCTCAGCCAACGTTCCCTGGGTAACGCGGCGCCCCCAACCGCCAGCGGAGAGAATGACCAGGGCGCACTTTTTCTGCTGCACCTGCGCCGCCAGCAACCTCCACGCTGGTGGCCGGGACGCATGAACGCGGCCCACCAGGACGAAATGCGCACCCTGTTCGCCACCGTCTTCGGTCACGACATGAGCCAGGCGCACTGGCAATGGAAATACGGCGACGGCCGGGGTGTGGGCATCGGTGTCTGGCAAAACGAGCAACCTGCACAATCCCCCCCCCGCCTCATCGCCCATTACGGCGGCATCAGCCGCGACATCTGCTACTTCGGCCAGCCCGCCCGCGCCCTGCAATGCTGCGATGTCATGGTGGCCGACCGTGGCCGTGCCACCCTGTCGCGCCACGGCCCGCTGTTTCTCGCCACTGCCACCTGTCTCGAACACGATCTGGGCTACGGCACGCCGCATCTCGTCGGTTTCGGCTTTCCCAACCTGCGGGCCTACCGCCTGCCGGAAAAGCTGGGGCTGTACGCCCCGGTCGGCCGCATGGTCGACGTGTGCTGGCCTGCCCTGAACCAGCGCCCTGGCCTGCGACTGGCCGTGCGCCCGCTGAACATCGACGACCCCCGCAGTGATGAGCGCATGAACGCCTGCTGGGCGGCGATGCAGGCCAGCCTGGACACCTACATCGTCGGCGTGCGCGATGCCCGCTACCTGCGCCATCGCTACTTTGCACATCCCGACAAGACCTATCAGTGCTACATCGTCCAGCACCGCTTCAGTGGCGCACCGCTGGGTCTGCTGGTGCTGCGCCTGCAGGACAAGGATGGCCCCGGCGGCGCTGCCCCACACGCCGAGCTGCTCGACCTCATCGGCCCGCGCACAGCCCTGCCGGTGCTGATCCACCACGCCCGCCGCATCGCCGCCCGCCAGGGCTGTGCCGATCTCCATGCCTGGCTGAGCGACAACCTGATCCCCCTGCTGCAGCTGCCGCCCGAAGCCAGCATCACCGATCTGGCCATCCACATTCCCGCCAACGTCTGGAGCGCCGGCCCGGACATCGCCACCCAGCGCGACCGCTGGTGGCTGACCGGCGGCGATACGGATTTCCGCTGAACGGTGCCACCAGCCGCATGGAAATGGGGCGGTTCGGTGGCTGCAAGCCCGTCCCCGCCGTCCCTATCGTCCCCTTTCCCTCCCGCCCCGGCTAAAATGGCAGATTGAGGATTTCGGGGCGGCAGCAGCGGGTGTGTTGCGCTCCGCTCCGGGGAGATTGAACCACCATGAGCCTGACCCATCTACAGCGTCTCGAAGCCGAGAGCATCCATATCCTGCGCGAAGTCGTCGCCGAGGCAGAGAATCCGGTGATGCTCTACTCCATCGGCAAGGATAGCGCTGTCATGCTGCATCTGGCGATGAAGGCCTTTTATCCGGCCAAGCCGCCGTTTCCGCTGCTGCACGTCGATACACGCTGGAAATTCCGCGAGATGTACACCTTCCGTGACCAGATGGCGGAAAAGCTGGGCATGGACCTGATCGTGCACATCAACCCGGAAGGGATCGAAAAGGACATCAACCCCTTCACCCACGGCTCGGCCATCCATACCGACGTGATGAAAACCGAGGGGCTGAAACAGGCACTGGACAAATATGGCTTTGATGCCGCCTTTGGCGGGGCGCGCCGCGACGAAGAAAAATCGCGTGCCAAGGAACGGGTCTTTTCCTTCCGTTCCGCCCAGCACCGCTGGGACCCGAAAAACCAGCGCCCGGAACTCTGGCGGCTGTACAACGCCCGCAAGCACAAGGGAGAGAGCATCCGCGTCTTTCCGCTGTCGAACTGGACGGAGCTGGATATCTGGCAGTACATCTACCTGCAAAACGTTCCCATCGTGCCGCTGTATTACGCCGCCCTGCGGCCTGTCGTCGAACGCGACGGCACCCTCATCATGGTCGATGATGAACGCATGCCGCTCAAGCCAGGCGAAGAACCGCAGATGCGCCAGGTACGCTTTCGCACCCTGGGCTGCTATCCGCTGACCGGCGCGGTCGAATCGACTGCCGACACCCTGCCAGCCATCATCCAGGAAATGCTGCTGACGACCACCTCGGAGCGTCAGGGGCGGGTCATCGACCACGATTCCGCCGCCTCGATGGAAAAGAAAAAACAGGAGGGATACTTCTGATGCGCCCCCACGCTCACGGCCTTGCCGCTTCGCTGCCCCTTCGGGAGACCTTCTGATGGCCCACGTTTCCCACCTCATTGCCGAAGACATCGAGCAATACCTCAAGGCGCATGAAACCAAAGAACTGCTGCGCTTCATCACCTGCGGCAGTGTCGACGACGGCAAGAGCACCCTGATCGGCCGCCTGCTGTACGAAGCCAAGATGCTGTTCGAAGACCAGCTCTCGGCGCTCGAAGCCGACTCGAAAAAAATGGGTACGCAAGGCGAGCAGCTCGACTTCGCCCTGCTGGTCGATGGCCTGGCCGCCGAGCGCGAGCAAGGCATCACCATCGATGTCGCCTACCGCTTCTTCTCCACCGACCGGCGCAAGTTCATCGTCGCCGACACCCCTGGCCATGAGCAATACACCCGCAACATGGTTACCGGCGCCTCCACTGCCGATGTCGCCATCCTCATGGTCGATGCCCGCAAAGGCATCCTGACGCAGACACGCCGCCACAGCTACCTCGTCTCACTGGTCGGCATCCGTCATGTGCTGGTTGCCATCAACAAGATGGACCTGGTCGGTTACGCCGAAGAAACCTTCAACGCCATCGTTGCGGACTACCAGCAGTTCGCCCGCCAGATCGGCCTCACCGACATCACCTTCATTCCGCTGTCTGCCTTCAAGGGCGACAACGTCACCGAGGCCAGCCCGCACATGCCCTGGTACACCGGGCCGGCACTGATGGACTATCTCGAAACCGTCGAGATCGACGCCGACCGCCTGCAACGCGCCCCCTTCCGCCTGCCGGTGCAGTGGGTGAATCGACCCAATCTCGACTTCCGTGGCTTTGCCGGCACCATCGCCGGCGGCCGCCTGCAGCGCGGTGCCCGCATCCGCGTCCAGCCCTCCGGCCGTGAAAGCACGGTGACGCGCATCGTCACCGCCGATGGCGATCTCGAACAGGCCGTCGCCGGCCAGTCCGTCACCCTCACCCTGGCCGACGAAATCGACATCTCGCGTGGCGACGTGATATCCACCACCGATGCCCCCGCCCAGGTCGCCGACCAGTTCGAAGCCACCCTGGTGTGGATGAGCGACGAAGCCCTGCTGCCCGGCCGCCGCTACCTGCTCAAAATCGGCACCAGCACGGTCAATGCCGAGATTGGCACCCTCCGCCACAAGATCAACGTCAACACCCTGGAACAACTGGCCGCACCCAGCCTGGCGCTGAATGAAATCGGCGTCTGCACCCTGCATCTGGACAAGCCGGTGGCCTTCGACCCCTACCAGGACAACCGCGAAACCGGCGGCTTCATCCTCATCGACCGGATGAGCCACAACACCATCGCCGCCGGCATGCTCTCCTTCGCCCTGCGCCGCGCCGGCAACGTCCACCTGCAAGCCGTCGACATCGACCAGGCGGTGCGAGCCACCATGAAACGCCAGAAGCCCTGCGTCATCTGGCTGACCGGCCTGTCCGCCGCCGGCAAATCGACCATCGCCAACCTCGTCGAAAAGCGGCTCTACGCGCTCGGCCACCACACCTACCTGCTCGACGGCGACAACGTCCGTCATGGCCTGTCGAAAGACCTCGGTTTTACCGCCGCCGACCGCGTCGAAAACATCCGCCGCATCAGTGAAGTCGCCAAACTCATGGTTGATGCCGGCCTCATCGTCCTGACGGCCTTTATCTCCCCCTTCGCCGCCGAACGGCGCATGGCACGCAGCATCCTGCGTGAGGGCGAGTTCATCGAAGTGCATGTCGACACGCCGCTGGCCATCGCCGAACAACGTGACCCGAAAGGGCTCTACCAGAAAGCGCGGCGCGGCGAGCTGAAAAACTTCACCGGCCTCGATTCCCCCTACGAGCCACCAGAAAATCCCGAGCTGCGCATCGAAACCGCCCACTGCACGCCAGACGAAGCCGCCGACCAGGTGATTCACACCCTGATACGGCTGGGCATCCTGAGCCACCACGACTGAACCGCCGCAACTGACGCACTACCCCCACCACACCGGCGGGAGGCCGCCGTTCCTGCGGAATCTGGTGCGGCCGGCAGATCATCACGCGCCACCAATCCGGGCAACGAAAAAACTCGCGAAAACTCACGACATATTGGCTTTCCCCTATTGATTTCTGCTATCGGGCATAACAGAATGCGCCGACGGCATGAGCAGCAAAGCAGATGGGGGGGCAACGCGCTCCCTTTTTTTGCCGCCGCAAAAACGAGACAGGGAAAGCGCGTATGACCTACCACCGGAACGATCTCGACTGGCATGATGAATACGCCATCGGCGTAGCGGAAATCGACGAACAGCACCGCTATCTGCTGAAGCGGTTGAAACAGCTCGACACCCTCTGCCAGGCGCATGGCCTGGCCGCCCTGTTTCATGACACCCGGCTGCGTGGCCTGCTGGAAGAATTCCAGGGATATGCCGCCTATCACTTCCAGACCGAAGAATCCCTGATGTACGACCGGCTGCCGGAAAAAGGGCTGGCCGAAGCTGCGCATGTCCAGGCGCATCTGGGTTACTGGCAGCACATCGCACATCTGCAGGCCCAGCAGGCAGCCGGCGTTCCCGGGGTAGACGTGATGCTCAACAACTTTCTCAAGGAATGGTGGCTGTCCCACATACAGCTCACCGACCGTGAGCTGGGGCAGCGACTGAATGCCCAGGGCGTGCGCTGAACGGCAACAATGCTTATAATGCACATGGCATTAAACCACTTCATTTCCTGGCCGCCAACATGCCCCCCCCCCCCCCCCCCCCCCCCCCACCCCCCCACCCCCCGCACCCCCCCGCCCCCGCACCGCGCCCCCGCTCCTCCCCGCCTTCCCC
>JAGOSV010000019.1:0-531 GCA_018062105.1 Sterolibacterium sp. | reverse complement strand
CGCGGGTCGAGCCGGCGCGTCGGCGGCGCTCCTAAATCTGTGCTACTCCCGCGTGTGGTAGCACCTGTCGCTCGCCGTCGCGCCCACACCCCCCCCCCCCCCCCCCGCGCAATACGCCCACCGTGCAGCGGCCATCGAGGCTACAAACCGTGATGCTGTCTCTTTACCGGCGCTATGGCGGCCGGCTGACTTTCTTGCTGGCGCTGGCTGGCACCCTGCTCACGATTTTTCTGTCTGAAGCGATCCATACCCTGCTGACGGACCTCGGCTGGCTGACGGGCAATCAGCACATCCTCGTCACCAGTGTGACCGCCATGGCGTTGGTGTTCTTCGGCCAGATCGCCCTCAACCGGCTGGTGCTGAAACGTTCCTTCTCCGAATACGTCAACGCCGCCACCACCTGGGCAGGGCAATCGCATGAACGTCACGCCATTCCGAGCAAGTGAGCGCGATAGGAGTCGGAGGTGGCGGCAATCAGTCTTCTGGCCTTGATGCCGCCTTTGCGTTTGACGGGGTCGAGACGAATCAGGT
>JAGOSV010000081.1 GCA_018062105.1 Sterolibacterium sp. | reverse complement strand
ATCGAACTGGGCGAGATCGAAGCCCGCCTGGCTGACCATCCGGCCATCACCGCCTGTGTGGTGCTGGCCATAAAAGACCTGCGCACCCTGCAAGACCGGCTCACCGCCTGGTACTGCGCCACGGAAAACCTCACCGCCAGTGCCTTGCGCAGCCATCTGAGCCAGAGCCTGCCGGACTACATGATCCCGCACAGCTTCATGCCGGTCGATGCCATGCCGCTGACGGCCAACGGCAAGATCGACCGGGCGAAGCTGCAGGCGATGCAGGAGACCACCGCAGTCCGGCCGCAGCTCGATGTGCCCTACGTCATGCCGGAGACCCCGCTGGAAGTCCGTCTGGCCTGGATATGGAGTGCCATCCTGGGGGTGGAGCGCATTGGCCTGCAGGACAACTTCTTCGACCTGGGCGGTGATTCCTTCAGTGCGTATCGTTTGATGACCCGCATCTCGGACGAGCTCGACCGCGATCTGCCGCTCGAATCCATCTTCAAGACCCAGACCATCGCCAGCATGGCTGCGGCCCTCGATGCCGAACAGGCGGAACAGGCACAGCAGGAAGAAAGCAGCCTGGTGCTGATCCAGCCGGGTGAGGCGGGACAGACGCCTTTCTTCTGCGCCCACCAGGCCGGGGGCGATGTACTGAGCTTCCGCTCATTGGCGCAGACGCTGGGGGCGCACCGCCCCTTCTACGGCGTGCAATCCGCCGGCCGGCTGCTGGGCGAGAGCCAGCATCACACGCTGGAGGAGATGTGCGCGGATTACCTGAAGGACATCCGCCAGGTGCAGCCGCACGGCCCCTATCTCATCGGCGGGCATTCGATGGGCGGCAAGGTGGCTTATGAGCTCGCGCGGCAGCTGGAAGACGCCGGGGAAACGGTAGCGGTGCTGGCCATCATCGACTCGGACATCGTGAACAAGAACACCTCGATGATCGATTCACTGATGCTGCTGTCGGAAACCTTCCGGCTGAACATCCCGCGCGAGGAGCTGGCAAAACTCGAGCCGAAGCACATGATGGAGTATCTGCTGACTTCCGGGAAGAAACGCTTTGCCCGGGTGCTGGAAATCGCCTACGACATGGACCTGCTGCCGCGCGGCTTCCGTACCCGCGATGCGGAGATGTTCCTCAACCGCATCGCCACGAACATCCATGTCTCGGATGCCTATCTCGCTCCGCCCATCCACACGCCAGTGACGTTGTTCCTGGCCACCGACCATACGGAAAACAGTTATGTGATCGACGTGGAAGCCTGGAGAAAAGTGGCACTGGGCGGCGTGACCCCCATCGAAGTGCCCGGTAACCACCTCAACCTGATCCAGAAACCCCATGTGGCAACGCTGGGGGACTTGCTGCGGACGCAGGTGGAGAAAATGATGGGCGGGGCAGGGATGAAGAAGACGAAATGAAAAACAGAACCTGGATCATGAAAGGAGAACGTGATGCTGCTGGACAATGAAGTGCTGACACGACTGGGCCAGAGTGCCGGTCTGAGCATAGACCTGATGACCATCCGGCCGGATCAGACATTTCAGGAAATCGGTCTGGATTCGATGTCCCTGATCAATCTGATGTATGCCCTCGAGGATGAGTTCAATGTGACGTTGACGACCGATGAGATGATGGAGGTCAATACGGTCGGCGACATCCAGACGCTCATCGAGCGCAAGCAGGCAGGCTGAGGCTGCCCACCTGGGGCATGAGATGAAGGTGGTCTGAGACATGGCGCGGATGGCTTTGCTGAGCTGGGGCTCGCATGGTGATGTGCTGCCTTTCGTGGCGCTGGCGCAGGGCTTGCGTGCGGCCGGGCATGAAGTGGTAATTGCCGCACAGCCTTATCACGCGGCATTTGTGCAGCAGCAGGGCATCGAGTTTTGCGCATTGGGCAGCGAGACTTCGGTCGAGCAGTATCAACAGTTGATGACCACGCTGATCGACGAGGCCAATCCACGCAAGCAGTTGCGCCTGCTGTTGCAGACGCTGCTGCTGCCGGATCTGGAGGCGCAGTATCAGGATGCCTTGCCGGTTGTCGCACAGGCGGATGTGGTGGTGGCGCACTGGATGCAGCTGGCGGGCATGGCGGCGGCTGAATCCCTGGGGCGGCCGTGCCTCACGGTGAGCTTGAATCCGGTCGGCATCGGTGTGGTGGCGGGCGCTGAAGTGCAGGAGGCGGACGGCCTGAAAACGCAGGAGCGAGCCCGCAACCTGGGCCGGATGCTGTCTGATTATGTCTGGGGCAGCGAGTTTCACCAGCTGCGTGCACGTCACGCTCTGCCGGCTATCGATTCGGTGGCTGGCTACCAGTATTCGTCACGGCTCAATCTCGTGGCCGTCAGCCCGGCCCTGTTGCCGGAACAGGAACATTTCGAGCCGCAGCACAAGGTGACGGGTTTCTGGAGCCTGCCTGAGGAACATGTTTGGACTCCTGCGCCCGAACTGGCGCAGTTTCTCGCTGCCGGCGAGCCGCCGGTCGTGTTCAGCTTCGGCAGCATGGCCGGGCACGTCGGCCAGATGCGTGCCCTGGTGATCGAGGCAGTACGGCAGGCGGGTTGCCGGGCGATCCTGCAAGGAGGTTGGGCGGGGCTGGGGCAGGGTGATGATGGTGACGGTGAGAACGATGGTAAGAGCAAGGGACTGCCGCTGCCCGCCGAATTGGCGGGGCGGCTGCTGTGTGTCGATTATGTGCCGCACGAGTTCCTGTTTTCCCGTGCCGCTTGCGTCGTTCATCATGGCGGTGCCGGAACGACGGCCTCGGCCCTGCGCGCCGGGGTGCCTTCGGTCATCGTCTGGCACATGCTCGATCAGCCTTACTGGGGGCAGCGGCTGGCCAGCCTTGGTCTTGGCCCGGCTGCGCTGGCACGCCCGGGGCTCAAGGCCGATGCGCTGGCGGCGCGTATCCGCGAAGTCTTGCAGCATCCGGGCTATCGCCCGGCTTGTCAGGAATTGGCGCGGCAACTGCAGGCCGAGCAGGGGGTGGCAGTGGCGGTAGCCGAGATCGGGCGTTACGGGGTACTGGGTTGAGGCGGAAAATGGTTGTGGATGGATTGGTAAGGAGCCACACCAACGCTGGTCGTCAAATCCCAAGTAGGGGACGTGCCAAGAGTGACGGCATATCCCGCCGACCGTCGGCGACCTCATAAATGCAGACCTTGTGGCCCATGAGGCAGTAAGTCACCCGATTATCTTCCCAACCCCGCCTGTGACCTGATTACAACACGTTACCGCTCTTGAATTGCTTCGGCTTGTCCCCATCTCTGGGGTATCGTTCATTCATCATGGAGTGGGGTGACCATCATGCGTCTTGACAAGCTGACGACCAAATTTCAGCAAGCCCTTGCGGATGCCCAGAGCCTGGCAATCGGCAACGATCAACAATTCATTGAACCCCAGCACTTGTTGCTGGCCTTGCTCGAACAGGACGAGGGGGGCACGGCCTCTCTGCTGGCGCGTGCCGGGGCGAATGCGGTCGGGCTCAAGGTGGCGCTAAGAAAATCGCTGGAACGCCTGCCTCGGGTGGAGGGACATGGTGGGGAGGTCAGTGTCGGACGTGACCTGAGTAATTTGTTGAATCTGACCGACAAGGAGGCGCAGAAGGCCGGTGACCAGTTCATTGCCTCGGAGATGTTCCTGCTGGCGCTGACCCAGGATAAGGGCGAGGCGGGACGGCTGATGAAAGAGCATGGCGTGACGCGGACAGCACTGGAACAGGCGATCCAGGCGGTGCGTGGTGGCCAGAATGTGGGCTCGCAGGAAGCCGAGGGCCAGCGTGAGGCGCTGAAGAAATACACACTTGATCTGACCGAGCGGGCGCGTCTGGGCAAGCTTGATCCGGTGATAGGCCGGGATGATGAAATCCGTCGGGCGATCCAGATTCTGCAGCGTCGTACCAAGAATAATCCGGTGCTGATCGGTGAGCCCGGGGTGGGTAAGACAGCTATCGTCGAAGGACTGGCGCAGCGCATCGTCAATGATGAGGTGCCAGAGACGCTGAAGGGCAAGAAGGTGCTGTCGCTCGATATGGCAGCACTGCTGGCCGGTGCCAAGTACCGGGGTGAGTTCGAGGAGCGACTGAAGGCGGTGCTGAAGGAAATCGCCCTGGATGAGGGACGCATCATCGTCTTCATCGACGAGATACACACCATGGTCGGTGCCGGCAAGGCGGAAGGGGCGATGGATGCCGGCAACATGCTGAAGCCGGCGTTGTCACGCGGCGAGATGCACTGTATCGGTGCCACAACACTCGATGAATATCGCAAGTACATCGAGAAGGATGCAGCACTGGAGCGGCGCTTCCAGAAGGTGCTGGTCGATGAGCCGTCGGTGGAGTCGACCATCGCCATTCTGCGTGGCTTGCAGGAAAAGTATGAGCTGCATCACGGTGTCGATATCACCGACCCGGCCATCGTCGCGGCGGCGGAGTTGTCGCACCGTTACATTACCGACCGCTTTTTGCCAGACAAGGCCATCGATCTGATCGACGAGGCGGCTGCCCGCATCAAGATGGAAATCGACTCCAAGCCGGAGGCGATGGACAAGCTCGACCGCCGGCTGATCCAGCTCAAGATCGAGCGTGAAGCGGTGAAGAAGGAAAAGGATGAGGCGTCGCAGAAACGGCTGGCGCTGATCGAGGAAGAAATCGGCAAGATCAGCAAGGACTATTCCGACCTCGAGGAAATCTGGAAGGCCGAGAAGGCGCAGGTGCAGGGTTCGGCACATATTAAGGAAGAGATCGAGCGGCTGCGGGTGCAGATGAACGAGTTGCAGCGCAAGGGACAGCTCGACAAGGTGGCCGAGCTGCAATACGGCCAGCTGCCGCAGCTCGAAGCACAGTTGAAGATGGCGGAGAAATCGGGCGAGGCAAAGACGGCCAACAAGTTGCTGCGTACCCAGGTCGGTGCCGAGGAAATCGCCGAGGTGGTGTCGCGTGCCACCGGCATCCCCGTCAGCAAGATGATGCAGGGCGAGCGCGACAAGCTGCTGAAGATGGAGGGCCGCCTGCATCAGCGTGTGATCGGCCAGAACGAGGCGGTGCGGCTGGTGTCGGATGCCATCCGCCGTTCGCGCGCCGGTCTGTCGGATGAAAACCGTCCTTATGGTTCCTTTCTGTTTCTCGGCCCGACAGGGGTGGGCAAGACCGAGCTGTGCAAGGCGCTGGCCGAGTTCCTGTTCGATTCGGAGGAACATCTGATCCGTATCGACATGAGCGAGTTCATGGAGAAACATTCGGTCGCCCGTCTGATCGGCGCGCCACCGGGCTATGTCGGCTACGAGGAGGGCGGCTATCTGACCGAGCTGGTACGTCGCAAGCCTTACAGCGTGATCCTGCTCGACGAGGTGGAGAAGGCACATCCGGATGTGTTCAACGTGCTGCTCCAGGTACTCGACGATGGCCGTATGACGGATGGGCAGGGGCGTACCGTGGATTTCAAGAATACGGTGATCGTGATGACCTCCAATCTGGGTTCGCAGATGATCCAGAGCATGGTTGAGGCAGATTATCAGGTCGTCAAGCTGGCGGTGATGGGCGAGGTGAAAACGCATTTCCGTCCGGAGTTCGTCAATCGTATCGACGAGATTGTGGTGTTCCATGCACTCGACGAAAAGAATATTGCCGACATCGCGAAGATACAGCTGGGCTATTTGCAGCGTCGCCTGGCGCGGCTGGAGATCGGTTTGCAGGTCGAGGAGGAGGCGCTGGCGGAAGTCGCCAAGGCTGGCTTCGATCCGGTCTTCGGTGCCCGCCCCCTGAAGCGGGCGATCCAGGAGCGCATCGAGAATCCACTGGCGCGGCGCATCCTCGAAGGTGCATTTGCCGCCAAGGATCGGGTGGTGGTGCGCAGCGAGCGCGGGCAGCTGGTATTTGCGAAAGAGTGAGGTAACCAAACTGGCCAAGGTGCCGAGGTGCCGAGGTGCCAAGGTAACTGAGGCGATCAAGGCACTGGTCTGGCCGGCAGGAGGGCGGGCGGCGACTGTGGTTTGCTGTCCGTAACGCTGCGACTATGCGGGGCATGCTGCGCGTCATGCTTTGAGCGCCGCAGAATTGTGAATATCATCGGCGGTTTGGGTAATTTCGGGGAATTCCCGGAACCCGGTTTCACATTTTGATGACAGGAGCAGCTCAGCCATGACCGAACGTTTTACCCGTGCAGACAAACTTGGTACCGTCCTGAAATCGCCACAGGCCGTGGCGGTGCATGACAAGGCCGCCTGGATGGGCATTTTTGCCCGCTATAACATCGTCGAGGATCCCGTCGGTGCGCCGGCGCACGTCAGCGGCATTTTCGATGCACGCAGCGGGGTGTGCGGCAATGGCCCACTGGGGCGTTTTTACGATTGCTTCATCGCGCCCCGTGATCTGACCTTCCATGTCGATCGTGACATTGTGTGCGGTGCCAGCGTGGTGCGCGACATGACCATCGAAATCCGTATGTCGCCGAAGATCACCCTGCATGTGCCGATGCATGCGCATTATGAGCTGGTCGAGGAGGAGGGCGTGCTCAAGGTGCAGCATCTGTCGGCGCACTGGGAGCTGGCACCGGCGCTCAGGCAGCAGATGTCTTTTGGTCTGGAGAGTCTGGTGGTCGGTCTGAAACTCGGTCAGCGCATGGTGTCGCAGCTTGGGTTCATGGGCATGCTGCAGTTCATGTCTGGAGTGTTCAATATCGGCCAGACTGGCAAGGAACAGGTGGCGGAGTTTGTCTCGGCCTTCAATCAGCGTGACTTCAAGCGCATGGGCAGCCTGGTGAGCAGCGATTTCGCTGGCGTGGCCTGGCCGGCACATGCGCCGCTGGTCGGCATGGAGACGCTGACTTCACGTCAGGGCAAGCTGGTGTTGCACAAGACTATGGCTTCGGGCAGTTACATCACCACCAGTTTCACTCTGGAAGAGCCCGGTCGGCAGCAGCAGGGAGCGATGTTCTTCGAGTTCAACATGCACCAGAAGAAAATCCAGCGCGTGCGCTTTTATGCTGAGGAGCCGGGGGCCTGAGTGCGGTGTCCTGCGTTCCCTCTTGGATGATTTCGGAGGGCTGGTTGGCATCGGCATCGCTCCTGCTACCGGGGGGGGCGCTATTGCATTGTCAGGGCCACGGTATGGCGGGCGATGATCCATTCTTCGTTGGTCGGGATGACGCAGACGGTCGCAGCTGAGCCGGGGCGGGAGATGCAGCGGTGGCGGCCAGCCATGCCGGAAGTAGGCTGTTCGTTGGCCACCTCGTCGAGGTTTACCCCTAACCACTGGCTGCCGGCGCATACCTGGGCACGCACCGGGGCGGCATGTTCGCCGATGCCGCCGGTAAACACCAGAGCATCGAGCCCGCCGAGGGCGGCGGCCAGCGAGCCGATTTCGCGCTGGATGCGGTAGCAGAAGAGATCGATGGCTTCACGGGCGGCCGGGTTTTCTGCTGCTGCGGCCAGCAGGGTACGCATGTCCTGGGACAGGCCGGAAACCCCCAGCAGGCCGGATTCCTTGTAGAGCAGGCGAGCCAGTGTCTGGCTGTCCATGCCTTGATAGTCCATCAGGTAGAGCAGCACGCCTGGGTCGAGATTGCCGCTGCGGGTGCCCATCATCAGACCGTCGAGGGCGGTGAACCCCATGGTGCTGGCGATGCTGCGTCCCTCCTGGACGGCACACAGGCTGGCACCATTGCCCAGGTGGGCGATGATGATGCGACCTTGCGCCCGTTCGTTGCCGAGGACGGCCGGCAGCTGGCTGGTGATGTATTCGTAGGACAGGCCGTGAAAGCCGTAGCGGCGCACGCCTAGCGCGGTGATGCGGCGCGGCAGGGCATAGGGGCGGGCGATGGCAGGCTGGCTGGCATGGAAAGCGGTGTCGAAGCAGGCCACTTGCGGCAGGCCGGGCAGCAGGCCGGCGACGGCGTGTACGGCGTTGAGGTTATGCGGCTGATGTAGTGGTGCCAGCGGGATCAGTTGTGCCAGGTCGTCGAGTATGGCGGCATCGAGCAGGACGGGGCGGATGTATTTTTCGCCGCCGTGGACGATGCGATGCCCAACGGCGACAAGGGGCAGGCCGTCGTCGTGGGCATCGATCCAGCCGAGCAGACAGTCGAGGGCATGGCGATGCTGGCCGGCGCTGTCTGCGGGTGCGTCTTTCAGTGGCTGGTCGGTGATGGTCTGGCCGTGCTGATCGTGGATGCGCAGATGGGTTGTCGAGGTTCCGGCACCGATGCCATCGATCTGGCCGGAAAATAGTGCTTGCTGCATCAGGCCAGCAGCGGGACGGGCTTCGAACAGGGCAAACTTGATCGAGGAGGAACCGGCGTTGAGAATCAGGATGACAGGAGACATGTCGGCTGCCTCAATGGGGCTGTGTGGGGGTATTGAGAATGCTGGAGGTAGCGGTAGTCTGGCGCCGGGCGTGTGCCATGACGGTGGTGATGGCACAGGAGACGCAGCGGGTTTCTGCGGTGTCGGCGCGGCTGGTCAGGACGATGGGGATGCGCGTGCCGAGGACAACGCCGGCGGTCATGGCATCGGCCAGGTATTCAAGCTGCTTGGCCAGCATGTTGCCGGATTCGATATCGGGCACCACGAGGATGTCGGCCTGGCCAGCGACTGGGGAATGGATGCCTTTGGTCTTGGCAGCAGCCAGCGAGACGGCATTGTCGAAGGCCAGCGGGCCGTCGAGCAGGCCGCCCTTGATCTGGCCGCGGTCGGCCATTTTGCACAGGGCAGCGGCATCCAGCGTGGCGCGCATTTTCGGGTTGACGGTTTCTACCGCCGCCAGGATGGCTACGCGCGGTGTCTGGATGCCCAGTATCCGTGCCAGGTCGATGGCGTTCTGGATGATGTCGGCCTTGTCTTCGAGGGTGGGCTCGATGTTGATGGCGGCGTCAGTAATCATCAGCGGGCGTGGATAGGTGGGGACATCCAGGATGAAGGCATGACTGATGCGGCGTGCCGTGCGCAGACCCTGGTCACGATCGACCACGGCGGCCATCAGTTCATCCGTGTGCAGCGAGCCTTTCATCAAGGCTTCGACTTCGCCGCTGCGCGCCAGTTGTACGGCTACCGTGGCGGAGGCATGGCTGTGTGGGGTGTCGATCAGACGGCAATCCTTCAGCGACAGATGATGTTGTTCGGCCAGTGCCCGGATGCGTGCTTCCGGGCCGACCAGTACCGGCAGGATCAGGCCGGCATCGCGGGCCAGCAAAGCACCTTTCAACGATTCAGGATCGCAAGGATGTGCCACCGCCATCGGAATGGCGGCCAGTCCCTGGCTGATGCCGATCATGCGCTGATAACGGCTTTCGCGATCGCGCAGGGTGACCTCCGGCATGCTCACCCGCGGCCGGCGGATTTTTTCGGTCGGTGCCTTGACTTCGGCTGTCCCCCGGATGACTTCGAGACCGTCCTGATTGGTGCACTGGCAATCGAACAGGACGTGTTTGTTGTGATCGAATTTTTTCAGACAGGTGAGGGTGACGGTGATGGTGTCGCCCACTTTCACCGGACGCGAGAAATGCAGCGTCTGGTTGATGTAGATCGAACCCGGGCCGGGGAACTGGGTGCCAAGCACGGTGGAGATGAGCGCCCCGCCCCACATGCCGTGGGCAATGACCTCGTGGAACATCGAGGAACGGGCGTATTCCGGATCGACATGCGCCGGGTTGACGTCGCCCGACATGACGGCGAAGAGCTGGATGTCTTCCGGCTCCAGCGTCCGGGACAGCCGGGCAACATCGTTGGTCTGGATTTCGTCGTAGGTGCGGTTTTCGATGCAGGAATCAGGCTGAAGATGGGCTTCGTGGTTCATGGTGTTGTATTGGTGTCAATGTCATGGATTGATGAAAATCAAGGATATCTAGCATTCTCGCCCGTCGGGACGAGTTCCGGCAAGAGTTGCGGGATAGGAAGCTGATGGAGGTGATGGAGGTGATGGGGACTTTAACGTGAAAGAGACGGCTCCCAAGGCGACCGAGAACCTGACCAGTGAAGGTCATTGGTTTGAAGTGGTGGCGAATCAGGCGACGGCGGGGATGAAGCCGAAGCGAGTCAGTGCCTTGATCCAG
>JAGOSV010000080.1 GCA_018062105.1 Sterolibacterium sp. | reverse complement strand
AGTGTTTCCTTAGCGTTCTCACCCAAAAGGTGAGGGCTAATCAGAGACAAAATGTTTAGAAAAACAATGACTTCATACTGGAAATCAGCGGTCAACTGCGGTTTCTAGGTTTAATCAGCGTCTCCCTGGTGCGGCGCTGCTCAAACAACATGCCCGAACACAACGGAACAACAACGGAACAACAACGGAACAACAACGGAACGACGCTTGTCGCGTAGCAGCTTCGGCCGCATAATCGCGGATTCCTGAATCATCTACTCGGGCATTTTTGGCGTTTTTGGCTGTCGAACGTGATTGGGCGTCGTTTGCCGGGTATTCGAGAGGAGGCGCACGGGGGATTTCCGGCATCGGGGCGGGATGTTTTGGCGGCGACGGGTGAGCAAACACAATGGCAGAGCGCAGTATTCCTTTGGTGCAGTTGCGTCAGCGTCTGGATGAGATTCCCGGGGCGGGGGCGGCTGCGCCGCTTCCGGCGGCGGGGGGATTGACCGACACGCGCGGGCGCTTGCTGCATGATTTGCGGATTTCGGTTACGGATCGCTGCAACTTCCGTTGCACCTATTGCATGCCGAAAACGGTGTTTGGCCGTGATTATCCATTCTTGCCGCGTGCGGAAATTCTGTCGTTTGACGAGATTGTCCGGGTGGCGCGAATTTTCCAGGGGCTGGGTGTACGCAAGCTGCGCCTGACGGGGGGCGAGCCCCTGTTGCGCCGCAATATCGAGCATCTGATCGGCATGCTGGCGGAAATTCCCGAGCTGGAGCTGACGCTGACGACCAATGGTTCCTTGCTGGCCAAAAAGGCGCAAGCCTTGCGCGATGCGGGTTTACAGCGGGTCACGGTCAGTCTCGATGCCCTGGACGATGCTACGTTCCGCCGCATGAATGATGTCGATTTTCCGGTGGCCGAGGTGCTGCGTGGCATCGAGGTGGCCGGTGCAGTCGGCCTGACGCCGGTCAAGGTGAATATGGTGGTCAAGAAAGGGGTCAATGACCACGCCATCGTGCCGATGGCCCGATATTTCCATGGCAGCGGTCACATCCTGCGGTTCATCGAATACATGGATGTCGGGGCCAGCAATGGCTGGAAGCTCGACGAGGTGGTGCCGGCTGCCGAAGTCGTCCGGCGTATTTCTGCCGAGCTGCCGCTGGAGTGTGCCGAGCCAAATTATCTGGGCGAGGTGGCCGAGCGCTGGCGTTATCGTGATGGCGGCGGCGAGGTGGGCGTGATTTCCTCGGTCACCCAAGCATTTTGCAGCACCTGCACACGCATCCGGCTGTCGACCGATGGCTCGCTCTACACCTGCCTGTTTGCCCAGCAGGGGCGTGATCTGCGGGTCATGTTGCGTGAAGGGCGCACAGATGAGGAAATCCGCGATGCGCTGATCCGGCTCTGGCAGCAGCGGCAGGACAATTATTCGGAACGCCGCCACGCTGCGACACCGGGACTGCAAAAAATCGAAATGTCGTACATCGGGGGCTAGCTCATGAGCATTGGAGCATCGCCGGGTCGTGCTGCAGGCGGCTGAAATGACCATACCATCGGCCGGCCAAACACAGGATGCGGTGAGCGGCCTCATCATTGCTGGCGGCCGGGCGCAGCGCATGGAGGGGCGGGACAAGGGGTTGCAGCCTTATCTCGGGCGGCCGTTGCTGGCGCATGTCATCGAGCGTTTTGCACCACAGGTGCAAGGTCTGCGGCTCAATGTCAATCATCACCGCGAAGCCTATGCCGGTTTTGGTCTGCCCTGCGTGGCCGATACCGTGCCCGGATATGCCGGGCCGCTGGCGGGCTTGCTGGCTGGCCTGGAGACATGTATTACGCCTCTGCTGGCTTGCGTGCCGTGTGATGCGCCGCTGCTGCCGATGGATCTGGTGCAGCGTCTGCGGGCGGCCTTGCAGGAGGAGCCTGCCGGAGCTGCCGCTGCTGCCGGAACAGCGATCGCGGTGGCAAGTGCTGCCGGCCGCCTGCAGCCTACCTTCATGCTGTGCCGGCGCAGCGTTCAACCGGAGCTGGCGCGCTTTCTGGCCAGCGGAGAACGGCGAGTCGGGCGCTGGCTGGACGACCTCGCGTTGCCATTCCGGGTCGTTCGTGTCGATTTTCCGGACACGCTACCTTTTACCAATATCAATACCCTTGAAGAACTGAACACTCTGGAGAAAACATGAGCTCACTGTTTGATGCGCTGTCTTGTGCCGATGATTACGATCCGGATTCTCTGCCGGTCGAGCGGGCGCGGCAGCTGATCCTGTCCTTGGTCGAGCCCGTGGCGGGGCGTGAGCGGTTGTTTGTTCGTCAGGCACTCAACCGTGTGCTGGCCGAGGATGTGATGGCCAGGCTCGATGTACCGGCGCATGACAATTCGGCCATGGATGGTTATGCCGTGCGTCATGCCGACCTGGCCGCTGAGGGCGAAACACGCCTGAAGCTGGCAGGTGCGGCCTTTGCGGGACATCCCTATACTGGCCGTCTGGCGGCGGGTGAGGCTGTGCGCATCATGACTGGTGCCGTGATTCCGGCAGCGGCGGACACCGTGGTCATCCAGGAGGTGGTGCGGGTCGAGGGTGAAACGATCATCACGCCGCCTGGCCAGCGGGCGGGGCAAAACGTGCGCCGTGCCGGCGAGGATCTGCGGGCAGGGGAGGCGGCACTGAAGGCCGGCAAACTGTTGCGCCCGGCGGAGATTGGCTTGCTGGCTTCGCTGGGTGAGGCCGAGGTCAGCGTGCATCGTCGCCTGCGGGTGGCGATGTTCTCCACCGGGGACGAGCTGGCGTCGCTTGGTCAGGTGCTGGCAGAGGGTGAAATCTACGATAGCAACCGCTACTCGATGTGGGGCATGCTGACTCGCCTGGGTTGTGAGGTGATCGATATGGGCGTGGTGCGGGATGATCCGCAGGCATTGGAGGAGGCCCTGATCGAAGCTGCCTGCCATGCCGATGCCATCATCACCAGTGGCGGAGTTTCTGTGGGAGATGCCGACTTTGTGCGTGCGCTGATGAGCAAACTCGGTGAAGTGGCATTCTGGAAAATCGCCATGAAACCCGGGCGGCCGATGGCCTTTGGTCGCATCGGCCAGGCGGCGGGTGCCTGGCTGTTTGGTCTGCCCGGCAACCCAGTGGCGGTGATGGCGTCGTTTTACCAGTTCGTGCGGCCTGCCTTGTTGCGGATGTCGGGCTTGCCCGTGGCGCAGACGACCTTGCCGGTGTTGCGGGTACCCTGTGGTGCGCCTTTGAAGAAAGGGCGTGGTCGCACTGAATTCCAGCGCGGCACGCTGTATGTCGAAAACGGAGTCTGGCAGGTGCGGGCAACCGGGGCACAGGGTTCGGGCATCTTGCGCTCGATGGCAGAAGCTAACTGCTTCATTGTGCTGGGGCCGGAAAGCGCAGGGGCGCAACCTGGAGAGCTGGTCGAGGTGCAGCTGATGGACGGGCTGGTCTGAGCCATCGGGCCAGCCCGCTATAATCGCCAACAGGTTTCTGCAACGATCCAGCAACGATCCAGAACAATCCGCACAACCGATAATAACCGACAGCAACCGACAGCAACCGACAACAACCGACAACAACCGACAACAACCGACAACAACCGACAACAACCGACAACAACTGATTGGACTGGCATCCGGGCTGGGCTTGACCAGGAAGACATCCAGCAGGCAGCACTCCCTCCCATCTTCGGGGCCTTTGTCAGCATGGGGTGAGCGGGGATGGTCAAGGTCGTTGCATCATTACCGGATAAACAAGACAGGGCAGGCTTCCTCGAACATGGCGCAATCTTCGACACCTCCGTTGTCACGTCGTGGCACCCCGCGTCCGGCACGGGTAGGGCGGCCGCGCGGTAGCAACAAGGAGGCCAAACTGGCCCGGATACTGCTCGAAGCGCGCCGCCAGTTTGCCGAGAAAGGCTATTCGCAAACGACGTTCAAGGACGTAGGGCGTGCCGTGGGCATGACTCATGCGGCGCTGTATTCTTACTTTTCTTCGAAACTGGCGCTGTACGTCGCCACGCTGGCGGAAGCACAGAACGTGCTGCTGCCGGAATATCTGCGAGCCCTGGAAGAGTGCGCGACCCTGCGTGATCGTTTCCGGCGCATCCTGATGGTTTCGGCAGCTGCTGCAGACCGCGATGCCACAGTCACCGGTTTTCTGGCTGCCGTGCCCATCGAAATCCGCCGTCACCCCGAGCTGTTGCAGGAGTTGCTCAAGCGCGACAGCGACAGCGGCATTTACCGGGCCCTGATCAACATGTTCGAGGAAGCCAAGGCGCAAGGCGAGATCAATCCCGGGCTGGATACGGAAAACCTCATCACGGCATTTTTCGGGGCTGCACTGGGCGTTTCGTTGTTTCACTATGGCACTCATTCGGCAACTCGCCTGACCGATGCCATGGAAATTTTCGCCCGTCTGATCGACAGTAGTTTTGACCGCAGCTTTGGCGGCATGCAACCGGTTGCAGAAACAGAACCCGGATCTGAATCAGGATCAAAACCAGAATCAGAATCAGGGCGGCGCCGTACCCATTCGGTGGCATCGGCAGCATCCTCAAGGAGGAAAGAATGAACTTCGATACCTTGCTGGATACATTGACGCCGCGCATTGCCGCGCTGCGCCGTGATCTTCACGCTCATCCGGAGCTGGCCTTCGGCGAGTGGCGCACCGCCGACGTCGTGGCGCAACACCTGGCCGCGCTGGGGCTAACGGTGCATCGCGGTCTGGCCGGCACCGGCGTGGTGGCCAGCCTGCAGGCCGGGACGAGCCGGCGTGCTATCGGCCTGCGTGCCGACATGGATGCCTTGCCGATTGAGGAGCTCAACACCTTTGCCCATCGTTCGACACGCCCGGGGCAGATGCATGCTTGTGGTCACGATGGTCATGTGGCGATGCTGCTGGGGGCGGCCGAAGCCCTGGTGACATTGCATCAGGCCGGGCATTTCGACGGTACGGTGCATTTCATCTTCCAGCCGGCCGAAGAGCACGAGAGCGGTGCGAAGGCCATGGTGGCGCAAGGATTGTTCGAGAAATTCCCGATGGGTGCGGTCTTTGGCCTGCACAACTGGCCGGGGCTGCCGGTCGGCGAGATGGCCGTACGGGCCGGTCCGGTGATGGCCGGTGCCGACCGTTTCGAAATCACCCTGAACGGGCAGGGCGGGCATGCTGCCATGCCACACCAGGCCAGCGATGTCGTGCTGGCCGGCGCTGCCCTGGTGCAGACCGTCCAGATGCTGGTCAGCCGCCAGCGTGATCCGCTCGAGCCGGCGGTGTTGTCCGTGGCACGCTTTCATGCCGGCCACATCGACAACGTGCTGCCCAAAACCGCATTGCTGGGCGGCACGGTACGCACCTTCAGTGCTGCCCAGCAGGAGAAGATGGAGGCTGCCTTGCGACAGGTGTGCGACGGCATCGCACACAGCCACGGGATCAAGGTGTCCTGTCTCTACGAGCGCGGCTATCCGCCGACCCTCAATACCGTGGCCGAGGCGGAGCTCTGCGCTGCTGCGGCAACGCAGGCACTGGGCGACGGACGGGTGCATCGCGATCTACCGCCCAGCATGGGCGCGGAGGATTTCGCCTATCTGCTGCAGCAGCGGCCGGGCTGTTACGTCTGGCTGGGCAACGGTGCCGGGCAGGGCGGCTGCATGCTGCACAGCCCCACCTACGACTTCAACGACGCGCTCATTCCGCTGGGCATCCGTTACTGGGTACGTCTGGTCGAGCAGGCCTTGCCGGTCGGAGCATAGGGAGCAGGCCGTGATGTTTGAGGAATACACAGATCATCCGGGGGCGGGATGGCGCTGATGACTGTGGCATTGACGGCCTGGGCCGGCTTCTTGCTGGATCGTGCGCTGGGTGAGCCGCGCCGCTGGCATCCGCTGGTTGGCTTTGGCGGGCTGGCAGCCTGGGCCGAACAACATTTACGCCGGGGTGCGCCTGGCCACCCCTGGGGCAACCGGCTGCGTGGGTTGCTGGCCTGGGGGCTGGTCGTCCTGCCTTGGGTCGCGCTGGCCGTATGGCTGCGCCACCCGCTGACGGATGCCCTGCTGTTGTGGCTGGCGCTGGGTGGGCGTAGTCTGGAAGAGCATGCCCGGGCAGTGGCCGTGCCACTGGAACAAGGCGCACTGGATGCGGCACGGCAGGCCGTGGGGCGCATCGTCTCGCGCGAGACGGCGACGCTCGAAGCACAGGAAATTGCTACGGCCACGGTCGAGACGGTGCTGGAAAACGGCAACGATGCCGTCTTCGCCACGCTGTTCTGGTTTTTCGTCGCCGGCGGACCAGGCGTGCTGCTGCACCGCCTGGCCAACACGCTCGATGCCATGTGGGGTTACAAGGATGCGCGCCGCCGCTACTTCGGCTGGGCGGCTGCCCGTCTCGACGATGGTCTCAATTACCTGCCGGCACGGCTGACGGCCCTGACCTATGCCGCACTGGGACGAACCGCGCTGGCACTGGCCTGCTGGCGTACTCAGGCCGGGCAATGGAGCAGCCCGAATGCCGGGCCGGTGATGGCTGCCGGAGCTGGAGCCTTGAGTCTTTCCCTGGGGGGAAAGGCGTGCTACCACGGCCAGGAAGAATTCCGCCCTGCGCTGGGACAGGGCGCTGTTGCCGGAGCAACCGACATTCGGCGCGCGCTGGCTTTGGTGGCGCGCGGACAATGGTGGTGGCTGTGGCTGATGTCGGCACTCCTGCTGGCGACGGGGCTGCTGTCGCCCCAGGTTGGGCGCTTCCATGCTTGAGCACGGCGGCCGCCTGCGTGCCGCCAGCGTGCGCTGGGGCATTCCCCTGAGCGACTGGCTGGATCTGTCGACCGGAATCGCTCCCTGGCCCTATCCACTGCCGGCCGTGCCGCCGGCAGTATGGCAGCGCCTGCCGGAGGAGGGGGATGGACTGGAGGCGGCCGCCGCAGCGTATTACGGTACGTCGGACATACTGATGCTGCCCGGCTCGCAACTGGCCATCCAGACCTTGCCGCGACTGCTGCCGGCTGGTCGGGTACGCATGGTATTGCCGCTTTATCAGGAGCATCCGGCGGCCTGGCAAGCGGCCGGGCATCATTTGGTGACGACCGAGGATGCTCCGGCCGACTATGCCGTGGTGTGTCGCCCCAACAACCCGACAGCAATTTTTCCTGACCTTGGCGCCTTGCTGGAATGTGCCCGCCAGGTGCGCCTGTTGGTGGTGGATGAAGCCTTCATCGATGCGGCCACGAATGCCGCCGGCCAACCGTTGCCGTCGATGATGGCACAGCTGGCTGAGGGCTCCGGCAATATCGTGGTGCTGCGCTCACTGGGCAAATTTTTCGGTCTGGCCGGCCTGCGCCTGGGTTGTCTGAGCGGGCCGCCTCAGCTCATGACCCGCCTGCGCCATGAGCTGGGACCATGGGCCGTCAGCCACCCGGCCCGCTGGGCCGCCCGCCTGGCACTGACCGACCTTGCCTGGCAGCAGCAGCAGCGGCAGCGCCTACAACAGGCCGCGCAGCGTCTGGCGGATCTGCTGCAACACAGCGGCTTGTGGGATTCGCACAGATTGTCCAGGTCAGAGAGAAGTCCCGCTCTGGGGGGGGCGCTGTTCTGTTATTGTCCCCATCCCCGTGCCGGGCAGATCCAGGATGCCCTGGCGCAGCGTGGCATCCTGGTGCGTCACTTTGACAGTCCGGCTGCCCTGCGCTTCGGACTGCCGGCCACGGAGACCGACTGGCAACGATTGACCACAGCACTTCAGGAGATTGCATGAAGCCATTTTTTTCCCTCCCGGAGCGCAAGGTTGGCGGAGGTTTTTCCAGGTGCGCCCGCAGGCCGGTGGCGGTGATGATGTTGATGGCGATGGCGATGGCAGCCTGGTTGCCAGCAGCGCAGGCTGACACCATCGTGGTCAAGGATGATGCCGGCAATACGCTGACCCTGGCGGCCCCGGCACGGCGGATCGTCAGTCTGGCGCCGCACATCACCGAAACCCTCTACGCCGCCGGCGCTGGCGGGCTCATTGTCGGTGCCGTGGAATATAGCGATTACCCGGCGGCTGCTAAGGCGCTGCTCCGGGTCGGCGGATATTCAAGGTTTGACCTCGAGCGCATCGTCGCCCTGAAGCCGGATCTGGTCATCGGCTGGTTGAGTGGCAACCCGGCAGCACAGATCGAGCAGCTGCGTGGGCTGGGGCTGCCACTGTTCATGGTGCAACCCAGCCGCATCGACGACATTGCCGGTACCCTGGAACGCTTCGGCCTTCTGGCGGGCACTTCCCGTATTGCCCAACCGCTGGCAGAACAGCTGCGTGGGCGGCTGCAAGGCTTGCGCAGCCGCTATTCGGGCAAGCCTGTGGTGCGCACTTTTTATCAAATATGGCGTCAGCCCCTGACGACGGTTGGCGGCAGCCAGGTCATTAGCGATGTCATCCGCCTATGTGGTGGGGAGAATGTCTTTGCCCGGCTGGTGCCGCTGGCGCCTACCGTCAGCGTGGAAGCGGTCATCGCCGCCAATCCGGAGGCCATCATCGTCAGCGGCCAGGGCGAGTCCCGCCAGGAGCGGGATAGCGACTGGAAGCAGTGGAATTCGGTCACCGCCGTGCAGCGTGGCAACATTTTTTACATTCATCCCGACCTGATGCAGCGCCACACCCCACGTCTGGTCGATGCCGCTACGCAGCTGTGCGAGCAGCTGGAGGTGTCCCGTAGCCGGCGGCCGGCAGCTGGGCACGAGACGAAATAGGCAAGGGGAGCACCGGCCGGGGAACGCCTGCCCTGCCCGTGGTGAGAAAATCGTAACCTTCCGCACACCACACAGTGATCTACGAAATGGATGCGGCGATTCTGGCGAAGTGCAGCCCAGCTCCGGCTGGCGTGGTCGCCGTGCGCTACCTGGGCACTATCACGGACGAAGCGGATGAAAACCGGCTGGAGACGTATAAGCTGATGGCGGTGCGGGTGGAGGTGGAGGGCTAGGCGGCTTTCTTCTTTCCTGAAAGCAACGTGTATGGGTCGAGTTCGTTTAGGGTGTTGTTTGAGAATTTTGGCAGGTTCATGACTTCAGCCTGCATCTTCGCCCAATCAAGCACCTCAAAAAAAGCCTCTAGCTTTTCCTTGTTACCGGCGTCTCGTGCGGAAATGGCCCCATCGTAAGCAATCTCAAGAACCTGTTCCAAAACCGCCATTGCTGCATTTGTCTCAGGCATTTTTCATCTCCTCAACCAAGCCGCGAAGAACATCCGCCTCTTCACGAAGGCGGGCCACGTCTTTCGGCCATTTCCGTTCCTTCAAATATCGGACGGCATCCGCATCAATTGTAGCAGTCAGTTTTGAAAACGGGTCTGCTATCCACTCTTCATGCTTTGAAATCTGGCCTTCTATTGAGCGCAGACCACGCTCAACCATTTGCCGTGGGAGATCGCTGTAATTCTTGAGCATCCCGCCGTGTCGGCCACCCTCTTTCGCTATTTTGTAACTTTCATTCATCACCGGCATTCTATCCACCACCAGCGGCGCGACATCCCCGCCGCCGACCAGGCGTACCTGATACATCGGGTCAATCCGGCTGTTATGCACGGCCACCGGGTCGGCGCCGTCGAGCACCATTTTCAAACGCTCCCGGCTGCCCATGATGGACGCGCCATCGTTGATGCCCTGCGCCCTGATCCAGGCCTGCGCCGCTCCGGGGCGCTCTTGCCACTTTGTGCGCGCATCCAGCCCGGTGAGCGGCTGGAGATGGCAGCGGCAATAGGGGTGCGCCGGGGCTTTCGGGGCCAGGGTCTTGGGATAGACGCCAGGGCCCTGGCCGTATTGATCCACTCTGGCGAAATAGTCGCAGATGTCAGGACAGCAGGCTTCGCTTTGCCTGCGACCGGACGGTACACGTCAAACAAGAAGACCCTGGATACGGCGTGCGGTGGTGGCTCAGGCAGGGAGGTTCTGGCCGGAGTGCTCTGGCACGAAGAAACGGGTGCCGAGTTCTTCCAGCCCGGTTTGCTGCAGGAGGGTGTGCCAGGGCAATCGCATGAATGCCAATGTCGTTGACCGCTCGAAATAGTTGTTTACGATCAAGACGTTGGATAGGGGGGCTGTTCACAGCACCTTGATTTGTGTAGTTTTCTGTCTTTTTGGGGTGATC
>JAGOSV010000150.1 GCA_018062105.1 Sterolibacterium sp. | reverse complement strand
CGAGGACTAAACCGCTCGCGCGGTAGGGGTGGTGTTCAACCGTAGCGGGGTGTTTTGAAAGCAAGTGGTTTGCAACGGCAGGAAGCTGCCGATGTTGGATAGGAGGCAATCCCGCCTCGATTTCTGACAGGAGCAAGCCATGGAAACTCAGAAGCCGAGCATCAGCCCGCTGCGCCAGCGCATGACCGACGACATGCGGATGCGCAAGCTGGGCGAGAAGACGCAGTACCATTACCTTCGTGCGGTACGGCAGTTTGCCAAGTACCTCGGGCGCTCTCCGGACACCGCCAGTGTCGAGGAACTGCGCAACTACCAGTTGCATCTCGTCGACCACGGTGTTTCGCCGGCATCGCTGAACGCCGCGATTAGCGGACTGAAGTTCTTCTTCAGCGTCACACTGGACCGACCCGAAGCGATGGCCAAGATGCAACCGGTACATCTGCCGCGCAAGCTGCCGGAGATTCTGAGTCCCGACGAAGTGAAGCGGCTGATAGCCGCTGCCGGCAACCTGAAGCACCAGACGGCATTGGCACTGGCTTACGCGACCGGGCTGCGCGTCAATGAAGTGGTCCACCTGAAGGTCAGTGACATCGACAGCCAGCGCATGACCCTGCGGGTTGAACAAGGCAAAGGACAGAAGGATCGTTATGCGATGCTCTCACCGTTGCTGCTGGAACGCCTGCGCGTGTGGTGGCGAGTCGCCCGTGCCCAGGGCAAGATGCTCGATGGAGGCTGGTTGTTTCCCGGCCTGGACCCGGTCCGGCACCTCAGCAGCCGGCAACTCAATCGTGCCATCCACGCGGCGGCGGACGAAGCTGGCATCGAGAAACGCATCTCGATGCATTCTCTGCGCCACGCTTTCGCCACCCACCTGCTGGAGCAGAAGGTCGACATCCGCTTGATCCAGGTCCTGCTCGGGCACAAGAAACTGGAAACAACCGCCCTCTATGCCCAAGTTGCCACTGATATTCTGCGCGAAGTGGTCAGTCCTTTGGAGAGGCTGAACTCCGTGTAGGGCCGTCATGGCGCGGCCCAGCCTGGAGGTCGCCGACATCTTCCGCACCCACGCTCCTGCATGGCGCCAGCAGCAAGCAGGACACCTGAGCCTTGTTCAGCTCAAGGTCATGTCGGCCATCGAACAGTGCCGTACCGCGGCGCTGGGAGGACATGCATTGCGTTGCGATGCCTGCGACCACCAGGAAATCAGCTACAACTCCTGCCGCAACCGGCACTGCCCAAAGTGTCAGGCGCGTGCCGCGCAACGCTGGCTTGAAGCGAGACAGGCTGATCTGCTGCCGGTCGAGTATTACCACGTTGTCTTCACGCTGCCAGAGCCGATCAGTACCATCGCTTACACCAACAAGGCAATGATCTACCGGTTGCTGTTCGACGTGGCGGCGGAAACGCTGACAACCATCGCCGCTGATCCGAAACATCTGGGTGCGCAGATCGGAGCCACGTTGGTGCTGCACACCTGGGGGTCGGCACTGACGCATCATCCCCACGTGCATGGCATCGTACCGGGTGGTGGACTAGCAGCGGATGGCGCGCGCTGGGTGGCCTGCCGACGGGGATTCTTCCTGCCGGTACGTGTGCTGTCGCGGCTGTTCCGGCGTCGCTTCCTGGAAGAGCTGGAGAAACTGCATCACGCCGGCCAGTTGCAATTCTTCGGCGAGCACGCCGGTCTGACAGACGCGAGCGCGTTCAGTCGGTGGCTGGCACCGCTGCGATCTTGCGAGTGGGTGGTGTATGCCAAGCGTCCGTTCGCCGGCCCCGAGGCGGTGCTGGCCTATCTCTCCCGCTATACCCACCGGGTGGCGATCTCGAACCGGCGGCTGGTGGCGATGGACGAGAACAGCGTGTCCTTCCGCTGGAAGGATTACCGGGCCAAAGGACGGGTTCGCCACAAGACGATGACGCTCGATCCGGCGGAGTTCATGCGCCGCTTCCTGCTGCATGTGCTGCCAACCGGATTCCACCGCATTCGCCACTACGGGCTGCTGGCCAATGCCGGGCGACGGGCGAATCTGGCCAGGGTGCGCACCGTGCTCGAGGCACCGCCGCCTGAACCGGTCAGCGATGAAACGGCAGTCGCGCCAGCACCGACTTTCGTTTGCCGCTGTTGTGGCGCCACCATGCGCGTCGTCGAGATCATGATGCGCCAGCAGCCGATCCGGGCTCCGCCATGACGCCCACCCCGGTGTTCCTTCGTGATGTGCCAGCGTCGGCTTCCGGATTCCCGGTGCCGAGAGCCGCCTGTTGTTCCTCGATGCCGTATCACCAGAATTCGCCGCCTCTGACACCTGTGCGGGTGGCTCCATTCCCCGACATCGACGTCGATCAGCGCGTTGCCGACGGCTTAATGCTCCAAGCATCGGCCATTTCAGGCGCAGCGGCTGAGGTCAAATCCCCATAGGCCGCACCCTACCCGAACCACGTCGCAGCATTCCGCGGTTTCGTCCCTGGAGGTTTATTCAACGTCTGCCCGCAGGCGCTCTCTCGTGTCACAAACTCATCACGTGCAGGGCAGACGTCAAACAAACCTAAACCTCAGCAGCCACTCGACAGCGGTGAGCGCTGCGACCGATTTGGATTGCTAAGCAGCCGCTGGTGGCTGTTGCGCTTTGGAAGTGTCTGGCGTGATTGCGAATGGTGTTCAATGAATGTGGCAATCATTTGGCTGGCCGCTACCGCATAGCAAGACGGCAAGGTCAGTGAACACGATGCCACCCGCGTAGCCGAACCACCCGTGCCGCCGAAGGACCCGC
>JAGOSV010000018.1:32621-39356 GCA_018062105.1 Sterolibacterium sp. | reverse complement strand
TTTTTCCGCATCGAGCGGGCGGGTCAGTTGGTCGGCCAGTTTTATCTCGACCTGTATGCGCGTGAGGAAAAGCGTGGGGGTGCCTGGATGGACGAGGCCATCACCCGGCGGCGTCTGGCCGATGGCCGGATTCAGACCCCGGTGGCTTATCTCAACTGCAATTTTCCCGCACCGCTCGGCAATAAACCTGCCTGTTTCACCCATGATGAAGTCATCACGTTGTTCCACGAATGTGGTCACGGCCTGCATCACCTGTTGACCGAAGTCGAGGAGTTGGCGGTTTCCGGCATCCACGGTGTGGAGTGGGATGCGGTCGAGCTGCCCAGCCAGTTCATGGAAAATTTCTGCTGGGAATTGGAAGTACTGTCCGGCATGACCCGCCATGTGGATAGCGGTGCACCGCTACCGCGTGCCCTGTATGACAAGATGCTGGCAGCGAAGAACTTTCAGAGCGGTCTGGGCATGTTGCGACAAATCGAATTTTCCCTGTTCGATCTGCTGCTGCACAGTGAATTCGACCCGGGCGGCGAGAAGGATGTGTTGCAGATGCTGGCCGAGGTGCGCCGTGAAGTGGCCGTCATCATTCCTCCGGAATGGCAGCGTTTTCCACACAGTTTTTCACATATCTTCGCCGGTGGTTATTCCGCCGGCTACTACAGCTACAAATGGGCGGAAGTCCTGTCTGCCGATGCCTATGCAGCCTTCGAGGAAGTCGCGGCTGATGCGGGAACGGTGCTCGATGTCGTCACCGGCGAGCGTTTCCGGCGTGAAGTCCTGGCCGTCGGCGGCTCGCGCCCGGCGCTGGATTCTTTCCGTGCCTATCGTGGTCGCGCGCCCAGCGTCGATGCCCTGCTGCGGCATTACGGCATGGGTAGTTCGGAGCCAAGGGTGTGATGAAGAGAATGCGCGTGGCTGGCTGGTTATTGGCCTGCGCGCTGGGGCTGCTATGCTTTCCGGCTATAAGCATGGCGACCCAGATGTATCGCTGGGTGGATCAGGGGGGACGGGTGCATTACTCCGACCAGCCGCCACCACCAGAATCTGCACAGGGGCTGGAACTGAGGAAGTTCAAGGGAGCCAACGTGGTCGATACCGGTGGTGCCTTTGCCTTTGAAACGGAAAAAGCGGTCAGAAAGGCGCCGCTGACGTTGTACACCGCAGATAGCTGCAAGGATGACTGCGTGCAGGCACGGGCGCTGTTGCGGCAGCGCGGCGCACCCTACACCGAAAAGGAACTGCGTACGCAGGCCGATGCCGAGGAATTTCGCAAGGCAACTGGCAGCACGGAGCTGTTCGTTCCGGTCTTGCTGGCGGGGACAAAAGCTTCAAAAGGCTTTGAAGAGAGCACCTGGAACCGTCTGCTCGACGAGATGGGCTACCCCAGGAAGGGGGATGCCGGGAAGAAACCGGCAGTAAAGGCCGAGCCCGGAGCAACGGGGCACTGAGCAACGGGAGGGCTGGTGGCTGGTGGGTGATGGGGTTACGGCCGATGTGCCAAGGCAGCCAGCTCACGCTCCAGCAGCCCCGGGTCTCCTGAATTCAGTTCCACCAGACGGCGCAAGGCGGTGATGCTGTCGAGATCGATCTGGTCGCAGCGCAGCCCCATGCGCCGATCGGCCACATGCATGACCGTAACCTGCATGCGAATCGACACATCGGGCGACAGGTCAACCTGCAGGCGGCACGACTCGCCGTTGTGGCCATGCCAGTCTCCCGACATTTCGAGCAGCGCCCCCTTGAGGGACAGGTCGTGCAGGAGACCCTCGCGAGTAATGCCAGAGGGACAGGTCAGGCGAGCCGGGGAATGAAAGGATGCGCGCCAGAAATCACGTCGTTCCACTGGGTTTTTCATGTTTTTTCCCGGCTTGTAGATGGGTTGGGTGGTGGTGGCACAGAGAAGTCATAGCCGCAGAAACAATCCTCCAGCGGGCAGCCATGTTGCGTGTCGCAGCCATGCTCGGCGGCGCATTCATGCTGGGTTTGATCGAGTAATACGGCAGTCCCCAGCAAGGGACACCACTGAAAAGGTGAGTCGAACATGATGACCCCCTGTGGAAAAATAGCCTTTTTCATTATAGGCAGAAAGCCGCAGGAAGGCGGAGTCGGCATATAATCGCGCCTTGGCGGGCCTGTAGCTCAGTCGGTTAGAGCAGAGGACTCATATGCAAATGTGCCATGCAGAAGGAAACGCTGCATGGGATGGTGTCAAATTCGGCGAAACCTAAATGTTTCCGGGCATCCGGGGCACATGGCAACGCCGAGCCAAGCGGCGGCTGGACAATGAAGCGTGACATGCAGGTAGTGTCCAGTTTCTCCGGTCGCTGAAGGTGTAGAGACTTGACGGCACCCACCTAAGTCGCAAGATACGGTGAAGGCAAAGTCCAGCGAGTGGCGAAAGTCACACCAAGCGGAATCCTTTGGTCCTGGGTTCGAGTCCCAGTGGGCCCACCAATTTGAAAAAGCCAGCGAACAAGCCAGCCTTGCGCTGGCTTTTTCCTTATCTGCCGCAGATCCAGTGTTGACGCGGGTTGCGGCCATGTTGCCGCCTATGTGCCGCGCTCCAGCAGCCGCCGGGTGGCGGACGTTTCCCGGTGAATTCCGCGCCACGAACCTCTCTTTTCTCCGTTTGACCAGCACTGGACTGCGGCTAGAACAGGGGCACATCGGGTTCCACTGGCTATCTCGTCGCCTTCAACACCTTGATGGCATGACTACATCTGATTCAGGCATCTTGCTACAAGACCATAAAAAGACTATATTAAGTCGTTGTTGAGCCAGAGGTACAGCCATGCGCTATTCATCACAAGTCAAGCCGATCAGCTATCTCAAAGCCAACGCTGCAGAGGTTCTAACGCGCCTCGCGGAGCAAAGGGAGCCTATGGTCATCACCCAGAACGGTGAAGCGAAGGCTGTCTTGCAGGATGTAGCCTCGTTCGAAGAGACGCAAGAAACGTTGGCACTGCTGAAAATCCTCGCGCTAGGCAACCAGGACATAGCCGCTGGTAAGGTCAAACCCGTGGCTGATGTCGTTGCCCGTCTTCGCGTAAAGCGAGCCGTAGTCTGATGTCTGGCCCATCTGCCAAATTCGAAGTCCTGTTCACCGAGGGCGCGGAGCAGGATTTGGAGGCCATCCACGACTACATCTCCGAATTCGATTGCGTAGCCAACGCCAACTATGTGTTGGATGAGTTGATGGAAGTTGTGGAGAGCCTGTCGAGATTCCCGGAACGCGGTAGCTATCCGAAGGAATTGGTCGGTCTCGGCATCAAAGAATACCGCCAAACCTCCTTCAAGCCATATCGCGTGACCTACCGTGTCACAGGCAACCAAGTCATCATCTACCTGATTGTAGATGGGCGTCGTGACATGCAGTCAGTGTTGGCAAGAAGACTGCTTGGCGCTTGAACTGCGGCAACATGCAGCAGTGCTCATTGGCCCCAATAGAGAGTGGTTTGGTTGTAAGCCCCACACCACCAATTTGAAAAAGCCAGCCTTGCGCTGGCTTTTTCTTTATCCGCCTCAGACGCCACTGTTGGCGCGGGTTTGGACGGTATCATCGGATACTGCGGCTGCGGATACCGTGTCCCCCTTGAAGCCATGGGGGCGTGATGCGTTTTTCCATGGCTGTTCTTTTTTTGATGAGTGGGTCGCCGCTCAATAGATGATCTGCCGCTGAACCAGATCGTCGTAACGCTCCGGGGGCATGCCGAGAATTTCCTTGAAGACGCGCTCGTTGTCCTGGCCGATGATCGGGCCGGGGCGGATGATGGGTTCGCTTTCGCTCAGCTTGACGTAGGCACCGTAGATGGTTTCCTTGAAGCCCAGCGGATGATTGACTTCGATGAAGGTCTGGCGTGCGCGGTAGTGCGGGTCATGCAGGAGGTCGCCGACATTGAGGACGGGGGCGGCGGCGACACCATGTTTTTGCAGCAGTTCGGCCAGCGCACGGTCATCGTATTGGGGGGTCCATTCACCGATCAGTTTGTGCAGTGTGTCGATGTGCTTGAGGCGGTCGGCCTGGGTGGCGAATTCGGCGACCTTGAGCCATTCCGGATGTCCCAGCGCGGTGAGGAGATGCTGCCATTCTTCGTCGCTGGCAACGGCGATGCTGATCCAGCGGTCGTCGCCCTGACAGGGGAAGACACCGTGCGGTGCGGCGGCATGAACAGGATGTTCGTTGCTCATGGGGCCGCCGCTGCGGCCGTTGAGCTGGTAGTCCATGTAGGCCGGGCCGACCATCTGCATGACGGCTTCCTGCTGCGAGAAGTCGATGTGCTGGCCTGTGCCGGTGTTGCGGCGATGGTTGAGCGCGGTGACGATGGCGAAGGCACCGAAGATGCCGGCGAAGGGATCGGAGTAGGCGTTTTCGACCGGGATCGGGTCGCCGCCCTTGTAGCCGACCAGGCTGTCGAGGCCGGTGGTGGAGGTGAGCGACAGGCCGTAGGTACGCAGATCTTTCATCGGCCCGCTCAGGCCGGCGCCGGGCATGGAAAACAGGATGATGTCTTTCTTGAGACGGGCCAGTTCTTCGTAGCCCAGGCCCAGCCGTTCCATCACGCCGGGGCCGAAATTTTCGACCACGACATCAGACTGGGCGATCAGCTCCTTGACCAGTTGCAGGGCTTCGGGCTCCTTGAGGTTGAGCGAGACGGAGCCGTTGCCGGCCCAGCAGGCGTGGTTGGAGAGGCTGCGGTTGGGATCAGGCTTGCCTTCGGCGAAGGGCGGCAGATTGCGTGTCATGTCGACGCGGGCGCGTGATTCGACCTTGAAGACTTCGGCACCCAGAAAGGCCAGCGTCTGGCCGACTACCGGACCGGCCCAGACCCAGCCGAAATTGATGACCCGGATACCTTGCAGTGGCAGTGTGGTTGTCATTTGCATACTCTCCTTGAATCGCTCGTGTTGTATCGAGCGAATGCGGGTAATAGATGCGTCATCCCCGCGCAGGCGGGGATCCAGACCGTCGTGGATTCCCGCTTGCGCGGGAATGACGGAGCTTCGATTTGCGGTTTCACTTCCGGGTACTCCGGCGAAATCAGATCACGCCCTGCGTGCGCAGGGTCTGGCGTTCGCTGGCAGACAGGCCCAGCAGGCCGCCATAGACGTCTTCATTGTGCTGGCCGAGCAGCGGGGCTGCCGTGACCGGCCCGCCGGGACAGGCTGGCAGCTTGAAGGGAGCACCGAGGTTTTTCAGCCGGCCCAGCTCGGGATGTTCCATGTCGACGAAGTAGTCGCGTGCCTTGAGATGGGGCTGTTCGGCGGCTTCGGCGATGGTGTAGACCGCGGTGATCGGGCAGCCGGCGGCCTGACACTTTTCCTGGATTTCCATCTTGGTATGTTCCATTGTCCATTCGGAGAGGAAGGAATAGATGACATCCGCGTTTTCGGCACGGGTTTTCATGTTCTGGAAGATGTCGAGGTCGGCCCATTCCGGATCGCCCATGACCTTGCGCAGGCCGTTCCACTGGCCGGGTTCGAGGGCCAGCATCCAGACGTGGCCGTCCTTGCAGGGCATGATGGTGGCCGGGGCACCTTGCGGCATGCCGACGCCGGTGCGCTTGTCGAAGCGGCCGTCCTGGGCGTAGCCACCGATGTTCTGGCCACCGATGAAGGCGGCGGCGATGGCTTCGGCGCAGGAGACGTCGACTTGTTGTCCGCCACCGACGAGATCGCGGCCGTAGATGGCGGCCATGCCCCAGGCGGCGGCGGAAATCGCACCGAAGTAGTCGGCCGAGAAGGTGCCGTGCTCCAGCGGCATTTCACCGGGACGGCCGCAGTAGCGCGAGGAAGCACCAGTGAGGTGGTAGGCGTTCAGGTCGTGGCCGTTCCACTCGCTGTAGGGGCCGGTCTGGCCGAAAGGCGTGATGGAGATGACGACCAGATTCGGGTTGCTGGCCTTGAGGGTGGCGTAGTCCAGCCCCCAGGCACGCATTTGCTGGGGCAGGTTGTTTTCGATCAGGACATCGGCCCAGGCCAGCAGGCGCAGGAACAGCTGGCGACCTTCGGCATTGCGGACATCGCAGGTGACGCTGCGCTTGTTGGTGTTGTTGATGAAATAGAGGCCGCTTTTTTCCGGGTGCGGGATATCGCCCGGAAAAGGGCCGCTGTGGCGGGCGGCATCACCCTGTGGTGGTTCGACCTTGATGACGTCGGCGCCGTAGTCGCTGAATAGTTTGGCGCAGTAGGGGGCAGACACCATCTGGCCGAATTCGATTACCTTGAGATTGGCCAGCGCACCCTGGCGGGTGGTGGGCTGGACGGTGGGGGGCGCTGCGGTCATGAAACCTCCTGGGTCATGGGGCTTGGGGCCGGGATTCGTGGGGCAGGGTGCAGCGCTGAAGCGTAACAGAGGCTCCGGGCTGCTGGAGTAGTCCCGCACCGAACCGTGGATGCGCCGGGCGCGTTCGACGGCTCCGGTGTTGTAGGAATAGCAGGCCGTGCGCGGCATGCCGTCGGTGATGGCCGGATTTTGTTCGATCGGCTCATACGTCCAGCGTCGTGCCTGGGCGACGAAATAGCCGCGTTGCAGAAGTTGTGCGGCTTCGAAGGGCATGCCTTGAAAGGTCTGGGCGGCCCAGGCGTAAAAGCCGCGCATGGCCGGCCGGCCGGCGAGCTCGGCCGGGGATTCGATGAGGTGGCTACGGATCGTCCAGTCATGTACGGGCTGGTCATCGCAGCGGATGCTGGCTTGTGTTCGCCCTTCGTGTTCGTCGGTAATGGCGATGTCGTACAGAC
>JAGOSV010000018.1:0-32521 GCA_018062105.1 Sterolibacterium sp. | reverse complement strand
TGTCCCAGCGGCTTGTCGAACTGTTGGCGATCCTTGGAATACTGGACGGTGATTTCCAGCGCGCGCTCGGCACCACCGGCGGCAAAAGCGGCCAGCAGGATGATGCCGTCGTGCATGACGGCGTTCCAGGTTTGCCAGCCGGATTTGGCCGCGCCGACGCGATCAGCCACCGGAACCTTGACGTTATTGAAGGTCACGCGATGTTGCGTGTCGGAGGCCATGGATTTTTGCTGTTCGAGCGTAACGCCCGCAGCGTTGACGTCGACGAGCAGGAGATCGATGTCTTCCGCAGCATCGCCCGTTCGCACCAGCACCAGCAGCTTTTGCGCGGCTGCACCGCAGAAAACGTGACGCTTGGTGCCGTTGATGATGTAGTTGCCGCCTTCTTCTTTAGCGCGCAGCTGCACGCCTTCGGGGCCATAGCCGTTGTCCGGTTCCATCCAGGCGGGGACGACGATGAGCTCGCCGCTGGCGATCTTCGGCAGCAGGGCCTGCTTCTGTTCCGCGCTAGCGGCGCGGTTGAGCGCCAGGGCGGCCATGACGGCGGTGGAGAAGAAGGGGCCGGGGGTGAGGGTGCGGCCCATTTCTTCGAAGATCACCGCACAGTCGAGCATGCTGAGGCCCATGCCACCGAATTCTTCGGGGACGAGAATGCCGGTCAGACCGGTTTCCTTCATCTGCGCCCACAGTTCGGTCGGCAGGCCGAGCGGGTCGTTTTCCATCTTTCGAACCACATCCACACCGCTGTAATCGGCGCAGAGACTGCGGGTCATGTCACGGAACATGTTTTGTTCGTCGGTAAACTTGAGATCCATCGTTCGCCTCTCGTTGTTTCGTTAATGGCTGCTGAAATTGGTAGAAGGGGTTGGCAGGTTTTGGGTGTTGGCGGGAAGCGTCAGGGCTTCCAGCGTTCGCCGCGCCGTTGCCAGGGGTTGTCCTCTGTATCGACCGGCACGGCCATGCGTGCCTGGCATTCGGTGCAGACCTTGTCGCCGACCGAGACGGCCAGCTCCAGGTCTACCCAGCCACAGCCGGTGTCATCGAGGACCGTCTTGAGCACGCGACCACTGAATGTCATGTCATCGCCAGGGAAAACCGAGCTTTTCATCTTGAACTTGATGCGTCCCAGGCGACCTTTCGGGCCACTCCAGTCGGTGATGAAACGCTCGAACCAGGCGGCATTGGTGGGCGTGTTGATGAAGATGTCGCGCAGACCGTTGCGATTGACCGCAAAGTCCTTGTCGTGGTGCATGGGCCGCCAGTCACGGCTGGCCATGGCGCCAAGTACCACGGTCGTGGCCGTCACCTGATGCGACAGCGACGGCAGCGCCTGTCCTTCCTTGATTTCGCCGAAGGTCAACGATTTGATAGGTGCACTCATTGTCCGGGCTTCCTGTAGCCAAGGCAGGTGTAGGTGTCCGTGCCGACCCATTCGCCGCGCTGATTGATGGTTTCGACATCAATCGTCCAGAAGCGGCCGCGGCCCAGTTTGGTGTCTTTCAGCTCGCCCACGCTGCGAACGATCTGACGGATGGTCAGCACATCGCCCATGCGGACGGGCTCGCCAAACACGGTTTCGTTGCTGGCGACGACGGCTTCGGGCAGTTCCAGCAGGCGCTTGAGGTCAAAATGCGTCATCAGGGCCGTGCGCTCGCCTGTTGCGCCGGGAGCCCAGTAGTGCGGACGGAACCAGACCGACAGCATGGTAGGTGGTGCGATGGGGCCACCGGCCAGCTCCTGCGCGACCTCGGCTTGCCAGTACAGCGGATTGGCGTTCTGCGAGGCAGCGCAGGTATTGAGCACATAGCCTTGTTCGATGGGGAACTCGGTCTGTTCTTCGTACATCGGCTGGCCAATCATGGCTTCTACGTCAGCCGGCAGATCGGTGGCTGAGGGCGGATATTCTGTGGTCATCCCCGTATTCCTTATTCCACCGCGCCGCTGCTCTTGAGCGCGGCGATGTCGTCACGGGAAAAACCGGCACGCACCAGTACGGCATCGGTGTCGGTGTTGCCGGCTGCGGCCACTTGATGCTCTGGCTGGGCGCGTTCGCCACCCGCCAGCACCGGCCCGAGCTGCTCGAAACTGCCTTTTTCAGGATGGCGGGCATTCATGAAAGTCTGGCGGGCACGCAGATGCTCGTTCTTTACCACTTCAGCAATCGACAGCACTGGTGCGGTGCAGGTGTCGGCACCCGCCAGCAGGGTCACCCATTCATCGCGGCTTTTTGTCTTGAAGCGGGCGGCGAAGGCGGCACGCATGTCGTCCTGTTTCGCCGCGTCGTACTGGCTGCCGCCGAATTCTTCGCAGTCGAGCAGGCGACAGAGATTCTTGAAGAAGTGGCCTTCGATCGCGCCCACGGAAATATGCTGGCCATCGCTACAGGTGTAAATGCCGTACCAGGCATATTTGCCGGTCAGCACTGCATTGTTAGGTTTCGTTTCCTCGCCGGTGGCCAGATATTGATCCAGATACAGCGACATGAGGTTGAGCACGCCGTCGGTGATCGAGACATCCAGGTAGCTGCCCGTGCCGGTTTTTTCGGCATTCAGCAAGGCGGCGATGATGGACAGGGCCGCATGCATGCCGCCACCGGCGCTGTCGGCCACCGTCGCGCCCGGAATGGCCGGCTTGCCTTCGGCATCCGTGCCGCTACAGCCGAGAAAGCCGCCGACCGCCAGGTAGTTGATGTCGTGGCCGACCCACTGGGCATAGGGGCCGTCCTGGCCGTAGCCACTGGTGGAGCAATAGACGATTTTCGGGTTGATCTTCTTTAGGTCTTCATAGCCCACACCCAGACGGGCGGCCACGCCGGGGCGGTAGCTTTCGATGACGACATCGACGCTTTTGGCCAGCCGAAGGATGGCTTCACGGCCGGCATCCAATTTCAGGTCGACGCGGATTTTCTGGGTGCCGCGCCCGGCGCCGTAGGCATGGAACACCGGGTCGATTTGCTTGGCACCTTTGGCGGCGACGGGGGCCACCTTGATGATGTTCATGCCGTAATCGGCGAGGATGCGCGAAGCGCGCGCAGCCGGGCCGACGCTGGCCAGGTCGAGGACGTTGTAACCTTTGAGGAATGACATGCCGGGCATCTCCACGCTGCGCTCAGAAGCTGCGCGGCAGGCCGAGCTTGCGCTGGCTGATGATGTTCTTCTGCACTTCCGATGCGCCACCGCCGATGGTGTCGATGACGGTGTAGGTGTAGCAGCTCTCGGCGCGACCCTTGAGCGGCGCATCCTGGGTGTGCAAGGCCAGTTGCGCGCCAGGGCCAACGATATCCATGGTGGTATCGGCCAGACGGCGCGACAGTTCGGTGGCGTAGAGCTTGTATTCGGAGGCCTCGTTGGAGGGGGTTTTGTTGCTGTGCAGCGCGGCATCGACGAACTGCACGCCCAGTACGCGGGCGACTTCGCATTCGGTGGCCAGTTGGGCAACACGCTGGCGAATGACGGGATCGTCCTTCAGCGGCTTGCCGTCCCGCTTGCCGTTCTTGACGTGATCAGCGAGCAACTCCATGCGGCCACGGATGGGCGAGAAGGTGAACATCGTGAAGCGCTCGATGTCCAGGGCTTCGGCGATGTACTGGAAGCCCTTGTTGAGCTCGCCCACACGGTAGTCGTCATGCACGAACACATTGTCGAAGAACACCGCATTGGTGCGCTCGGCGCCCATGGTGTACATCGGGTGGATGGTCAGGCCCGGGTCGTCCATGCGGATCAGGAACAGGGTGATGCCGTGGTGTTTCTTGGCGGTCGGGTCGGTGCGTGCGCCGACCCAGTACCAGTCGGCGAAGTGCGCCGAGGTGGTGAAGACTTTTTGACCGTTCAATACCCAGCCGTCGCCCTTGCGCTCGGCTTTCAGGCGCATAGCAGCGGCGTCGGAACCGGCCTGGGGCTCGGAATAGCCGACGGCGAATTCGATTTCGGCATTGAGGATCTTGGGCAGGAATTCCTTTTTCAGCTTTTCCGAGCCGACCTTGATGAGGGTCTTGCCGATGATGCCGACACCTTTGCCGATCTGCGGTGCGCCGACTGAGGAGAGCTTTTCGTTGAGCAGGAATTCGTAGAAACCTGCGCCGTCCTGGCCGCCGCAATCCTTGGGCCAGGTGATGCCCAGCCAGCCTTTCTTGGCCATCTTGCCGGTGAATTCACGGCGTTCCGGCGTATCGCAGACCTGCGCCATGTTCTCGCGCGTCACGTCCATGTATTTGACGTCGTTGTTTTCTTTCAGAAACGCATCGACTTCACGCAGGAAAGCCTGTTCTTCCTTGGAAAATTCAAAATCCATCGTTCGACTCCGTATCGTCCGTGTTGGTCTGTGTGGGTACTGGGTCTGTATGGCTTGTATTGGTGAGGCGGAAAGATCCAGTGCAGCGTTTAATTGTAGAGACAGCGCAGCCCGGTGCGCTCGTTTGTGGGGTTCACAAACGGACACATTGGTTTCGGATGTGTCCATGGGTGGTTGCTGGAAAAGTTGTCCCGATGGGAGTTGTCAATGGTAGTTATCAGTGGTGCAAAATGATTTTTCATGGAGTTATTGCCTCTTCATGACATAGGGTTCAGAATCGCGCAGCACACTGTGATCCATCCACGGTGATTCAAAAAAATTTCAAGGGGAAAGACGTATGGCCAAGCTATTTCTTGAGGCAGGCGATATTTTCACGTTGGCCACTGGCGCAACCGTTTATGGTTCCACAGGAACGGAGCGGCTCGTTGTGCGCAGCGGGGTGTCCGGGTTTACGGTGGATGCCAATGTCGAGCGCATGGATCTGGCGGGGGCATCGAGTGCCTACAACTACCAGCAGACGGGGAACCGGCTGAGTGTTTACAGTGGATCCACGCTGGTGCTGACGACGACGGTACAGGATGACAGCAATGGCACCCAGTTGGTATTCACGAATGGTGCGGTGGACGTGAAGGTCGGCGCGGGGGGCATGACGCTGGGTGGGGCGACGGTATCCACGACGGCGGGTGCGGTGACACCGGTGACGATCGACACCGGGACGACGACGGGCTCCGGTTCGGGTGGTTCGGGTGGTGGCGGTACATCCTCTCTGATGACCACAGCCACGGCGCGTTCGGCGACGGACAGCGATATCACTTCGCTCAAGATGCTGGATGAAGCCGAGGTCAAGGGGGTGATCGATGCGCCGGATAAGAAATGGCTGACGACCTCAGTATCCTACAGCTTCAATGTCACCATGCCGGCCGAATATTCCAGCTACAGCGGCGACAGCAACCTGACCACGGGCTGGCAGGCACTCGACAGCAATGAGATGGCGGCGGTGCGCTCCGTCATGCCCAAGATGGCCGAGATAGTTTCTTTGCTTTTTCCTGAGACTTCGGGCTCGACGGGTGATATCCGCTTCAGTGCCAATACACAGACAGGATCGGCAGGTTACGCTTTTGGTCCAGAAACCTCACCAGGATATATGGGGGATGTGTTCCTGAACGTAGCCAACCGGTCGGATGGTGCGACACATTACAGCCAAGGCGAGTATGGCTATCTGACCGTGTTGCACGAGGTGGGGCACGCGATGGGACTCAAACATAGTTTCGAGGCACCAACCGTGCCTTCGGGGACGGATACTTACGACTACACCATCATGTCCTATACGGCGACACGCAATCTGAAGCCGAATTTCACCTATAACAGTTCAACTCAGGGTGCCAATGTCGAGTATGGCTCTACGGCCTATCCGACGGGTTATCACATTGACGACATTGCCGGTTTGCAGGCGCTGTATGGTGCCAATTTACAGACGCGCAACAGTACGGACAGTTATGCCCTGTCTTTTGATCAGTACAAATATCTGACCATCTGGGATGCTGGCGGTACGGACACGATCAATGCTTCCACGGCAACCGGTCGTTGTACGATCGATCTGACGCCGGGAACGCTGTCAACGGTTGATTATCGTTCGCTGGAGGATCAGAAGACTACCACTACCCAGTGGTATGCCCAGCAAGGGCGCTCGGACAGCACGCTGACCGACTGGATTGCTTCGATTTACAGTGGAACCAACAGCAGCAAGTTATATACGGGTGAGAACAACCTGGGCATTGCCTGGGGTGTGGTCATCGAGAATGTCACCACAGGCAGCGGCAACGATACGATCAAGGACAACTTCGTCAATAACAACATCCAGACCGGGGCGGGTAATGACACGATCGATTTGGGGGCGGGGGGGTTCGATACGGTGGATGGCGGGCTGGGGACGGACACCGTGCGCCTGCTGACGTTCACAAAAAGCCAGGTACAGCAGGAAAAGCAGGCGGATGGCAGTTTGTTGATTGTCACATCGACCTGTGCGGCGACTTTGATCGGTATTGAAGCCGTGACTTGCAGTGATGGGGCGTTGACGCTGCTGTAAGGTGTACCAGATGGCCGGGCCAGAATCTGGTCATCATGGAGATAAAGTCATTTTCTGAATGTGGGATGGGGAGATTTTCATGGCCAAGCTGTTTCTTGAATCGGGTGATGTTTTCACGCTGGCGGGTGCCGCCACGGTGTATGGCTCCACGGGCACAGAGCGGGTGGTGATCGAGAGTGGTGCGTCCGGGGTTACGGCGGATGCCAATGTCGAACGTATCGACCTGGCAGGGGCGTCGAGTGCCTATAACTATCAGCAGACGGGTAACCGGCTGAACGTATACAGCGGGAGCACGCTGGTGCTGACGACGACGGTACAGGATGATGGCAATGGCACCCAGTTGGTGTTCACGAATGGTTTGGTGGACGTGAAGATCGGCGTGGGGGGCATGACATTGGGTGGGGCGACGGTGTCGACGACAGCAGGTGCGGTGACGCCGGTGACGATCGATACCGGGACGACGAGTGCCATGCTGCCCGAGACCGTGGTTGCCGCCGAGGTGCTGGGGGTTGCTGCCGCATTGGATGGTGGCAGCGGGTTGATTTGATGCCATGAGTCCTCGGGGGCTGTGTTCGTTTGTTATTGGCTTGTGGATAGTCGTCGGGTGTTTGTTGTCGGGGACGGCGCTTGCGGGTGAGGTGAAATCCGCTTCGCTCGCTGGCGTGGCGCGCTGGCAGGATGCGGCACCGGCGGATCTTGCGGCGACGGCGACCTGGCAGCTGCCGGGGGTGTTGCGGGTGCGTTATGGCATCGAGGATTTGCGGGTGCTGTTCGGGACACGCAATGTCCGGCTTGAGCCGCTGGGCGGGGCAGAGGGCGAGGTGGCACAGGGGGCGGTGCTTTTTCCCGAGGATGTGGAGCGACGTGCCGAAGTGTTTTTTCAGGATGAGGCCCGGCACAGGGGAATTACCATGGTGCGGGTACAGGGCCGGCATACGCGCTGGCACCTGGCTGGGGTACGCCTGGGTATGACGCTGGCGGAGCTGGTGCGGTGGAATGGTGCGCCGGTCAGCTACAGCGGATTTGACTGGGATTATGGCGGCATGGTGACGGCGGCGCATGGCGGCCGTCTGGCGGCGATTCTGGCGGGTGGAACGGTGGGCAGGGGGTTCATCCGGCTGGATCGCACGGAGCAGGCACGCGGCTACCCTCTGGGGGAGAGTAGTGTTCGCAGTGATGATCGGCGCTATGCCTCCCTGCTGGGGCAGATCCGGGTAAGCGAGCTGGGGTTTTCCTTCGAGCCTTGAGTTTCTGGCGTTGCTGGCAGGCGCACGCTTTCTACCCTTCACTCTTCCTTCACTCTCTACCCTTTACGCTCTCGTCTTTACGCTCCTGTGGGCGGGCAGGTGGCCTGTTGGCGTACCTGCCCATTTGCTCAGGGGGCGGTGGGTAGCGTGCGGTGGGTTGGCGTCAGCCCAGCAGCTTGCCGGCCTTGATGGTGGCGATTTTGGCCGCATCGTAGCCGAGCACTTCCCGCAGGACTTCGTCGCTGTGCTGGCCGACGGTGGGGGCCTTGGCCGGTTCGGGCATGTCGAGATCGAAGAATTTTACCGGGTAGCCCAGCATGTCGGCACCATGTTTTTCGTGTGACCAGACTTCGAAGCGATCCTTGAACTGTGGGTCATCTACGATGTTCTTTGGTGTATTGACTGGCGCCAGCGGGGTGTTGGCCTGGATGCCGAAATCCAGCCATTCCTTCGTTGTGCGGGTCTTGAAGATGGCGCGCAGCTCGGCCTGCAATTCGCGGTTGCCACGGGCGTGGTCGGCGAACTTGGAGCCGGGCCACTTCTCAAAGAGATCCTGCCGCCCCAGTCCTTCGCAGAAATTCTTCCAGAAGGCTTGCTCGGATGCCATGAACAGCACATGGCCATCCTTCGATTCATACATCTGGTAACGCACCCCTTCTTTCATCCCGGCGGTCGCGACCGGGCGACGTTGGTAGCCGTCGGATTTATTGCCGGTGACGATGTCTTCGGGGCGTGCATAGGCCATGTAGGATTCGCTGCGATACCAGTCGAAGGCGGCGGCGGCATCAGATTGCGCCAGCTCCATGAAGCAGCCTTCGCCCGTGGCACGGGCGCGGATCACGCCGGCCAGCGCGGCCAGCCCGCCAAAGAGGGGTGCTGCATTGATGCCGATGCTGACGTGTTCGGGGATGTAGCAGAAACCTTCGTCGTCATACGCCGGCGTGACGGCTCCGGCCCAGGTGTCGTAGGCGATGCCGTGCGAGGGCATGTCGCGGTAAGGGCCGCTCATGCCGTAGCCGGAGACGGTGATGAAGACGATCTTCGGGTTGATTTTCTTCAGGTCTTCATAGCCCAGGCCATATTTTGCCAGCGCACCAGGCTTGGAGGCTTCGATGACGACATCGGCATCCTTGACCAGATCGCGGTAGATCTGCCGGGCTTCTTCCTGTTTGAGGTCGAGGGTGATGCTCTTTTTGCCCCGGTTGAGGTGGTAGTGCATCAGGGAAATGCCTTCGACGATCGGCCAGGTCATTTCGCGGATGTAGTCGCCGGAGGGAGATTCGACCTTGATGACTTCCGCGCCGAGATCGACAAAGGAAGTGGTGATGGCGGCGGGGCCGAGGATGGAGCTTTCGATGACGCGCAGACCAGCGAGTGGGGCTTGTGGGTTCATGACAAAAATCTCAAAGAAAGAGGGGATGAAAAATGCAGAAAGAACACGGAGTTCATGGATGATCAACGCCGAAGATTAAGGCAAAAGCGCCATGTCACAGGCTTCTGATCGGGCCGATTTCAATTCATTTGAGGTCAGTGATGGTCGGTAAGAAAGATGGCCGGACTGGTTGGTATGGCGAGGGATCATATCAGGCTCTTTATTGCGTATCGTGAGTTCTTGTTTCATAATGCGGCAAGTTGTTGGTTGTGAAGCGTGAAGTGCAAAGGCGTCTGGGCAGCGGCGGCGACACCCCGTCTGTCCGGTGCATAATGAGTTCGCCGTGACGGTAGCCGGTGGTGTTGTCAGGCTTTGCTGGCTGCGTTTGTCATGAGGCGATCCTTACATGATGAGGAGAGGCAATGACCACACTACCCAACGATGCACAGTCGCCCCCGCGTCCGCTGCCAGACAGCGACAGCGGAGAAACACGCGAATGGCTGGAGGCGCTGGAAGCCGTCATCGGCCGCGTCGGCCCCGAGCGAGCGCATTTCCTGATTGAAAAGCAGATTGACCTGGCGCGGCGGGCGGGCATCAATCTGCCGTACAACGCCACCAGCGAGTATGTGAACACCATTCCCGCCGACCAGCAGATTGCGGCGCCGGGGGATTACGCCATCGAGGCGCGGATTCGCAGTTACATCCGCTGGAATGCGATGGTCATGGTCATGCGGGCCAATCGGGATGGCTCGAATCTGGGCGGGCATATCGCCAGCTTCGCTTCGGCAGCCACGCTGTTCGATGTCGGTTTCAACCATTTCTGGAATGCCCCCAGCGAGTCGCACGGCGGCGACATGATCTTCCTGCAGGGCCACTCTTCGCCGGGTTTTTACGCCCGCGCTTTCCTGATGGGTCTGGTGACGGAGGAGCAGCTCGATAATTTCCGCCGCGAGGTCGATGGGCGCGGCTTGCCTTCCTATCCGCACCCCTGGCTCAAGCCAGATTTCTGGCAGTTCCCGACAGTGTCGATGGGCTTGGGGCCGTTGCAGGCGATTTACCAGGCCCGCTTCATGAAATACATGGAATGCCGGGGTCACATTCCCGAGGGCAGTTCGGCACAGCGCAAGGTCTGGGCCTTCATGGGCGATGGCGAGATGGATGAACCCGAGTCCATGGGCGAAATCAGCATGGCGGCGCGTGAAAATCTGGATAACCTGATTTTCGTCGTCAATTGCAATCTGCAACGGCTGGACGGCCCGGTGCGCGGCAACGGCAAGATCATCCAGGAGCTGGAAGGCGACTTTCGTGGTGCGGGCTGGAATGTCATCAAGCTGATCTGGGGCAGCTACTGGGATCCGCTGCTGGCACAGGACAAGACTGGCTTGTTGCGTCAGCGGATGATGGAATGTCTGGATGGTGATTACCAGACTTTCAAGTCCAAGGACGGGGCTTATGTCCGCCAGCATTTCTTCGGCAAGTATCCAGAGCTGGCGAAGATGGTGGCGCATTGGCCGGATGAGGACATCTGGAATCTCAACCGGGGCGGGCATGATCCGCACAAGGTCTATGCGGCTTACCACACCGCCGTGCATCACAAGGGCCAGCCGACGGTCATCCTTGCCAAGACCATCAAGGGTTATGGCATGGGCGGTTCCGGCCAGGCGCAGAACATCACGCACCAGCAGAAGAAAATGGGCACGGATTCCCTGCGCGAATTCCGTGATCGCTTCGGTCTGCCGGTGCGCGACGAAGACATCGACCAGCTACCCTTCCTGCGCTTCTCGGAAGGCTCGGTGGAGCTGGAGTACATGCGCAGCCACCGCCAGGTGCTGGGGGGCGTGATGCCCACCCGCCGTCAGCGGGTCGAGCCCATCGACGTGCCGCCGCCGTCGGCTTATGAAAACTTCTACAAGTCGTCGGGCGAGGGGCGCGAAATTTCGACCACCATGGCTCTGGTGCGCATCCTCAACGTGCTGATCCGTGACAAGTCGCTGGGAGCGCGGGTGGTGCCCATTGTGCCGGATGAGTCGCGCACCTTCGGCATGGAAGGCATGTTCCGCCAGTTGGGCATCTGGAACCAGCTCGGCCAGCTGTACACGCCGCAGGATGCCGAGCAGCTGATGTTCTACAAGGAATCGAAAACCGGCCAGATTCTTCAGGAAGGGATCAACGAGGCCGGCGGCGTGGCCGACTGGATCGCGGCGGCGACGGCCTATTCGACCCATGGCGTGCAGATGTTGCCGGTGTATATCTGCTATTCGATGTTTGGCATGCAGCGCACCATGGACCTCGTCTGGGCGGCAGCCGACCAGCGTTCGCGTGGTTTTCTGATCGGTGCGACGGCCGGGCGCACGACGCTCAATGGCGAAGGCTTGCAACACCAGGATGGTCATTCGCATGTGCTCTCTGCCACCATCCCGAACTGCCTGTCTTATGACCCGACCTTTGCTTATGAACTGGCTGTCATTGTCGAGGATGGCCTGCGCCGCATGGTGACGGAGCAGGAGGATGTGTTCTATTACCTGACGGTGATGAACGAGAACTACGAGCATCCGGCGATGCCGGAAGGCGAGCATGTTCCGGTCGACATCCTCAAGGGCATGTATGCCTTCCGCAAGGGGGCAGCTTCGAATGCGCCGCGCGTGCAGTTACTGGGCAGCGGGGTGATTTTCCGCGAAGTCATGGCAGCGGCAGAACTGCTGCGCCAGGACTGGGGCATCGAAGCCGATCTGTGGGCCTGCCCGAGTTTTACTGAGCTGGCGCGCGACGGGCAGGATTGCCAGCGCTGGAATCTGCTGCATCCGACGGAGAAACCGCGTCTGTCACACGTCGAGGCATGCCTGGCGGACACACGCGGCCCGGTGGTGGCGGCGACGGATTACATCCGCATGTTTGCCGAACAGATCCGCCCCTGGGTGTGTCAGGAAGGCCGTAGTTACACTGTGCTGGGGACGGAAGGTTTCGGTCGTTCCGACACGCGTGAAAAGCTGCGTCATTTCTTCGAGGTCGACCGCTACTGGATTACGCTCTCCGCCTTGCGTGCGCTGGCGGATGCCGGGCAGATAGATTCGCAGCAGGTCGCCGCAGCGCTGGCGAAATATGAGTTTGATCCGAACAAACCCAATCCTCTGAAGGTGTGATCATGGCGCAACTGCTCGAAATCAAAGTGCCGGATATCGGCGGCTTTCACGATGTTCCCGTGATTGAAATTGCCGTCCGGCCGGGGGATACGGTTGCAGCCGAGGACACCTTGCTGACGCTGGAATCCGACAAGGCGACCATGGATGTCCCTGCTCCAGTGTCCGGGGTCGTCAGGGAACTCCGCGTCAAGGTCGGTGACAAGATCGGTGAGGGTACCCTCGTTGCCTTGATCGAGACGGTAGAGCAGGCGGCCGATCAGAACGGGGCAGAGCGGCCTCTTTCTCCGCCCCCTTCACCTCCGCTGGTGCCCCAGGCTGTTCCTGTGTCCCCGGCGCTCCCTGTTGTACCAGTCGTACCCGCATCTGTGCCGCAGGCTGAGCCATCGCCGCCGGAGGGCTTGCGACCGCTGCAGCCGGAGCCCGCCCAGCTCTTGAGGGTGCACATGCCCACGCCGGCCGAACGTGTCAGCGAGATGGAGGATCATCGTGTCGTGCCGCATGCCAGCCCCTCCATCCGCGCCTTTGCTCGCGAGCTGGGTGTCGATCTGCTGCGGGTGCATGGCAGCGGGCCGAAAGGGCGGATCACGCGTGAGGATGTGCAAAGCTACGTCAAGAACGCACTGGCCACGCCGGCTGTGCTGGCTGGCGCTGCTGCGTCTCCCGGAGGTGGTCTGGATCTGCTGCCCTGGCCCAAGGTGGATTTCAGCAAGTTCGGTGCCTTCGAAACCCGCCCCCTGTCACGCATCAAGAAAATCTCTGGTGCCAATCTGGCACGCAACTGGGCGATGATTCCGCATGTCACCCAGTTTGACGAGGTCGACATTGGTGTGCTGGAAGAATTCCGCGTTGCGCTGAACAAGGAAAATGAAAAGTCCGGCGAAAAGTCTGGTATCAAGCTCACCCTGCTGGCTTTTCTCATCAAGGCCAGCGTTGCTGCGCTCAAGAAATTTCCCGAGTTCAATGCCTCGCTCGATGGTGACAATCTCATCCTCAAGCAGTACTACCACATCGGTTTTGCCGCCGACACGCCGAATGGTCTGGTTGTGCCGGTGATCCGCGATGTCGATCAGAAAGGGCTGCTGGCGATTGCCGAAGAAATGGCCAGCCTGTCGAAGAGTGCGCGGGACGGCAAGTTGCAACCGGCACAGATGCAAGGGGGTTGCTTCTCGATTTCCAGCCTCGGTGGTATCGGCGGAACAGCTTTCACGCCCATTATCAACGCGCCGGAAGTCGCCATCCTTGGCGTTTCCAAGGGCGAGATGAAGCCGAAATGGGACGGCAGCCAGTTTCAGCCGCGCTTGATGCTGCCGCTGTCGCTTTCCTACGATCATCGGGTCATCGACGGCGCCGCAGCGGCACGGTTCATCACCTATCTGGGCCAATTGCTGGCGGATATGCGGAGGGTTTTGCTGTGAGCAATCTCATCGACATCAAGGTGCCGGATATTGGCGATTTTCACGATGTTCCCGTCATCGAAATCCACGTTCGCCCAGGTCAGCGCATTGCAGCAGAGGCCTTGCTGTTGACGCTCGAATCCGACAAGGCCACGCTCGATGTTCCGGCCCCGGTGGGTGGTGTGGTGAAGGAACTCAGGGTCAAGGTGGGCGACAAGGTGGCCCAGGGGCATCTCATCGCCATACTCGAAACCGATGCGACGGATGCTTCCGTTGCAGCAGCGGCGCCTTCGCCACCGGCTGCGCCGGTTGCCCCCGCCGCAGTTGTTGCAGCTGCGGCACCGCCCGCCGGCAATCTGTCACCGGATGCGGCCGATCTGCTGGTGCTGGGCGGTGGGCCGGGGGGTTATTCGGCGGCGTTTCGGGCGGCCGACCTGGGGCTCAAGGTGGTGCTGGTCGAACGCTATCCGACGCTGGGCGGGGTCTGCCTGAATGTGGGCTGCATCCCTTCCAAAGCCTTGCTGCATGTGGCGGCCGTGATTGAAGAAGCGCAGCAGGGACAGAACTTTGGTGTGCACTTTGCTGCGCCGCAGATTGATCTCGACCGGTTGCGGGCGCACAAGGAACAGGTGGTCGGCAAACTCACCCAGGGGCTGGCCGGCATGGCCAAGGCGCGCAAGGTGACGGTGGTGCAGGGGACGGGTCAGTTTGTGGATGCTCACCACCTATCCGTGACTACGGATGGCGGCGAGCAGACCATTGCTTTTCGTCAGGCCATCATCGCCGCCGGTTCGGAAGCCGTGAGATTGCCCTTCCTGCCGGAAGACCCGCGCATCGTCACTTCAACTGGCGCACTGAAGCTGCCCTGCGTGCCGCAGCACATGCTGGTGATTGGTGGTGGCATCATCGGCCTGGAAATGGCCACGGTTTATTCCGCACTCGGGGCACGCGTCAGCGTCGTGGAAATGACAGACGGGCTGATGCCCGGTGTCGATCGTGATCTGGTCAAAATCTTTGAAAAGCGCAATGCTTCGCGCTTCGAACAGGTGATGCTGAAGACCCGGGTGACGGCTGTCGAGGCGCGGTCGGAAGGCCTGCGTGTTCATTTTGAAGGTGAGCAGGCTCCGGTGCAGCCGCAGGATTACGATTTCATTCTCGTCTCGGCAGGGCGTGCGCCCAATGGCAAAAAGATTGGTGCCGGACAGGCGGGAGTGGTCGTCGATGAGCGCGGCTTCATTCCGGTCGATCGGCAACAACGTACCAACGTCAGTCACGTCTTTGCCATCGGCGACATTGTTGGTCAGCCGATGCTGGCGCACAAGGCCGTGCATGAGGCGCATGTGGCTGCCGAAGCCGCTGCCGGGCAGAAGTCCTTTTTCGATGCCCGCGTGATTCCGGCCGTGGCGTATACCCATCCGGAAATTGCCTGGGTCGGCCTGACGGAAACTCAGGCGAAGAGCGCTGGCGTGGCGGTTGAAAAAGGGCTGTTTCCGTGGGCAGCTTCGGGTCGCGCCATTGCCAACGAAGCGGAATACGGTGTCACCAAGCTGCTGTTCGATGCGGCGACACAACGCATCGTCGGTGGTGCCATCGTTGGTCCTGGGGCGGGTGACATGATCGGCGAAATCGCCCTGGCGATCGAGATGGGTGCGGATGCGCTCGACATCGGCAAGACCATCCATCCGCACCCGACACTGGGCGAGACCATCGGCCTGGCGGCGGAAGCGGCACACGGCAGTTGTACCGATTTGCCGCCGCAACGCAAAAAACAGCCGTAGTCCGGAGGACGGTTTTCCGGTGGCGGCCACCGTGGGTTTGGTGGCTGCCGTCCGGTTGCTCAAGTGCGGGAGGTTGCAACCGGCCTCAGAACTTGAGGCTGGCACCGACATGGATCGAGCGTCCCATGCCGGGGACGGCCACGCCCCAGGGGAGGCCATTCATGCTCATGGTCGTGCCCTGGCCCAGGTAGGCACCGCCCAGTGGCAGGGCGTAGGCACGGTTGAAGAGGTTGTCGATGCCCAGGTCGATGCGAACCTGCTGCCACTGGGTGCTGGTGCGCAGGTTGACCAGGCTGTAGCCCGGGGTGCGGATTTCGTTGCGCAGGATCGAGAGGTCGTTCTTCTGCTGCACGGCGACGAATTCGAGTGCGCTGTCCCAGTGGCCGAGTGTGTGGCTCAGGGTCAGACGGGCATTGAGCGGCATGAGGTTATAGAGCGGGCTGCCGGTGTCGCGGTTCTGGCCGTGGACGTAGCTCACCACGCCCTTGAGTCCGAACTGGCCGTAATCATTGCTGGCCAGCGGCAGGCGGCCAGAGAGATCAAGCCCGGCAAGGCGTGCAGACTGATTGGCGTAGCTGAGGACATTGAACTTGCTGGTGGTGAAGCTGGCCGTCCGGACGGCATCGATGTAGTCGCGGACGCGGGTGACATAGGGTGTGGCCTTGAATTCCCAGGCGCGGTCGGCGGCATGCCAATCGAAGGTGGCCGAGAGTGTGTGGGCGACTTCGGGTTTGAGATTCAGGTTGCCGACATAGCCATTGCCGTCGCCGACGAAGTTGTTCATCGTCGCGGCCATCGGCCAGCTCGACCAGGTGTAGCGTTCATACAGGTTGGGTGCGCGTACCTTGCGGGCCAGGCCGAATTCGATGTCCTGTGTGGCGTCGCCGCTGTAGCGCGCCAGTGCAGCAAGGTCCCAGTTGCCGTCGCGCCGTTCATGATCCCGGGCATTGAAGGCGTTCGATTCGGTGACCTGCCCGCCCATGGCCATGGCCATGGCGCTGTAGCCGCGGGCATTGCCGGCGCTTGCCTTGATTTGTTCATGGCGGGCACCGATCAGGCTGGTCCATTGCGGGTTGTAGCGTTTTTCCCATTCGGCAAACAGTGCGCTGCGGTCACGCTGGCCATCACGCAGGTTCCAGAACGTCCCCGGGCCCATGCCGCCACCGGAAGCCGGCCAGAAGTCGTCGAGACGGTAACGCTGAAGTTCGAAACCGGTGCGCAGCAGGTCATCCGCCGACAGGGCAATATCGGCCTTGAGGCTGCCGCCGGTAGTTTTGCTGGTGGTGTTCATGGGCATGCCGGCGGCACAGGTGCCGGCCGGATCACCAGCAAAGCGGCGCGGCGCACAGGGTGCGCCAGTACCGGAAAGGGAGCCGTACCAGAAGCGTTTGTCGGCGCCGAAATCCATGGCGTGATCGACGTGTTCGCGGTAGATGCGGGCTGCCAGCTGACCCCAGTCGTAGCGTCCCTGGTAGCGCAGATTCAGGCGGTGCTGGGTGTTGCCGGTCAGATCCATGCGCTGGTTGGGGAAGTTTTGGTAGGGCATGTCCTGGAAGCCGGCGCGGGCTTCGATGAGATGGTCGCCACTCCGGAAGGCCAGGCTCAGCGTGTGATTGCGTGTGTCATAGGCCGTCGAGCCGACTTCGTCGCGGGGCAGGAGATGGCCGTTGCGACCGGTGGTCAGGGTGCTTTTGAAGTCTCTGGCGGCTTGGTAATTGTCGGCTTTGGCTGTGGCACCGCTGTAAGCCAGGCTGAGATTTTCACTGGCGATGGTAGCACTCAGGTGGCCGCCTTGTGCATTGCCATTGCTGCGCCAGAAGACACCCGCCTCGCCTTTGAGTAGCAGGTTTTGCCCTGGTGTGGCAAAGGTGGGTGCGGGGGTTTCGGCAACGATGCTGCCACCGATGCTGTCGCCACCGACGCTGACCGGCGTGATGCCGGCATAGACCTTGAGTGTGCCAAGGTTGGCCGGGTCTAGGGTGGACAGTGCCGGGTTCATGTGATTCGGGCAGGAAGCGACGATATCCATGCCGTCGACCTGGACACGCACACGGTCATCGGCCAGACCGTGCAGCACGGGCAGACTGGAGACACCACCCGCCCCGTACAGGCTGACACCGGGCACATCGCGTAGCAAGGCGGCAACATCGCTGGTGGCGGCGCGGCGGGCAGCACGTTCGGCGTTGCTCAGGGTGGCCGTGTTGTGCGGCAGGGGACGGTCGACCGAGGAGGTGACAACCACTTCGCCCAGGAGTGCCGCTATGGGTGCAGGTGCGACAGGTGTGGGCATGGTGGGCATGGTGGGCATGGTGGTCTGTGCCACAGCCGGCAGGGTATGCCACAGGGGCAGGGTGGCGATCAGCAGGTGCAGCGGTCGCCGCTTGAGATGATGCGTGGACATGTGAAACTCCGGCAGGATGAAAATCTCAAAATTGTACTGTCCGTGCCTCTTCTGGAGTTGCGACATATCGTCGCATCTTGTGGCGTTCACGCAGTTGCCGGGAGTGTGGAGCATCAGGGTATCCACACTGTATTTCCTGACGGTTTTCCGTGGTCTGCCAGGGTTTTGTGATAAAAACCCTGGCGTCTGGTGGGGTGAGGCAGGGGCACGATCTTGGCAAAGCCGGATTTTTCCAGTGTGGGTCTCGAGAAGGCTCTGGGCGGGCAGGTGTCCGGGGTTGCGGCGGCGGGCTGCCCGGAACATCTGTCCGGCAGGCCGGGCGAGATGACAGCGACGGCAGCGACGGCTGAGTTTCTCGCCACTCTGGGTCATGAGTTGCGCACACCGCTGGGCGGGATGCTGGGGATGATCGATCTGTTGCAGGCGACCCCGCTCGATGATCAGCAGCGGCGCTGGCTAGGGGTTTTGCACGGTGCGGCGCAGGGTTTGCTGACCTGGAGCGATCACCAGCTGGCGGCGCTGAGTCGGGAGGAACAGAGGTCGGAACAAAGACCACTGTCGCCGCCGGTCTGTGTGACGCTGGATATCCATGACATCATTTGCCAAACCACGGAGCTTTTTACCGGACAGGCGCAGGCTCGGGGGCTGGCCTTGCGTTGGCGGATTGCGGCGGATGTGCCGCGTCATGTGGCGGGGAATGGGCTGGATGTCGCGGGGCTGGAGATGGGGATACGTCAGGTTCTGACGAACCTGCTCGGCAATGCGCTCAAATTCACGACGCACGGGCAGGTCGAGGTCTCCGTCACCCGGGTGACATCGGCAGAAATGGCGCATGGGTTGTGTGTACAGGTGGCAGACAGTGGCATCGGTATCGGTATCGCTCCGGAGCAGGTATCGCGGATTTTTGAGCCGCATGTTCAGGCAGATGCTTCGATCCGTGCGCGTTTCGGTGGCACGGGGCTGGGTCTGGGCATTGTGCGCGATCAGGTGCAGCGCATGGGGGGGACGATCCGGCTAGCGAGTACGCCGGGCGAGGGCTCGGTCTTTACCTTTTGCCTGCCCCTGCCGGCGGCTCGGGCAGGGCAGGTGGCAACGGAAATACCGGATGCTCCCGGGCCAGATATTGAAACTGTCATGCCTTCCGGAGCACTGCTGGCCGGGGTGCGGGTACTGCTGGTCGAGGATGATGCGGTCAATCAGGAATATCTGACCGGCATGCTGACCGGACTGGGTTGTCTGGTGCAGTGCGTCGATAATGGCCAGGCGGCTGTTGAGGCGTCCGGGCAGGAGGACTTTGCTATCATCCTCATGGATTGCGGTTTGCCACTCATGGATGGCTGGGCGGCGGTACGCGAGATCCGGCGGCGTGAGCAGGAAGCAGCGGAGGGCGCATGGCAGCAACAGCGGCAGCGGATACTCGCCCTGACGGCATATACGCGGCCGGGAGAACATGAGCGTTGTCTGGCGGCCGGCATGGACGGGGTGCTGTGCAAGCCGGTGACGCTGGCGGTATTGCGCCAGCAGCTGGCGTTCTGGCTGGATCAGCCGGCAGTGCAACCGGAGGCAGCGTGCCCGGTATTCGATGCTGCCCCGCTGGAGGCTTTGCGCTCGTTGCAGCAGGAGGCCTGGCCACGACTGGCGGCGCGGATGCGATCGTTGTTTTTGCAGAAGACGGCGGAACTGGTGGCAGAGTTAGCGGAAGCATTGCGGGTTGCTGATTGTGAGAAGGTTCGGCAGAAGGCGCATCAGCTGACTTCGTCGGCAGCCCAGTTGGGGGCTTTGCGCCTGTCGGCACTGGCGGCCAAGCTGGAAGTTGGGTACGGGTGGGATCATTCTTGGCAGCCGTCTGTCCGTGCGGTTGAGCTTGAAACGGAATATCGCAAGGCAAGCGAGGCATTCCTCGGCTATATGAAGGAGTTTGGCCATGATTAAGGCAAGGTCGCGTGTCCTCGTTATCGATGATGATGAGGTGATTTGTGCTGTGCTGTCGGAGGTGCTGGGCAAGGAAGGTTTCGAGATTGCCCTAGCAGGTACGGTCGATGAAGGGATGAGGCAGCTGCAGGAACGTCGGCCGGACGTGGTATTGCTTGATGTGATGCTGCCGGGGATGGATGGCTTCAAATGCCTGGAGGATTTGCGCCAGTTTTTGGGCAGCGAGCGGTTGCCGATTGCCATGTTGACGGGGGCCGATGATGGTGCGTCCATCCGTCGGGCGTATGAGCTGGGGGCGATGGATTTCATCTCCAAGCCGGTGCATTGGCCGACCCTGGCCTATCGTCTGCGTTATCTGCTGCGATCCATGGAGACCCTGCAGCAGCTGGTCAAGAGCGAGGCGACGCTGCGCAATGCCCAGAAAACGGCGCGGCTGGGACATTGGGAGTGGACGCTGGAGAATGACCAGTTGCTGTGTTCGGATGAGGCTTTGAACGTGCTGGCACTGGATGACCAGATTGCGTACCGGACGCAGGGCGATCTGTTCCGTGCGGTGCATCCGGGAGATGTCGAGGAATTGCGCAAGTCCTTGCTGCGCTGCCGCCAGGAGGGGACATCCTTCACCCTGGATGTGCGTATCCTGCAGGCAGATGACAGCGAGCATGTGGTGCATGTGCAAGGGGCGCCGGTGTATGACGAGGTGCGCGGCATCGTCCAGGTGGCCGGGCTGGTGCAGGACATCACGGAATACCGGCGTATCGAGGATCAGGTGCGCATCCTGTCGCATTACGACGTGCTGACGGGACTGGCCAATCGCACGACCTTCAAGGAAATCCTGGCCCAGGGCATTTCCTATTGCGACCGTTATGCGGCCAAGCTGGCCGCCCTGTTCGTTAGTATCGACCGCTTCAAGCGGATCAATGAAACCTTCGGGCCGAATGTGGGCGACCAGATCCTGCGCCAATTCACGGAACGTCTCGAGCGGGCGGTGCGGGATTCGGATTTTGTGGCGGTATCGACAGAAGGGCAGTACAACGATGCCACCATCTCGCGCCTCGGGGGTAATGAATTCACCATCCTGGCCAACCATATCAAGGATTCCTGCGATATGGTCAAGATTGCCAAGCGCATCCTTCAGGGAGCGGAAGCCCCGTATCTCATCGATGGCCATGAAATCCACCTGACGTTGAGCATCGGTATCTGTATTTATCCGGGGGATGGGCATGACGTCGATAGCTTTATCCAGAATGGCGAATTCGCCATGCATCATGCGCGTGAGCTGGGACAGAATCAGCACGAGTTTTATTCCAAGTCGCTCAACATCGAGGCGTTCAAGAAGCTGGCCATGGAAAGCAGTCTGCGCCGGGCGGCGGAGCGACAGGAAATGGTGCTGTACTACCAGCCAAAATACGATGCGATCAGCGGTGAAGTGACGGGGCTCGAGGCCTTGATCCGCTGGCGTCATCCAGAGCTGGGGATGCTCTCGCCGCTGGAGTTCATTCCGCTGGCGGAGGAGTCGGACATGATTCTCGTCATCGGTGAATGGGTGATCGAGGAGGCCTGTCGGCAGAACCAGAGCTGGCGGGCGGCTGGCATGAAGCACCTGCCCATCTCGGTGAATGTTTCAGGCGTGCAGTTTGGCCGGGCAAATTTTCCGGACAAAGTGGCTGAGATTCTTGCCCGCACCGGCCTGCCGGCGGATAGCCTGGAACTGGAGATGACTGAAAGCCTGTTGATGGAGGATGCCGACGGTGCCATGAAAGTGCTGCAACAGATGAAGGATATGGGGATCAGGATCAGCATCGATGACTTTGGTACCGGCTATTCTTCCCTCAGCTATCTGAGCCGTTTCCCGATTGATGAGCTCAAGGTGGATCGTTCTTTTGTCCGCAATCTGCCGGACAACCAGGTGGATGCCACCATCGCCGGCACCATCATCGCCCTGGCCCATGCGCTGAGTCTCAAGGTGGTGGCAGAAGGTGTCGAGGAGCAGGCCCAGGCGGAGTTTCTGGTGGCCCACGGTTGCCGGGTGATGCAGGGGTATTTGTACAGCATGCCGGCACCGGCCGGGGATATCGTCGATCTGGTGGCGGCCGGATTGCCCGGTGTGTTGCGCGTGCAGCAGCAGACCGCCTGAGCCCGGAGCCGTCAGCGGGCGAGGGGCTCGGGGAGGGTACGTTCGAGCAGGCTCAGGGTGCGGGCACTGGCTCCTTGATGCTGTGCAACCAGCGTTTTGCCGGCTGTGCCTGCGCGGACTTGCTGTGCTTTGTCTTCCAGTAGCCGGAAGGCTTCGCGCACCAGATGTCCGGCATCGGTGATGCGGCAGGCAGCACCGCAGGCGAGGGCGGCCTGGGCAGCTTCGGTAAAATTGTAGGTGGAAGGGCCGATCAGCACTGGAATGCCGGTGGCACAGGCTTCGATGAGGTTCTGGCAACCGTAGTCGAGCAGGCTGCCACCGATGAAGGCGGCATCGCTGGCGGCGTAGTAGGCGAACATCTCGCCCATGCTGTCGCCGAGCAGCACATCGATCCTGGCATCTGGTGTGGTGGTGTGGCTGCGGCGGGCGAGGTGCAAACCCCGTTCTTCGACCAGCCGGGCAACGCTGTCAAAGCGCTGCGGATGTCGGGGAACAATGAGCAGCAGCGGGCGCATCGGATGGGTGTCACGATCGGTGTCGCGATTGGTGTGGCATTGCTGCTGGCGGCACCAGGCATCGAGGATGAGTGCTTCTTCGCCGTCGCGGGTGGAGGCCAGCAGCAGCACCTGGCGCGGGCCCCATTGCTTGCGCCAGCTTTGACCGAGGCTTAGCTGGGCAGCCGGTGGGCTGATGTCGAATTTGAGGTTGCCGCAGACGTGCAGTTGCGTTTCACGAGCGCCCAGGGTTTGCAGGCGGGCGGCATCGTCAGGGCTCTGGGCGGCGACGGTGGTCAGGGCTTGCAGCATGGGCCGGGTCAGTGCGGGCAGCCGGGCATAACGGCGGGCGGATTTTTCGGACAGGCGGGCATTGACCAGCAGCAGGGGGATCCGCCGTTGCTGGCAAGTCGCCACCAGATTGGGCCACAGCTCGGTTTCCATGAGGATGCCGGCGACGGGCTGGAAATGCTGCAGGAAGGCGTGCACTGCCCACGGCCAGTCATAGGGCAGGTAGGCATGAAGGATACTGTCGCCATACAGGTCGAAGGCAGTCTGACGGCCGGTGGGGGTCATGTGGGTCAGCAGGATGCAGTGCTGTGGCCAGTGTTGCCGGAGGTGCTGGATCAGCGGCTGGCTGGCGCGGGTTTCACCGACCGAGACGGCGTGCAGCCAGAGGATGGGGCGGGTTGGTGAGGGGGGCAAGGCAGGATAGAGGCCACAGCGCTCGCCCCAGTGCTGGCGGTATTCGGGCTGGCGGCGGGCACGCCACAGCAGGTACAGGGGGATCAGCGGTGCCAGCAGAAGCAGTAGCGTGGTGTAGAGAAAACGGCTCATGATGTTTGTCGGCCTTGCGACAACAGTTCTTGGCTGGCCAAGAGCACGGTGGCGACGTCGGGGAGGGTGCCGTGGGTGCCTAGATTGATGGCCGGCGTGCTGGCGGGGGCGCCGGTATACACGCCGGTCAGACCGGGGTGGGAGGCACAGAACAGCGCCAGCGTGGGGCGGCCGAGGGCAGCGGCAAGGTGGGTCAGGCCGGTGTCTACGCCAATGACGAGGCGGGCACCGGCGCAGATACCCGCCAGTTCGGCAATGGACTGAGGAGGCAAGACCTGAAGGTAGTGCGGTGCCTCTACTTCCAGGGAGGTGGCCAGATGTTCGGCACGCGCCCGCTCTGTTGCCGAGCCTGCCGGCAGCAGGCAGCACAGTCCTTGCTGGATGAGTTGCCGGATCAGTGGACGCCAGCGATCTTCCGGCCAGAGTTTGTCGTCGCGGCTGGTGGCCGTCAGCAAAACGGCGTAGGGCTGGCCGGGGTTGAGACTGAGGCCGAGGCCGTTGGGCAGGATCGGCCGGGTGGCGCTCAGCCCGTAATCGGGCGGGGTGTCGATGACATCTTCGCAGGCGGCAGCGGCCAGCCAGCGGTTGCGTTCGACGGCGTGGATGTTTTTGGGAATGGCGTAGGTATCGGTGTAGAAGCGGGCAGCGATGGGCTCGCGGGCAGCTTCGGCGGCGTAACCGCAGCGCCGGCCGGCGGGCTGCAGGCGGGTGCGTTGCGTCAGCAGGGCGCTTTTCAGCAGACCCTGGGTGTCCAGAACGAGATCGTAGGCCTCCTGTTGCAACTCATCGAGCAGGGCAGCGATTTCGCGCCAGGTTGCCGGGTGCAGCAGTGTCTTGCGCCAGCGTCGCAGGGCGACCGGGAGGGTGCGGCGGATGGCCGGGTGCAGGCGGGGGATGTCGACAAAACCTTCTTCGACGAGCCAGTCGATCTGGGCTTCAGGGTAGCGGCGGCGCAGGTCGCTGGCCACTGGCAGGTTGTGGATGACGTCGCCCAGTGAGGAGGTCTTGACGAGCAGGATCGAACGCGGTGGCGCAGGACGGGTGGGGATGGGTTTTTCGACCGTAGCCGCAGGCGGATGGGGTTTCCGCCTAAAATGAGGAGCTTGCACCGTACTGATTATAAATGGATGAGTCTATGACAGAACCCCGGCTGCGCGTACCGCTTTCGGCGGTGGTGATTTCCCTCAATGCGGCGTCTCAATTGCCGGAGTGCCTGGCACATCTGGCGTTTTGTGATGAAATCGTCGTGGTGGATTCCGGGAGCACCGATGATACCGTGTCCTTGGCGCGGGCACAGGGGGCGCGGGTCATCCATTGCGACTGGCGTGGCTTTGGACAGCAAAAACAATTTGCCGTTGAACAGGCACACCATGACTGGGTATTGTGCATTGACGCCGACGAGCGGGTGAGTACGGCGTTGCGTACCAGCATCGAGGCTGCCTTGCAGGAGACGACACGGCCTTGGGTTGCTTACCGGTTTCCGCGTTGCAATCGATTTTTGGGGCGTTATTTGCGTCACGGTGAGGGCTATCCGGATATGAGTTTGCGGCTGTTCGATCGCCGCCAGGCACGTTGGTCGGAGGATGCCGTGCACGAGAAGGTGCTGACAGAGGGGGCAACAGGGCGGCTGAGTGGTGATTTGCTGCACGACAGCGCCGAAACCATCGAGAGTTATCTGGCCAAGCAGAATCGTTACACCACCCTGGCGGCACAGCAGGCGCATTTGCAAGGGCGGCGTGCGCATTGGGGGCACCTGTTGTTTTCTCCGGTGTGGCGGTTTATCAAGTTTTATGTTGTGCGCCGGGGGTTTCTCGATGGCGGGCCGGGGCTGGTGCATATTTCGATCGGTTGTTTGAATAGCTACTTCAAGTACTTGAAAATGATGGAACTTCAGAAAAATGTGAGGGTGACATGAAGGTTTTGGTGACAGGGGCAGCAGGCTTTATCGGCATGCATGTGAGCCAGTTGCTGCTGGCGCGTGGCGATCAGGTGATCGGGGTCGATAACATCAACGATTATTACGAGGTGGCGCTGAAGGAGGCGCGTCTGGCCCGGTTGCAGGCGCTGCCGGGGTTCCGTTTTGTCCGGCGGGATATTGCGGATCGTGACGGGATTGCACAGTTATTTGTGGAGGAGCGGCCGGAGCGGGTCATTCATCTGGCGGCTCAGGCCGGTGTGCGTTATTCGTTGAAGAATCCGCATGCTTACGTGGAAAGCAATGTCACCGGCTTTTTGAATATCCTCGAAGGTTGCCGTCACACCGGGGTTGGGCATCTCGTTTATGCCAGCAGTTCCAGTGTCTATGGGGGTAACACGCGGATGCCTTTTGCCGAGCGGGATAACGTCGATCATCCGGTCAGTCTGTATGCGGCAACGAAAAAGGCCAATGAGCTGATGGCGCATACCTACAGCCACCTGTTTGGGGTGCCGACAACAGGATTGCGCTTCTTTACGGTCTATGGGCCCTGGGGCCGGCCGGATATGGCTTTGTTCTTGTTTACCAAAGCCATTCTCGAAGGGCGGCCGATCGAGATTTTCAATCACGGGCGGATGCGACGGGACTTTACCTATATTGACGACATCGCCCTGGGCGTGATCAAACTGCTGGATCAGCCACCGGCAGCGGATGCGACGTTTGATCGCGACCATCCGGCACCGGAAAGCAGTTGGGCGCCTTACCGTGTCTGCAACATTGGCAACCATCAACCGGTCGAGTTGATGGACTATGTGGCGGCCCTGGAGCATGCGCTGGGGCGTCGCGCCGAAAAGAATTACCTGCCGATGCAGGACGGGGATGTCGCCGCAACGTATGCGGATACCGGGGTGCTGAAAGCCTTGACCGGGTTCGCCCCGGCCACTCCGGTTGCAGAGGGCGTGCAGCATTTCGTCACCTGGTACCTTGAGTATTACGGCAGCAAGCAAGTCATGGAACGTGGTTAACCCGGGGGTAAGGCGCATCAGGAGGAGGGATAAAAAATCAAAAATTACCCAAAACGGGAAACTTGGTACACCGATCGGCTGAAATGTAGCGTAAAATTTTTGCAGGGACTGCTTTGTTGTTTGTCATTGGCCCGGTCGTTCAACCAAGAAAAGGAAGGCACAAAATGAAAATGTTGCCCAACAGACTGCTGCAATACGCCATGCTGCTCATGGTGGTGTTCGGTCTTTATGGCTGTAACTCACCTTACGAAGTGGCCGAGCCGGCCAATGGCAGTGTGCTGAACAGCGTGCCGCCAGTATTCAAGATCAAATATGCCACGCAACCTGCTGAATTCCCGAAAATTACGGTGAATGGCATCGTGGTCAACTCCTTTTTCACTTTTGGTGCGACCGAAGCAACCGCACCAGGTGGGGATCTGGCTTTGTATCTGATCCAAGGCAAGAACACCTTCCAGGTGGATCCGCCTTTCGGGCCGAAGTCCGAGTTCACCTATGAGACGGTGGGCCCCGAAGTTGTCGTGACCGAGGCAACCGGTACCGATACCAAGAATGTGACGGGCGTTCTGGTGGATACAGCTGGTGCCAAGGAACTGTCGGTGAATGGCGTGGTAGCCAGTCTGCTGCCGGGTGGCGGTTTCTCGGTACAGATTCCGGCCGCCGAGCTTTACACGTTCTATGCCACGGACAAGCAAAACAATGTGAATTACACCCAATATGCCAGCCTCGGCCAGACCTACAAGCCGATTCTGGGGATGCGGATCAATCAGAGCGGGTTTGACAATGTACTGCCGAATCTGGGCAATATCGTTGCCGCCATCGACCTGAATTCGATGCTGGCCAATACCAGTATCTATGACACGACCTGGAAGGGGCCGTCGGGCGAGACTTACGGTGCCGACGGTGTGCTGAACTCCCTGCAGATCGGCATGGCCGACAACTTCAAGATCACCCTGGGGGATGGCGGCAATATGTCCCTGTCGGGGCGTATCACCAATGTGCATGCCGTGCTGACCCTGCGTCTGCATAACGGACTGCTGCCGCCGACAGTCATCAACATCGGTGCACAGATCGGGCCGATCGACTTCTCGGGTGCGCTCAACATGCGGGTAGAAAACGATGTTCCGGTGATTGCCATGTCGAGCTTCTCGCTCAATATTGGTGCCATTACGCTGGACAACACACCGGCCTTCTTCAACTCCATCATTTCCGGAGTGACGGCGGGTATGACCAACCTAATCGTCAACTCGATGTCAGGCATCCTCAGCAACACGATCACTTCGACCCTGGCGGGTGCCATGTCGCAGATGCTGGTAGATAGCTATACGATCCCGCTGTTTGGTCGTGAGATCAAGGTGGGTCTGAAGCCCTCCAAGCTATCGACCGACAACGGCAGCCTGCTGATCGCCATGTCGGGCAACATTGCCCCAGCACCAGGCTCGGTGGATAGCCATGTGGCTCAGCCGCTGGGTGCGTTGTATACCGCGGATGCCTTGCCGGATCCGACGGTTTCCGTGGGCGACTTTGCCATGGGGATCAACACCAACTTCATCAACCAGGCTCTGGCTTCAGTACACTCCATCGGTCTGACCCAGATCAATACCGTGACGAAGAAGGCTACGGGTGAGAAGATCAACCAATTTGGTCTGCCTCATGATGACAGCATCGGTGGTGACGGAGATACCCGCACCCTGATCGAGATGGCTGCGGCACCGCAGATGAAGGTTTCTCGCACCAGCAATGACAACCCGGTGACGAAGATCTATCTGCATGGTGTGAAGATGCAAGGCGACAAGAAGGTCGGTGGCGTTTGGGTGAAGGCATACAGTGCCCGTCTGAATGTCACTGCTGACGCCAAACTGTCGGTCACGCCGGACAACAAGCTGGCCATCACGGTGGCTTCGGTGCCGCGTATCGAGATCACCGGGATTGCCATCGGTAATGGCCCTGAAACACCGGGTGTGGTGAATAACGAAATCAACCAGTTTGCCCAAGGCGGTGTCGGCTTCATCCTGGAACAGATGAATGGTCCGCTGACCAACCTCAAGCTGCCGGAAATGATGTGCCTGATGGTGGACTTCAAGAAGGCAACGGCCTCGGGTGAGCATGGCACGCATCTGGATCTGGCTGGTCTGCTGTACAAGGCTTCGAATGCCTGCGACAGCACGCCGCTGGCTCCGCCCAAGGTTTCTTATGGCCGTGGTGTTGGTGCCCCGATGGTTTGTGCACCGAATGAGGATCTCGATGCAGGCCTTTGCTATGACCGTTGCCAGGATGGCTATGATGGTGTCGGCCCGGTCTGCTGGGCACGGGATGCTTCCTATGGCCGCGGTGTCGGCAAGATTCCGGGGTCGACCTGCGGTGCAGGCAAGGAAAATGATGCCGGCCTGTGCTACCCGCTCTGTAATGCCGGCTACCACGGTATCGGTCCGGTGTGCTGGAACGATCAGCCGGCCTCCTATGGCCGCGGTGCAGGCACCATTCCGACCAACATCATCAAGCATACCTGCCCGTCGGGTAAGGAATACGATGCTGGCCTGTGCTACACGATTTGTAACTCCGGTTACCATGGCGTAGGCCCGGTGTGCTGGAACAATCAGGCGGCTTCCTACGGTCGCGGCGTAGGTACGGTGCCGCAGCAGGTTTGTGGTGCAGGAGAGGATATGGATGGTGGTCTGTGCTATCCGAAGTGCAACAGCGGCTACCATGGCGTTGGCCCGGTCTGCTGGACGGATAGTGCCCTGTCCTACGGTCGTGGTGTTGGTCGCCCGGTTCATGTCTGTGCCGGCGGGATGGAAGAGGATGCCGCACTGTGCTACGTGAAGTGTGCTCCTGGCTATCACGGCATCGGGCCGGTGTGCTGGCCGAATGAGTAAGGCCTGCTGAACGACAGGGCTGCTTTGGCGGCCCTGTCGGGAAGATAAAAAACGCGGCTCAGGCCGCGTTTTTTATTGGTGCCGGCAGCAGCATCGCAAGGTGATTACAAGGTGGGTGCCGGGCGTTTTGGTGCCTAGAGTTTTTGAGACACGGTGCTTGCTGGATGTGTTGCACGCTATGCTGCGGCAGGGTTACCGCCGCACACTCACGTACACTCAGGCACGCTCAGGCGCGGTCAATCCGCCACAAGTGTGGATCCGCCGGCTGGAAGGTGGCCATGAGCTCGGCAAACAGTTGTTGTGCCTTGTCGCGATTGTCGGCCGAATGATTGCAGACATAGACATCCAGCGTGACGTAGTTTTCTTCGGGCCAGGTGTGCAGGGAAAGGTGGGATTCGGCCAGTACGACCATGCCGGTCACGCCTCCTTCCGGTTCGAAGCGGTGAAACAGGGTCTGGAGTGCGTGTAAGCCGGCTTGTTCGACCAGTTTCTGGCAATGAGAGGACAGGAAATCTGCGTCGAGTAGTTGCTCCGGAGCACATTGGCAGCCATATAGATCACCCATCAGATGCAGGCCGGGTAGCCGGGGCGGGGCAGATTGAGACGGGTTTTGAGGGGTGGGGGCGGGTTCGGGCTCGTGGGGTGGCGTACCCGGACTGGCTGGATTGGTGGGCAATGATGTCATCCGGTTTTTGGGGCAGGAGGAGAGTGTGCTGGGTGTGCTGGGTGTGTTGAAGGTGCCGGGTGTGGTGGTTTATTTGGCAAGCTCTACGGCAAGCTCCGGGCGATTGTAAAACTGCTTCAGCGATTCTGGGTTGGCCAGTGCTTCAAGATTCTTGACGGGTTCGCCGTGGATGGCGTGGCGCACAGCCAGCTCGACGATCTTGCCGCTGCGGGTGCGTGGAATGTCGGTGACGGCCAGGATTTTGGCTGGTGCGTGGCGGGGGGAGGTGTTGTCGATGATGACTCGCCGGATGCGCCGGCTCAGTGCGTCATCCAGCAGTACGCCTTGTTGCAGCCGAACGAACAGGATGATGCGCACGTCCTGTTGCCAGCGCTGGCTGACGACCAGGGATTCGATGACTTCGGGCAGTTTTTCCACCTGTCGGTAGATTTCGGCGGTACCGATGCGTACGCCTCCGGGGTTGAGGGTGGCATCCGAGCGGCCGTAAATAATGAAGCCGTCATGGCAGGTGCGCTCGGCGAAATCACCGTGATGCCAGAGACCTGGGTAGCGCTCGAAATAGGCAGCACGATAGCGTGCGCCGTCTGGGTCATTCCAGAAGCCCAGGGGCATGGCGGGAAAGGGTTTGAGGCAGACCAGTTCCCCTTTCTCGCCGGTGATGACCGTGCCTGTTTCATCGATGACCTCGCTGGCCATGCCCAGACCGGCACACTGGATTTCACCGCGCCAGACGGGCAACAGCGGGTTGCCGCAGACAAAGCAGGAAAGGATGTCCGTTCCGCCGGAAATGGATGACACTTGCAGCTCGGGTTTGAGATGCTCGTAGAGGTAATCGAAGCTTTCAGGTGTGAGCGGGCTACCGGTGGACAGGAGGACACGCAAGCTGGTCAGATCATGGCTCAGACGTGGCTTGAGCCCAAGTTTGGCATAACTGTCGATGAGCTTGGCCGAGACACCCAGGTGAGTCATGCCTTCATGGCTGGCGTAGTCCAGCAGGATGTTGCCAGCGGCCGCCAGCGGGCTGCCGTCATAGAGCAGGATGCGTGCGCCCGAGGCCAGCCCGGAGACCAGCCAGTTCCACATCATCCAGCCGCAGGTGGTGTAGTAGAAGAGCCGGTCGCCTGGTTTTAGATCGCAGTGGAGCTGATGCTCCTTGAGGTGCTGCAGCAGGGTTCCTCCGGCACCATGCACGATGCATTTTGGTACGCCGGTCGTACCGGAGGAGTACATGATGTAGAGCGGATGGTCGAAGGGCAGGCGGACATAGTCGATGTGTGTGACATGCCGATAGGGGGCGATGAATGTCTGCAGCGTGCAGACTTGGCGGATGGTCTGCAGGGTCGGATGGGTGATCGGGGCCTGGTCGTGATGGCAGAGAATGGTCTTCTGGACGGACGGCAATTGGTCTACGATGGCGGCGACTTTGTCGAGGATGTCGAGGTGTTTGCCGTTGTAGTCGTAACCGGCTGCAACGAACAGCAGTCGGGGTTCGGTCTGGCCGAAACGGTCGAGAACGCCCTGTACGCCGAAGTCGGGTGAGGCCGAGGTGAAGGTTGCTCCCAGGGCGCTGGCGGCCAGCATGATGATGACGGTTTCGGGGACGTTGGGCAGGTAGGCTGCGATGCGGTCACCGGCTATGATGCCTTCGGCACGCAGGGCGGCCGCCAGCTGTGCCACCTGGCAGCGCAAGGTGCTGCGGCTCATGGTGCGGCGTTGTGCTGCACCGGCTTCATTCCAGAAAACCAGGCCATCGTCTTCGGGCATGGGGCGCAGCAGGTTTTCGGCAAAGTTGAGCCTGGCCTCGGGGAACCAGCGGGCGCCAGGCATGCGGTCGCCATCGCACAGGACGGTGTTGCCCATGTCGCCGATGACTTCACCGAATTGCCAGACAGAGGGCCAGAATTCTTCGGGGTGTTCGATGGACCAGCGGTGCAGCTGGCGGTAGTCTGTCAGGGAGCGCTGCCAGCGCTGGGTGCATTGCTGCATGAAGCGCGTCAGATGGGCTTCGGCAATGCGCTGTGGATCGGGTTGCCACAGAGGAAGAGGCGTGTTCATCATTGGGAGGTTTACCATGGGCTCGTGGTATCTCGTGGTATCCGGTCCGGTCAGGCAAGCGTCGCGGCGCATGTTCCAGGGTATTTCCTGGCGAGCAGCGCCTGACTGACGCGGGATGCCGGCAGGCGGCCAAGCTGGCCGGAGAGCCAGGCACTGGTCTCTACCAGCGATTCGAGATCGACCCCTGTGGCAATGTCCAGACCCTGCATGAGCCAGACTACATCTTCTGTGGCGACATTGCCGGAGGCGCCGGGCGCATAAGGACAGCCGCCCAGACCGCCAAGTGCACTGTCGAAGACCGTGATGCCGGCATCAAGGGCAGCGCAGATGTTGGCGATGGCCATGCCATAGGTGTCGTGGAAATGGCCGGCCAGGTGCGCCAGTGGTACATCGCGGGCAAGTTCGTCGATCAGGCGGCGAACCTTGCCGGGGGTGCCGGTGCCGATGGTGTCGCCGAGGCTGATTTCGGCGCAGCCCATGTCATGCAGGGCGCGCACGACGGCATGAACCGCAGGGATGGAGACTTCACCTTCGTAGGGGCAGCCGAGAACGCAGGACACATAGCCGCGCACACGCAGTGAGGCTTCCCGCGCCTGGCGGAGGATGGTTTCGTAGCGATGAAGGGCATCGGCGATGCTGCACTGGATATTTTTTTGCGAGAAGGTTTCAGAGGCTGCTGCGAATACCGCGATTTCATCGACTCCGGCAGCCAGGGCGGCCTGCAAGCCTTGCTCGTTGGGTACCAGGGCGGAATAGCAAACTCCGGGATGACGCTTGATGCGGCGCAGAACCTCGGCGGTATCGGCCATTTGTGGTACCCGGCGTGGCGAGACGAAGGCACCGGCCTCGATATGTCGCAG
>JAGOSV010000149.1 GCA_018062105.1 Sterolibacterium sp. | reverse complement strand
CCAATGGCATCGGCAAGACGACGCTGCTCAAGCTCATCCTCGGGGCGCTGGCGCCGGATCAGGGCACGGTGCGTCTGGGTACCCGGCTGGATGTGGCGTATTTCGACCAGTTTCGCACGGCGCTCGACGAGGCGGCGACGCTGGCCGAGGTCATCAGCCCGGGTTCGGATTACGTCGAGATCGGCCGTCAGCGCAAGCATGTCATCGGTTATCTGGGCGATTTCCTGTTCGCACCGGAACGGGCCCGCTCGCCGGTGCGTTCGCTGTCTGGCGGTGAGCGCAACCGCCTGCTGCTGGCGCGTCTGTTTGCCCGGCCAGCCAATGTGCTGGTGCTCGACGAGCCGACCAATGATCTGGACATCGAAACCCTGGAGTTGCTCGAGGCTTTGTTGCAGGACTACGAGGGAACTGTGTTTCTGGTCAGCCATGACCGGCGCTTTCTCGATCAGGTGGTGACGCAGAGCATCGTTGCCGAAGGTGATGGACTCTGGCAGGAATATGCTGGCGGCTATCAGGACTGGCAGCAGGCACGGGCACGCATGGGGCGCAAGGAGGTTGTTACTGTGTCGGCCGCCCCTGTCGATGTCGCCAATGTCGCCAATGTCGCTGAGGCCAACGAGGCCGCGCTTGGTCGGCGTGCGCCGAAAAACAAGCTCAGTTATCGCGAAAGCCAGGAACTGGCCCGCTTGCCGGATCAGATCGCTGCGCTCGAGGCGGAACAGTCTGTCATCACGGCACGCCTGGCTGATGGCCAGGTGTTCCGTCATGCGCCGGAGGAGGCGCGCAGCCTGACGGCGCGTGTCAGCGCACTGGAGGCCGAGTTGGAGGCGGCATTCGTGCGCTGGTCGGCGCTGGAGCAGCGGGGTGCGTGAGGTGCTTCAGCCGGGTCATGATGGTGTCTTTTTTCAGGCCGGCAGACAAATGAGCGGCAGATGAGAAAAAGGTGGCAAGGTGTTCAAAACCCTGTAGAAACGGCTGGATTACCTTGCACCTGCTGATAAATGGCCTTATCATGTCCCGACCTTGGGCGGGTCGTTTTGAGGTTGAGGGTGTGCATGATGAACGATGGACCCGGAGCCTGGCTTCAGTATCGTTTTCAGGCGATGTGGCAAAACGGGTGTCAAGTGGGCGCCATTGGTGGTGTCATTGGTCATTGCGCGGAAATCGACGGAAACCTGATATGACTGCAGCAAAGAAGGGGAAAAATCTTGCCGACCGGAGCACGGATGCCTGCCATTGAACCCGGACGTGAGGTAGATTTTTCGGCCTGGCAGCAGCTCAGGAATGACCTGAACCCCGAGTCCCTGCGCCTGCTGGGGATTACCCCGTTCGAGCGGATCGACCTTGCCCTGGCGCGTGCCTTCTGCCGCCAGCAGGCTGCGGTGGCGGTCGATCTGGGGCGTGAGACAGCGCACTGGCCGGAGGTGTTTGCCTTCCTGCAACAAGAGGGGCAACGGGGGGCGCTGTGTGGTGTGCGGGTGCCGGATCATCTGGCTCTCAAGCCGGCCGAGCTGCCGGCTGCGACGGCTTTCGTGGTGTTGACGGCGGAACGTCCGCTGCAGGAATGGCGGGCACGTTTTCCGGTGGTGGTGCAGGTCACTTCGCTGGTCGAGGCGCAGCAGGCGCTGGCCGACGGGGCTCATGGGTTGATTGCCAAGGGGCAGGAGAGCGCCGGGCGGGTCGGTGAAGAAGGTAGCTTCATTCTCCTGCAGCAGGTTGCGGCTCTAACCGGACAGCATGGTGTGCCGCTGTGGTGCCAGGGCGGCGTGGGGCTGCACACAGCGACCGGGGCACTGGCCATGGGGGCGTTCGGGGTGGTGCTCGACAGCCAGTTGGCCTTGCTGGCGGAATGTCGTCTGCCGGAGGCTATCAAGACCGACCTGCGGGCGATGGATGGCAGCGAAACCCGACTGTTGGGCGGTTACAGCGTGTATTCGCGGCCTGGCCTGCCGGTGGCGGAATATGACGACCTGCCGGCCGAGCAGGTGCGCCATCTGATGACGGCGGAAGGCGAGCGGCGGGTGCTGCCGGCCGGCCAGGATGCCGCGCTGGCCAAGGCGCTGGCGGCGCAGTGTAGCAATGTTGAAGTTCTGCTGAATACCCTGCGTGTCGGGATCGCCGGTCATCTGCGTCAGGCCGTGGCGCTGGATGTGCTGGGTGAACATAGTCCGCTGGCCGTGGCACATGGAACCCGCTTCCCGATTGCCCAGGGGCCGATGACGCGCGTTAGTGACACAGCAGCCTTTGCGGCGGCTGTGGCAGAAAACGGGGCGCTGCCCTTTTTGGCTCTGTCACTGATGACGGAAGCATCGGCGCGCACTCTGCTGACGGAAACCCGTCAGGCGGTGGGCACACAGCCCTGGGGGGTCGGGGTGCTGGGGTTTGCCTCTCCCGAGATACTCAAGCCGCATCTGGCGCTGATTCAGGAGTTCCGCCCTTCGGTCGTACTGTTGGCTGGCGGCCGGCCTTCTCAGGCACGGGCGCTGGTGGAGCAGGGCATTCCGGCTTATCTGCATGTGCCGTCACCGGGGCTGCTGGCCCTGTTCCTCAAGGACGGGGCGCGCCATTTCGTTTTTGAAGGGCGGGAATGTGGCGGTCATGTCGGGCCGCGCTACAGTTTTGTGTTGTGGGAGCAGCAGATTCAGCAATTGCTGGCCTTCGAGCGGGCCGATGAGCTGCATCTGCTGTTTGCTGGAGGCATCCACGACGATCGTTCGGCCGCTGCCGTGGCAGCCATCACGGCACCCCTGGCGGCGCGCGGTGCCCGCATCGGCGTGCTGATGGGCTCGGCGTACATCACGACGCATGAGGCGGTGCGTTGCGGAGCCGTCAATGCTCATTTCCAGAAGAAGGTGCTCGAAGATTCGGACACAGT
>JAGOSV010000148.1 GCA_018062105.1 Sterolibacterium sp. | reverse complement strand
CAGTGTTCCTCCCCGACTGCTGCAGGTGCTCAACGAGGAAATCGCCAAGGGCGGGCCCGAATCCGCGATCGTCGCGTGCTCCGAAAAAGCACCCCAGATGGCCAAGGCCGCGTCCGAACAGAGTGGCTGGATGGTCCGGCGCGTCAGCCTGCGCAACCGTAATCCGAAGGCCACGCCCGACGCCTGGGAGCGCGCGGCGCTCGAAGAGTTCGACCGCCGTGCCGCGGCCGGGGAGAATCCCGCGACACTGGAGGCCTTTGCCATCGTTGAGAAAGGCGATGGCAAGGAAGCCCGCTACATGAAAGCCCTGCCGGTCCAGCAGGTCTGTCTGGCCTGCCACGGCCCCGCCGACAAGCTCACACCCGAGGTCTCGGCGAAGCTTCGTGCCCTGTACCCGGAAGACAAAGGTGTCGGCTACAACATCGGTCAGATCCGTGGCGCCATGACAATCCGCAAGGCGATGTAAGCCTGCCACTGCCCGATCACCACGGACGATGTTCGCCCCACCCCGACCACCACTGGATGTCCAGGTCCCGCTTTGGGCCTGGCGTCGCCTGGGATTGTTGCTGGTCCTGATGTTTGCGCTACCGGCATTCGCCGCCGACAGTGTGGTGCCAGCGAGCACCATGCCCTGGTGGTTCTGGCCACTGGCGTTGTTTGCCACCTGCTTCCTGATCGGCATCGTGGCAGTGCCTGCGGGCATTGGCGGCGGCACGCTCTTTGTCCCCATCATCGGCGGCTTTTTCCCTTTTCACCTGGACTTTGTCCGTGGTGCCGGGCTGATGGTGGCGCTGGCCAGCGCCCTGGCAGCCGGGCCGATGCTTCTCCGAGGGGGTCTCTCCAGTCTGCGCCTGGCGCTGCCTCTGGCCTTGTTGGCCAGCATCAGTTCCATCGGCGGGGCCCTGCTCGGCCTGGCTCTGCCGGCCTCTGTCATCCAGACCGCATTGGGGTTGATTGTGCTGGGCATTGTCACGTTGATGCTCGTATCGAAAAAGTCGGAATTCCCGGTGGTCAGCCAACCCGATCGCCTTTCATCGGCACTCGGCATCCATGGTGTCTTTGTCGATGGTGCCTCCGGGCGCTCGATCGACTGGCAGGTACACCGCACCCCGGTGGGCCTGCTGCTGTTTCTGGCCATTGGCGTCATGGCGGGCATGTTTGGCATCGGTGCGGGTTGGGCCAACGTGCCGGCCTTGAACCTGCTGATGGGGGCGCCGCTCAAGGTTTCCGCTGGCACGTCCGGCCTGGTGCTCTCACTGGTCGATTCCTCGGCGGCATGGGTCTACCTGAACCGAGGCGCCGTTTTGCCTATGGTGGCCGTCCCGTCGGTCGTGGGCATGATGGTGGGCGCACGCATTGGTGCGCGCCTGTTGCATGTGCTCAAGGGTTCCGTGATTCGCAAGATGGTGATCGCCCTGCTGCTTTTTGCTGGCATTCGCGCCCTTCTCAAGGGCCTTGGGCTTTGGGTGTGAGAGCGGACCTCCAATGACCCAGTTGCCATCCTCTCATTCTCAGGACCAGAAGGCGGACGCATTGCGCTACGCCCTTCTGTTGGACTGGGGAACGCGCATCGGACTGATTTCACTGGTGATCAGCTTTGCCGCCTACATGTTCGGCTTATTGGTGCCGCATGTGCCTCTGGATCAACTGCCCATGGTCTGGAACCAGCCGGCCAAGACTTTCCTGCAGCAGACCGGAACCCCCACCGGTTGGGGCTGGGTACGCCTGGCGCACAAAGGTGATCTGTCGAACCTGATCGGCATTGCCCTGCTGGCAGGTTGTTCAATTCCCCCGCTGCTGGGCTTGATCCCGCTTTACCTGAAACGGCGCGACTTTCTCTATGCGGGGATATGCGGTCTGATCACGATTGTCCTGGTGCTGGCAGCATCCGGCCTGCTGACCGGGGGGCATTGACCATGGCGCATCTGTTCAACAGGTTGCTGCTGGCCACCGAACACAGCGAATTCGACGCCGGGTCCGAAGCCATGGCCTTCGCCCTGGCCCAGCGCTGCCAGTTGCCACTGGCCACGGTGGTTCCACTGGTGAGCAATCCGGAATATGAAGCCCTGGCGCCCCAGATTGCTGCGAAGGCCGAACTGGATGCCTCCGTCAAACTCACCGAACTGAGAGAACGTGCGGGGGCCGTCGGCGTGGCCATCGACTTGCGACTTCGCCGGGGTGAAGAGCCGTACCAGGAAATCGTACAGGAGGCGCGGCAGTTGGGCAGCGACCTGATCATCATCCGTCGACGCGGCAAGCGTGGCTTCCTGGCCAACCTGCTGGTCGGTGAAATGGTGAGCAAGGTTGTGGCACACGCACCCTGCCATGTATTGGTCGTACCCCGGGAAGCCCGCATGTGGACGCAGCGCGTGCTGGCCGCAGCGGAACCGACACCCCAAGGTCGGGACGTCATATTGACGGCCGCTGCGGCCGCTGCGGAATGTGGCCTGCCTTTGCAGGTGGTCAGCGTGGTGCACTCGGATGGCGAACGTCCGCGCGCCGAATCCTTTGTCGCCGAGATGCTGGCCCAAGTCGCGCAACGCGGTGTCGCCGCGAAGGGCGAGGTCCGCGTTGGCATTGCGTTCAAGGAAATACTGGCAGCGCGGGAGGCCAGCAGTGCGGACCTCATCGTGATGGCGAGCCGCACCGACCGGGGAATCGGCCGTGCGCTGGTGGGGGGCGTGGCCCAGAAGGTCATGGGGCTTTCCGAGCAGCCGGTGCTGGTACTGAATCTTCAAACTCCAAGGGACCGGAATCCATGAGTGACGCACTGAACTATCTCATCAAGACACGGCCTGAAACCGTCAGCCATTACTTTGCCTTCCTCAAGGAGACGGGCAAACATCTGGACCCCAAGACGCGAAACCTGATCTCGGTCATCAC
>JAGOSV010000079.1 GCA_018062105.1 Sterolibacterium sp. | reverse complement strand
GTTCGGCGGGTCACGTTAGGTTGCGGGGGCAAGCCACCAAAAATTTGCGCGACCTCTTCCCGCCACCTTCCACCCCGAATTCTCTTTCATCATCAGGGGTGGCGCCTGTCGCAATGATCGTTAGGGATGTGCTGATTAATTCGGAATCGTCGTTCTGGCGAAGGTGACCGAAGGAAATGCCCTTGGGTGCCGGAACCCAGGGAAATCAAGGTTCCGCACCCCGGCTATCGTCGGGCTGGCAAATTAATCAGCGTGTCCTTAGCGTTTGAGTTTGGCGAAGGCGGCGGCCATGGCACCAGCGGCTTCAGGCGCACGCCCTTGCTGTGGCCGGGCGGTGGGACGTGCATGGCCACGCTGGTCGCGGTCTTTCGCTGTGGCGGTCGTAGCACCCGGGTGGGCCTCCCTGGGCGTATCGGCCAGGCGCATGGTCAGGGCGATGCGGCTGCGCTTGACGTCGACTTCGAGCACCTTGACCTTGACCACATCGCCAGCCTTGACGACTTCGTGCGGGTCCTTGACGAAGCGGTTGGCCAGCGCCGAGACATGCACCAGGCCATCCTGATGCACACCGATGTCGACGAAGGCACCGAAGTTGGCGACGTTGGTGACGACCCCTTCGAGTAGCATGCCGGGGGCAAGGTCCTTGATGTCTTCGACGCCGTCCTTGAAGGTCGCGCTTTTGAACTCGGGGCGCGGGTCGCGGCCGGGTTTTTCAAGCTCTTTGAGGATGTCCTGCACGGTCGGCAGGCCGAAGGTGTCGTCGGTGTATTTGCGGGCATCGAGTTTCTTCAACAGGGCGAGGTCGCCGATCACCTCACGCACCCCTTTTTTGATGTCGGCCAGGATGCGCTCGACCACCGGATAGGCCTCCGGGTGCACGCTGGAGGCATCGAGCGGATGTTCGCTGCCGTTGATACGCAGAAAACCGGCGGCCTGCTCGAAGGTTTTTTCGCCCAGGCGCGGGACGTTTTTCAGCGCAGCGCGGCTGGGGAAGGGGCCGTGGGCATCGCGATAACTGACGATGTTGGCAGCCAGGCCGGTGTTCAGGCCGGAAATGCGGGTGAGCAGCGCTGCCGAGGCGGTGTTCACATCGACACCGACAGCATTCACGCAGTCCTCGACAACCGCATCGAGGGTGCGTGCCAGATGGGTTTGTGACACATCATGCTGGTATTGGCCGACACCGATGGACTTGGGGTCGATCTTCACCAGCTCTGCCAGCGGGTCCTGCAGGCGGCGGGCGATGGAGACGGCACCACGTAGTGAGACATCGAGTTCGGGGAATTCCCGGGCGGCCAGCTCAGAAGCGGAATACACCGAAGCACCGGCTTCGGAGACGACGATCTTGCTGATCTTTTGCGCCGGCAGGCGTTTGATGAGATCACCGGCCAGTTTGTCCGTCTCGCGTGAGGCCGTGCCGTTGCCGATACTGATGAGATCGACCTGGTGCTTCTGGCACAGCAGCGTCAGCGTGGAGAGTGCGCCGTCCCAGTCGCGCCGGGGTTCGTGCGGATAAACCGTGGCAGTATCGAGCAGCTTGCCGGTGGCATCGACCACGGCCACCTTGACGCCCGTGCGGATGCCGGGATCCAGCCCCATGGTGGCACGCGGGCCGGCCGGGGCAGCCAGCAGCAGGTCGTGCAGGTTGCGGGCAAAGACGCGGATGGCTTCTTCTTCGGCACGTTCGCGCAGGGCATTCATCAATTCGAGTTCGAGATGCAGTGAAATTTTCACCATCCACGCCCAGCGTGCCGATTCGAGCAGCCAGCGGTCGGCCGGGCGCTGCTCATCACGGATGCCGAAGCGTGCAGCAACACGGCGCTCACAGGGACTGGCCAGCGGCGGCTCCTGCAATTCCTCGGGCATCTTGAGGGCCAGACGCAGTACATCTTCATTGCGGCCTCGGAACAGCGCCAGGGCGCGGTGCGAGGGGATATCCTTGATGGCTTCGGAATAGGCGAAGTAGTCGCGGAACTTCGCACCGATTTCTTCCTTGCCATCGACCACACTGGCCACCACGATGCCTTCGTCATTGAGACGTTCACGCAGCTCGCCGAGCAAGGTCGCATCCTCAGCGAAGCGTTCCATCAGTATCTGACGTGCGCCATCGAGTGCGGCCTTGGTATCGGCCACGCCTTTTTCGGCATCGATGAATTTTGCAGCTTCGCTTTCCGGTGTCAGCGTGGGGTCGGCCAGCAGGGCATCGGCCAGCGGCTCCAGCCCCGCTTCGCGCGCAATCTGCGCCTTGGTGCGGCGCTTCTGTTTATAGGGCAGGTAGAGGTCTTCGAGGCGCTGCTTGGTTTCGGCGCTGGCGATTTCGACACGCAGCTCGGCGGTCAGCTTGCCCTGTTCCTCGATGCTGGCGATGACCGCCACGCGGCGCTCTTCCAGCTCACGCAGGTAGCCGAGGCGTTCTTCCAGCAGACGCATCTGTGTGTCATCCAGCCCGCCAGTGGCTTCCTTGCGGTAACGCGAGATGAACGGCACGGTGGCCCCTTCATCGAGCAGGGCAATGGCGGCCGCTACCTGCGCGGGGCGGGCAGCGAGTTCGGTGGCGATACGGTCGGCAATGGGCGGCAGCATGACGGGGGGACAGAGTTGGCGATGAAGGGCGCGCAACATACCGGAGCAGGGCGGCAAGATCAAGCGCGGGACATGAGACGCATGAATGGCGGCGGCGCGATAATGTGCGTTGTGTTGCAGGAGGAGTCGTCATGATTGCTTTGTTAGAGGCTCGCCAGGCAGGGTTACTCGGGCGGGCGCACTGCTTGCCCAATCTGGTGGCCGGCTTGATCGTCGGGGTGGTGGCGTTGCCGCTGGCGATGGCTTTTGCCATTGCTTCGGGGGCGCGTCCTGAACAGGGGATTTACACCGCCGTCATTGCCGGCACCCTGGTGTCGCTGCTGGGGGGCAGCCGGGTGCAGATTGCCGGGCCGACCGGGGCATTCATTGCCATTCTGGCGGGCATCACTGCCAAATATGGCATCGCTGGCCTGCAGGTCGCCACCTTGATGGCCGGTTTCATGCTCGTGCTGATGGGTACGGCTCGGCTGGGTGGCGTCATCCGCTTCATTCCATCGCCGGTGATCGTCGGGTTTACGACGGGGATCGGGCTCATCATCTTCGTCAGCCAGTGGCATGATTTTTTTGGGCTGCCCAAAATCACGGGTGAGCATTTTCATGACAAGCTGTGGCATCTCCTGCAAGTCTTGCCGCAAACCCATCTGCCGACCACCCTGCTGGCGCTGGGCAGCCTGTTGCTGGTGCTGTGGGGGCCGCGCATCCCCGGGCTGGGCCGGGTGCCGGGGCCGCTGACGGCAATGGTGGTGGCTACCTTGTTGCAGGCGGGGCTGAACCTGCCGGGTGTGGCGACCATCGGTTCCACCTTTGGCCATCTGCCGGCTGGCTTGCCGGCGTTCGTGACACCGGACCTGAGTCTTTCCAACACGCTGAAACTGATCGGCCCGGCTTTCACCATTGCCATGCTGGGGGCGATCGAGTCGCTGCTGTCGGCGGTGGTGGCCGATGGCATGGCCGGTACGCGGCATGATGCCAATCAGGAGCTGATTGGTCAGGGGCTGGCCAACATCGTCGCCCCGCTGTTTGGCGGGTTTGCTGCCACCGGTGCCATCGCCCGCACGGCCACCAATATCCGCAACGGGGCCAACAGCCCGTTGGCTGGCATCATTCACGCCGCGACCCTGCTGGCCGTGCTGCTGTTCCTGGCACCGTTAGCGGCGTACATACCGCTGGCTTCGCTGGCAGCCATCCTGTTCGTGGTGGCCTGGAACATGAGCGAGGTGCATCGTTTCGGTCATATCCTGGGGCACGCGCCAACGGCCGATCGCTGGATTCTGGTGATCACGTTCGTGCTGACGGTGTTCGTCGATCTGGTGGTGGCGGTCAATGTGGGGGTCATTCTGGCTACCCTGCATTTTTTGCGGCGCATGTCGGAGACGGTCGATACGCACCCGCTGGATGTGCAGACCGTCAATGCCGAGCTGGCGCAGCAAGGGCTGCCGGAATTGCCTCCGTCGATGGTGGCCTATGAAATCAGCGGCCCGATGTTTTTCGGGGCGGTCGAAAACTTCGAGCAGACTCTGGTGCAGACCCATACCCTGCCGCAGGTGCTCATCCTCCGTCTGCGTTCCGTGCCCTTCATCGACATGACCGGGCTGCAGGTATTGATGACCGTGATGGCCTCGTTGCAGAAAAAAGGGGTGCGGGTGGTGTTGTGTGAGGCCAATGCGCGGGTGCTGGCCAAGCTGGAAAAAGTCGGGATCGTCGAGGCGGGCCCGGCTTCGGTGCATGTGCCGCAGTTTGCCGAGGCGGTGCGCCGGCTGCTGCAAGAGGTTGATTGAAGTCGGCAGATCAGCAGGTCGGTATAGACCACAGACCGCAGACCGCATGGCGCGGCGGTCGCTTCGCCTCATTCGGTACGCAGGTCGAAGTTCCAGAGGGTGACGCTTTGCTGGCTGGCACCGCTGCGCATGCCGGCGGTCAGGCCGAGGTAGACCGAGTTCATTTCCGGGTTGGGGGTATAGCAGCGCTGCACGGTGGGCGGGGTGGCACTGCGGTCGAGGTCGGCGGAGATGTCCTGGCAGTCGCTGCAATCGACCCACACCGTCAGGCGGCTGCTGTTGCTGGCCAGTGGTGCGGCGGCGTTGCAGTTGCTGCAGGTGGCGTCGCAGCCGGTATGGATTTCGATACGCTGGCGATGGAGCTTGGGGGTGGGTGATTCTTCGAAGGTATCGGCGGGCTGGTGGCGGCAGCCGGCGGCCGTGCCGTTACAGGCAGCGGTCGGGTTGCCGTTGGTGAGGGAATGGGTGAGGTTGCCATTGCGCAGCAGAGCCGTGTGGTTCTCGGCGGGGTCGTTGTTGCCAGCGTCTTGATGGACATCGGTTTCGACCAGATAGGAAATGACCCCGCGCGGATCGCCGCTGGCCAGTGCGCCCATGTTGGTCTGCAGGCCGCATTGCTCGCCGGGCGGGTTGGCCGGCAGCGAGGGTGAGCCCAGGTCGCCGCGCACCAGTTGCAGGGTGAAGCCATTGCCGCGGTCAGCACCACCCGATGGGTCGGCATCACTGAACCAGAATTCGTAATAGGCGCGCAGTACCTTGCCGGAGAGCTGGAGTACCGTGGGGTACCAGAAGCAGCCGCCACTGCTGCCGGCAGCATTGTTGAAGCGCACGGTGTTGAGGCCGGCTGCGACGCCGGGCGGGCTGCTGCCGTCACTGACACCAGTGATCACACCGACGCCGCTACTGGCGAAGCTGCCCATGTCATTGGCAAACGAGGCTTGCTGGCCGCTGTAGGGCTTGATGCAGCGCGCGATATCGGTGCTGCCGCTGTTGGGGTTGTAGCGGGCATTGCCTGTGTAGGTTCCGGCGGCTGGGAACAGGCTGGCATTCGTGCCTTCGAGATACTGGGTTGGGTCGCCTGGCGTGCTGTCGCTGCCGATCTGGCTGATGCTGGCCCGGGTTTGGCTGGCCGTCCGTTCGCCACCAAACAGTAGAACCGCCGTGCAGCCCGAGTAGGTTACGCCGTTGTTCAGGAGGACAGTGGAATCCGTGCCGGGCCGGGTGTAGAGCAGGTTGTTCTGCCAGTTCGTGAGCAGGGCTTTTTGCTGATCGCTGGCACAGCTCCAGATGTCATCCAGCAGGTTGTTGGCGGGCGGGCTGCTGCGGTTGCCCAGTCCTTTGAAGGCGGGGTAGCTGGGGGGTACGGGAGTGACACTGCTGGCGCAGGTGACGATGTTGTCGATCATCTGGTTGATGTTTTTTGTGAAGCTGCTGCGGTGCTTGACGCGGTCGAACAGGCCGGCCGGGGTGATCCACTGGGCGCTGTCGTTGTTGCTGCCGGTCGAGAAACTGGTGATGTCGGCGATGGTCAGGGTGGTGGTGGCAGCAAGAGCCTGTGGCCAGGGGCTGCCTGCCCCTTCGAGGTAGCTGGCATTGTTGTTGGTGTTGGCAGTGCCGCCGCACTCGGGCGGCGGGCTGCCGCTGGTGGGGCGTGACTGGCCGCCGAGGGCATGAGCCGGGGCCAGCAGGACGGCCAGGGCCTGCTCATGTGGTGTCTTGCCGGCCAGGATATTGCCGCCGGCATCCTGGACGATGAATTGCCCCAGCGTGTCCCAGTTGAGTGCCGGCATGGGGGTGGTGTTGTTCTTGATGCTGCCCGAGACGGCATACCACAGGCATTCCCCGGCATTGTCGCGCAGTGGCGGCAGCCCCAGGGTGCGCCACGGCAGACGGCCGAGGGTGGAGCGGGCAGTGGCGGGGCAGTCGGGGGCGACGCTGGCCTGCCCGCCGGGATTGGGGAGTTGGGTGACATCGGGACAGGGCAGGCGGCCGAAGGATTCGTCCGTGATCAGGCCTTTGGAGTGGGCATCGAGATCGATGTCTGCCGCTCCCAGCAGGGCTTCGCGGGCCTGTTGCAGGGTTTCGGCATTGATTTTTGTACGCTCGTTGTGCAGGGCGCGATTGTAGGCACTGAGCCCGAAATAGGCCGCCACCAGACCTAGAGCCAGCAGCAATACCAGCAGTGCTGCACCGCGTTGCCGCAAGGGAACGGAAGGAGAGGGATTCATGGTGCCGGACGGATGCGGAGGCTGCCGGGGGGCAGCGGGTCGGTTCGTTCACCGGTGCCCAGATTCAGGGTTTGCCCGACATGCAGGGTGTGACCTTTGAAGCGCAGACCCCGGGGTGTCAGGGTGGTGGCTTGTCCGGCAAGCAGGGGCTCGTTTTCTGCCTGGGGTTGCTGGTCGATCCAGATGGTGCCTTTGCCGGTGTCACGTTTGACGAAGCCATCGAGCACGATGGTTTCTGGTGGCAGGCGGGTGTCCTGGTTTTCGCTTTCGGTGGTTTCTGTGTGGCGTTTGCGCTCGATGGTGCGGCGTTCTTCCGGACTGTAGATCAGGCTGCCCAGGGTAGGGCTGTCAGCAGGAACGGGGGCGGCGGGCGCTCCGTGTGCCGGAGCCATGACCAGCCCGACAAGCAGCAGGGTCAGTCCCCATCGCGGTACTGTGTCAGGGGCATGGTGGGCGACATGAGGGGCACGAGTGTTCATCGTGTCAGTGTAGGAGGGACGGGAGGGCGCAGCAAGCACGGGTGTCGAGAGAAGGTATCAAGAAGGGGGTGCCGGGACAGATGGGTTGGCTGGCGGTGGCAGGGTGAAAAAGCGCAGCACACATTCTGCGGTCAGCCCGCGGGCCGAGGGTGTGTGCAGCTGACAGGACTGGACGCGAAAACGTTCGGGCAAGGTGGCCTGGAAGCGTTGCAGGAAACTCAGTAGCTCGGCTTCGTGGATGTTGTTCAGGGTGAGCTGGATGTCATGGATCAGCGGGGCATCGGCCGCTGGTGATGTTTCGGTTCCGGTGGTGGCTGGAGCCGCGACGGTATCCGGGTGGGTCATGGGTTGTGGTGGCGGCAGGACGTAGGTCAGGGTCTCGGGGAGCTGCAGGGCCTTGTGGGTGGCGAGGAGGTTTTCTGCCCAGTTTTCCCGGTCGGGAGAACGGAGCAGCCCTTGTTGTACGAGAGTACGGTAGCGGGTGATGTGGCTTTCGATGTATTTCAGCGCCGCCTGCCGGCTGGACAGGGAATCCTGCAGCTGTGTGGTTTGTTGCTGCTGTTGCTGCAGTGTTTCGTGCTGCTGTTCGGTGGCGTAGTGGCTGCCGATGACCAGGGCGAGGCCGAGCAGGAGGGCACCGGCCAGCACGATCAGGGCTGTACGGGCTTGTTGCAGGATGATGCGGGAGGCGTTCATGGTGCGGCACCCACCGGGGAGGATGGGGCTGCCGGATTGGGTGGATTGGGTGGATTGGGTGAGTCTGCCAGGGTCAGGCACCAGACCGAGGCTTTTTCTTCTGCGAGCTGCCCGCCGCTGCGCAGGCTGTTGCGGGCCAGAGCTTGTAAAGGGTCGGCCAGCAGGGTGGCTCCTGGCAGGTGGCTCAGGCGTGTTGATAGTTCCCGCAGGAGTTGTATCCGCGCTCGTGGGCTGAGATCGGCAGGCAGGTTCGCTTCGAGGATGATCTCGGCCTGGTGGCGATGGGCTTCGTTCTCTGGGGTGCCGGGGGTGCTGGGGGTGTCTGAGGGTGGAGGAAGGGTGGGGCTGCTGCCGGTAGTCCCCGGCGGGGTCGCTGGCAGGTATTTTTCGCACGGCTTGCTGCCGGCGGCAAGCAGATGCCAGTCGATACGACTCAGGCTGCTGCCGGCGGGCCGGCCTTGCCCCAGCGCCTCACCCAGCCGGTGCAGTTGTTGGTTGAAAGCGGGGGCATTGGCGATTTCGTGATCATCGAGCTCCAGTGCGCGGCGCATGGTTTCGGGTTCGACACCGAAGGCGGCGATGCGCTGCTCAACCTGGTTCAGGTTGGCTTGCAGGCGCTGGCTGTGTTGCTGGTCGCTGTCGTAGTTACGCCGCGTTTCGAGCAGGTCGAGAGCCTTCAGACCCGTGGCTGTGAGTGCGCTGCACAGGATGAGGGCGGCAGCCGTCAGGCTCATGCGGCTCAGGTGACGGGCCATGTAGCGCGTGCGACGGGCCAGCGGGGCGAGCTGGCCATAGGGTTGCTTACGCAGGGCCAGGTCGAACAGTGGCAGCCGCCAGTCGGTGGGCGGTGCCTTGTCCCAGGGTGGCGGCAGGGGCAGGAGGGGCAACTGGGCTTGGGCCAGTGCTGCGCTGTATTCCTTGGCCGGGCCCAGGATCAGGATGTTCAGGTGTGATGTGCCGGCGGGCAGTGCCCGGGTATGCGCCAGATAGCGGTGGGTGCGGATGATTTCCTCGGCCTGGGCTTTGGCATCGTTGAGGATGGGGGTCAGGCGGGTCAGGGTCGGGATGCGGTTTTTGAGATAGAGGATGCGCAAGCCGGCGGAAGAAGGCAGGACGACGAGGAGATGTGGGGGCAGCGTGCGGTGACAGCCGATGTCGGTGAGCAGCAGGGTGGTGGGGCAGAGGGCGGCGACATCCAGGTTGTGGGCATCGAGTTCTTCGTCGATTTTGTGGGCGATAGGGATGCCGAACAGCGTGTGCTGGGTGGGTGCCAGCCGCTCCACCAAGGCGCTGCCGTGCGGGATGTTCAGGCAGCGGCGGTAGGGGGTGTCGGGAAAGCGCATCGCCAGCTGGCGATCCAGCAGGGCGGCACGGCTGCTGCCGAAGAGGCGCGGGATTTCGATTTCGGCCAGGCTTTCTTCGGCCAGATCGGTGACGACCCAGACGGGCTGGGCCGGGTCAGGTGCGCTGTTCAGTGGCTGCCAGCCCGCGCGGGTCTTGCTCCAGTATTGCGGACCGGCCGGGCTGAGATGAAGCAGGGTTTTCATGCGTCAGGTCTTCATCTTGGTCAGGGTGTCGTAGATCGGGCTGAGAACGGCCATCATGATCCAGCCGAGGATCAGCCCCATGAGGACGGTGATGGCCGGTTCGATCATGGCCTGTACCTTGCCGATGGACTCTTCGATGTCGCGTGAATAGAAGTAGTTGATGTTGGCCAGCGCCGTGTCCAGGGCACCGGTGTTTTCGCCGACTTTGAGCATGCGGATGACGAGGTTGGGAAACATCTTTTCGGCAGCAAAGCTGCTGGAGATGGATTCGCCGTTGGCGATGCGGTCGCGTGCCCGGGCGATGCCTTGCTGGATGACCAGGTTGCCCGAGACCTTCTCACAGTAGACCAGTCCTTCGAGTAGCGGAATGCCGGTGCGGTACATCAGGGCGAAGGTGTCGGCAAAACGGGCCAGGATGGTTTTTTTGAGGACGGTGCCGATGAAGGGCAGGTTCAGGATGGCGCGGTGGAGCTGGTAGCGTACTTTCGGGTTGATCCGTGCCAGGCTGGCCAAGCCGATGGCGGCGGCAATGGGTAGTGTCAGGATGGCCCACCAGTAATGGACGAACAGGCTGGAGAGGGCGATCAGGGCGCGGGTCTGTAACGGAATTTCCTGTCCCATGTTGGTCAGGAAGCCGACCAGTTGGGGCACTAGGTAGATCATCAGGAAGAACACCACACCACCGATGACGACGATGATGAAGCTGGGGTACATCATCAGCTTCTTGGTTTCGGCGGCCAGTTCGTCCTGCCATTTCAGCGAGCGGACGATTTCTTGCAACACTTCCGGCAGCTGGCCGGAGGCTTCACCGGCGCGGATGAGGTTGCGCACGACTTCCGAGAAGATGCCGGGATAGGCACCGATGGCTTCGGCCAGGGTGGCTCCGGCGCTGATCTTTTCCACCAGCCCGGCAGCCAGGTTGTGGCTCTGGGTGGATTCGGCGTCTTCACACATGTCGGCCAGTGCGGTGTTGATCGGCACCCCGCCACGGATCTGCATTTCGAGCTGGAACAGGAAGTTGATGATGTCCCGTGGCTGCATGCCCTTGACGGTGCCCTGGCGATCCTTCAGGAGCTTGGTGTCGATCAGCGACAGGCCGTGGTTTTTCAGCTGGGCTTCGAGATCGGCTTCGTGCAGGGCTTCGGTGGTGCCTTTGATGATGCGGCCGTCGGCTTGTGCGGCGCGGTAGCGGTAGTGGGGCATGGTGGTCTCAGCTCACCAGACTGGTCAGGTCGACCACCCGGGCGATTTCTTCCAGGGTGGTCGCGCCTTCCTGCACTCGGCGCAGACCGTCCTGGGCCATGGTGATGAAGCCATTATCCAGGGCATGCTGGTTC
>JAGOSV010000147.1 GCA_018062105.1 Sterolibacterium sp. | reverse complement strand
GGCGCACAGCTCGATCATTTCACCCGCGCCGATAAACAGCACGCGCTGCTCGGCAATGCTGCCAAAAATCCGGTTGGACAGATGCACCGCTGCGGCCGCCATCGACACGATGTTGGCACCGATGGCCGTCGTCGAGCGAACCTCCTTGGCCACGGAAAAACTGCGCTGAAACAGCTTGCCCAACAGGGTGCCCAGTGTCCCGGCTTCTTCGGCTGTGCGCGCCGCCTGTTTCATCTGGCCCAGAATCTGCGGTTCGCCCAACACCATCGAGTCCAGCCCGCTGGCCACCCGGAACAGATGCCGCACCGTATCCGGCTGTGGCAGGGTGTAAAGATACGGTTTCAGGATGTCTGCCGGCAGGTGATGATACTGTGCCAGCCAGTCTGCTGCCTGCTGCGCATCCCCCGGCTGCTCGGCGGCGCAATACAGTTCGGTACGGTTACAGGTCGACAGGATGGCCGCTTCGCGCAGCCGGCGCTGGCGCACCAGATCACCGAGCGCCAGCGGCAAACGCTCGGTCTGGAAAGCCACCTGCTCGCGCAGATCGAGCGGGGCTGTGCGATGGTTGATGCCAAGCGCAAACAGCTGCATGAAGGTAACCTGCACCCCGGACAACGGACGCGCCGCACCGGGATTTGAACACGGCCGAGAATTATAACATCGGGACATCGCCAGCCCGGGACGGTACAATGCCGCCCGCCACTTGTCGCGCCATCATTGCCGGATGGCTGCCCGAATCTGCCCCTGACTGCCCGAGTCCATGACCCCGTTCCGCGCACCACTGCTCGACCTGCCCGCCGAACTGCAGGAACTTGCCGCTCTCGAAATCGAAGCCATGGGCTGGCTGCCGCTGGATGCCGGCCAATACCTGCACCTGGGCAAACCGGTGGATGAAGACGTCATCATCACCGTCACCGGCACGCCGGACCTCACCATGGCCGGCAGCAACATCCTGTGGCTATCTGTCTGATCCCCAGCGCCCCGACCTGTTGAGCCTCCGGCAACAGGCACCGCAGCCAGTCACTCAGGGCTGTCCACATTTGCGCTATACTCAGGCCGCCTCATGACTTGCGGATCGGCCTGGAAATCCCCGTGAAATCAACAAACAAGCTGAGCTTCTATCTTGCCCGCATGGCGGCACGCGGCTACCCCGCCGAACAAGTGCTGAAGGGAACCAATCTCAGCACGGAGCGCATTCTGGGCGACAACTTCCGCGCCCACCCACAGCAATACCGCCAGGTCATCCTCAACATGATCGAACTGACCGGCGATCCTTGCATCGGCATTGCCCTGGGGGCCGAATTCAAGATCAGCGACCTGGGTGTCCTGGGTTATGCCGCACTGAGTGCAGCCACCCTTGAACAGGCGCGTGAAGTCTTCACCAAGTACTACTCCCTCAGCGAACAAGCCTTCACCTCCAGCAACCACATCAGCGATGGCCGCTGGTGGTCGGAAATCCGCGACAGTTACCTGCTGGGTGGTGATGCCCTGCGTTTTGCCGTCGAGGAATTCATCAGCCGCACCATCGAGCTGGCCTCCGGCATCACCAATCAGTCCTTTCCGATTCTGGAAATGTTCCTCACCTATCCGGCACCCGCCGACCTGACGCCCTACCAGCGGCGTTTCCACTGCCCGTTGCACTTCAACCAGCCGCGCAACATCGTTGTCTTCGACATCGACAAGCTGAAAACACCCGTCAGCCTGGCCAACGAGGAGGTCTTCAAGCTCTGCGAACGGCAATGCCAGTTGCTGGCCACCAAGAACGAAGAAGCCGACCTGCTTTCCCACCGCATCCGCAACTACCTGGTGAAAAACCCCGGCAAGTTTCCAACCCTGGAGGAGATGGCCGACCATCTCAACATCGGTGCCCGTACCCTGCGCCGCCGCTTGGTACGTGAAGAAATCACCTTCCAGCAGATTCTCGACGAGACCCGGCGTGAACTGGCACTGCAATACCTGCGCCACACCTCACTGACCCCCAAGCAGATCGGCTACATGCTGGGCTACAGCAGCGTCAGCAACTTCCGACGCGCCTTCAAAAGCTGGACGAACAAACGACTATCTGATTTTCGCGATCACGCCGAGTAATCGGGGTAATCGCCGAGTTGTCGGCATCTGCAGACAATCTGCCGAACAACCGCGCATCGTTTGTTTTTTATTGCCCCCCGGCCATACCTCTCTCATCCGATCAAAAACAAAAACGCCCCGGCCACTCGAAGTGGCACGGGGCGTCAAGGAAGGTTGCGCGCAGGATCAGTTGCCGCTGGCCTTCATGTTGTCGTCTGAATAGAAGTCGACATTGGCGTAATCTGCACCCGGCTTGTCGATCTCCAGGAACTTCGGCTTGGCCTGCATCAGGTCGAAGGCGGTGTAGCTGCCCGACGACAGGTCATGATAGAACGCGCTGCCTTGGGCAAAGACCTTGGGACCGGGCATGTAAAGATTATTCACCCAGTTCCAGCGCCAGAGCTGGTTCTTGCCGTCATAAATGTCGGACATGACATACAGCCAGGTATCCTCATCCGCATAAACGATGCGGGTCGGATAGAGGTGACGGTAGCCGTCTTTCAGCTTGCCTTCCAGCACATAGACACGATGCAGCTCCCAGCGCACGAACTCTGGGTTTTCATGGCCAGGCTTGAGCAGGTTGGCATACTTGTTGGCACCGACATCCTTTTCTTCCAGACGGAAGTTATTGTACGGAATGTACATTTCCTTCTTGCCGACGAGCTTCCAGTTGTAACGCTCGGCTGAGCCGTTGTACATCCGCACTTCATCCACCACGACGGTATTCGAGGTCGACGGGATCGGGCTGTCGAAGCCGAAACCCGGTGCCTGACGCACGCGACGCACGGCCGGGATGTACTGCCAGGCCAGACGGGCATCGTCCTGCTGGGTGAAGT
>JAGOSV010000078.1 GCA_018062105.1 Sterolibacterium sp. | reverse complement strand
ACCTCACTGCGCCGCTCAGTGGCCACCCCCGCAATCTCCAGTGCCACCGGCAGACTGGGCAGATGCAGTCCCAGCCAACTGCATCCCCCCATGCCGCTCAAGAGGCGCCAGTGATTGGCCATCACCAGCCACACATCCCAGACATCGTGATACTCCGGCCATACCTCGACCACCTCCTCATCGTCTGCCGTCTGCGCGCCCAGCTCGGCCTCGATGTCAGCCGGACTCAAGCCTGCCGCAGCCAGATCACGGGCTAGTTCGCCGACGTCGCGCCCTTGCCCCCGTCCTGTCCTGAGTCCTGCCCAGGCGCAGGCGAGGGCGGCGAGTTTTTTGCCGGTGCCAGCCCAAAGCGCAGCTCGTTGATGGCCGTATTCAAGCCGGCCGACACGGCCAGGCCATCCGGCCCGCATGCCCATTCCTTCAATGTCTGCGCCGAAAACGCCACCGGCACGCCTGCCTCGTCAGTCACCTTGTCCCAGCCCACCATCAAACGGGGGAACAACACCGCATTGCGCTCCAGTACCGTCGGTAACGACAGCCTGGCCTCATCGCCCTCAGGCACCGGAAAGGCTGCCTCCACCTCATCGTGAATCGCCTTGCGCTCGGCTTCAGACAACGGCTTGAAATGCCCGATGAAGCGATGCTCGCTCGCACTCACCTCACCGGTGGCCGCATCGCAATGCTGCAGGGTCACCGTCACCGGCCAGGCGCAGTGGGCTGTCTTGCGTATCGTAATCATGTACTTCCTCTCAATTCAGGCGGGTTACAGGCAGACAATGGCCAGCTCGTCATTGCCGAGCACGGGGGTGGGCAAGAAGCTCAGGCGATAGCCCAGCAGCCCCTCGATCTCGCCATACTCAACGCCATTGAGCAGGGCATTGGCCGTCAGCTTGATCTGCTTGCCTGCGCCCAGGCCGTGGGTGATCTCCAGGGTCTGGCTCGCCCCGCCATCGGCCAGCGCAAAAGGATTGAAATCGCCCAGCGCGGGGGCCGCCACCGTCACATTCAAGGTCGGCGCGCGGTTGGTAATCATCACCTCATGCTGCGGCCCCATCAGCGACAAGCGTGCAATGCTGTTGCCCAGGGCAAAATCCATGCTCTGCACCGCCAGACTAGTGGCACCCAGGGTCAGCGCCGTGGTGTTGGCGGCGTTCGCCCCCACATCCATGGCCCAGCCCGTGCGTGTCACCGACGGCATGGCCGCCGCCACCGGGCCGGAGTAAATGAAATCAAACTCGAAGCTCAGCATCGGCACGCCCTTGGCATCGATCTTGCCGCTCACCGTGCCGCGCCCGCCAGAGAGCTTGTGATACACCCCATCCACATTGATCCAGGCCGTAATGCTCTTGATCCCCGTGCTCACCAGCTCATAGCTCACCGAGGTCGCCGCCACCACCGTCTCGGCTGTGCCGCAGGCCAGCATCAGGTCAGCCCACTTGGGTGCCGTACCGGCCGTGCCGGACGCTCCCATATACACATCAAAGCTCGCCTTGGCCCAGCGCTCCACCACCACCTTGCCCGAGCCGCCCATGTACGGCATGTCGATATTGCGCTCCACCGTCTCGGCGTCATAGGGCTGGAAATTCACATTGCGCGCCTCGATCCAGTCCGTCGAGCCCGACGGTGTCGGGTCGGTGCCATACACCGTCTCGGCCTTGAACAGCAGCGCCTTGTTTTTCCAGAAGCGGGGAGAAGTAATCAGATTAGCCATGGCGTTTGCCCTTTGCAGTAGAAGAAATGAGGGTATCCGTAGTCGGTGCATCCGCCGTCGGCGTGTCGCCATCGACTGCGGTCTCGGTGACGCCATCCGCAGGCGCCTCCACCACCGGCGTGCGCTGTTTGGTGGTTGGGTTAAGGATGTAGCGGCCGCCCTTGCCCCAATGTTCATCATTCATGTAGTTGGCCGCACTTGCCGCCTCGCCAGCCACCGGTGTGTTGCGACTCATAAAACACTCCTCTCGTAATAAGCCGTGTGCCAGATGTCCTGCCACCACAGCCAGCCATCCTTGAAGGCCAGCAGCTGCCCCTGGCCGCGATACAGCGGCTCCGCATCCGTTGGCGTCCAGCCCAGCAAAGCCGCCGTCATCGCAGCCCGCAAATCATCCAGTGCATCGCCCGCTGCCGCCCCCGTGCTGTCGGCCACATTGCGCACGGCCAGCGCGATGCCGATCGACACCTCCACCCGCTGCAGCATGGCGTTGGCCAGGGGGCTGGCACCGGGCGACTCGCCCAGCAACATCACATAGGCCGCCGGCCCGGCCAGCGGATGGGCATTGGCCGCCGCCTGGAACTCGGCCGCCCCCGCCACCCGGCGCAAGGCCGCCACCGTAGCCAGCTGGGTGCGCACCTCAGACAGATCGATCACAGCACACCACCAGTAAAGACACGCTCCCGGCCCACCACCTCCACCGTGGCATCCTGCCCGGCACCGGGCAGCGGCAGGGCATTCGGCAAGGCGGCACGCCCGGCATGGATATCCTTCAGCCAGCCGCGCACGTCCTCATAATCCCGCCGCGCACGCTCCGTCACCGCCTCGCCCAGCAGCTGATGGCGTGCCATCACCGCCGCCGCGCGTACCAGAATCGCCGGCGCCGAACCCAGCGGCAACTGCACACGGCCCGACAGGTAGCTGTCGATCTCGGCATCCGCATCCGCCAGCGCGCGCGCCACCACCCCGGCGGGCAGGACAGCCGCGCGCGTCTCGATCTCATCCGCGCCAAACAGCGCCTTCAAGTCGGTTTCGCTGGCATAGCTCATGGTTTACTCCTGCGCGGCCTCGGCAGGCGCGTCCACCTCACGCACCACCAGCAGCGGCTCGGCCTCGATCTGCGCCAGCTGCTCGTCGGAAAACTCCGCTACCGCCACTACCGTCTCGACATCGCTCCAGGCGCGCCCGCCGCGGCGAAAGCCGGCCCTCAGCGCACGCACCGCAATGAAGCGTTCCACCAGCACCGGCAGGCCGGCGCTGTATCCCTGTCCGCGCCCACCGGCCACACTGCTGCAGAAGCTGCCGCCGCTGCCAGCGATACCGACGTCGCTGGCTGGATCAGCGACGCCCAGCGCCAATACGACGCCTGCCGCAGCCGCCTCGGCGCGCTGATCGACTGGCACCAGGAGAGCCCCGATGGACATCTTTGATCGCGCCAGCGAGCTGGAAATGGCCGCTCGCGAAGCCGCTCTGGCGGCCCAGCGCCGCCCGCGCGCGCCGCGCACCGCGCTGTCGCACTGTCAGGACTGCGGCGAGCCGATTCCGCCCGCCCGCCAGCAGGCCGTGCCGGGCGTCACGCGCTGTGTGCATTGCCAGTCCCGGGCAGAGGGAGGCCACGCATGACCGTGCATGTCGAGTTCTGGCAGCTCGTCACCCTGCTGCTGTCGTTCCTGAGCTTCCTGTTTGCGGCCGGCAAGCTGCTGCTGGCGCAGATCGACCGCCGCCTCAATGACCGCTTCGTCGCCCTGGAAAACACCCGCGAACAGGCGAGCCGTCATTGGGACGAAAAGTTCGGCACGGTGATCGAACAGAACCGCCGCGAAGCCGATGGCTGGACGGCGCTGGAGCGCGATTTCCTGCGCTTCCAGGCCGAGCTGCCGCTGCAGTACGTGCGCCGCGAGGACTACGTGCGCGGCCAGAGCGTGATCGAGGCCAAGCTCGATGCCCTCTACAACAAACTCGAAGTGGTACAGATGAAGGGAGTACGCCATGATTGACCACGGCAAACAGCGCCGCGAATCGATGCGCTGGAACATGCTCAGCACGCTCAACAAGAACCGCCCCTACACCCTGCATGAGGCGCGTCTGGGGGAGATCGTGCAGGCGCTCTATCCTGACGCCTCGCCGCTGGAAGTGCGCCGCGAGCTGGACTATCTGGCTGATCGCCAGCTGGTCGAAATCACCAAGGAACCGTCCGGCAGCTGGTTTGCCGACCTCACCCGCCATGGCATCGACTTGGCCGAATACACCGTCGACTGCGAGCCTGGCGTGGCGCGCCCGCCCAAGTACTGGGTGCAAGACTGATGGCGCGCCGCTCAAGCATCGACGGCCTGCCCGAGGAGACGCGACGCTGGCTGTGCCGCGCACTGAGTGAGCAGGGCTTTGCCGGCTATCAGGCGCTGGAGGCGATGTTGCGCGAGCAGGGTTATCTCATCAGCAAGTCGGCGATCCACCGCTTCGGCCAGAAGATGGAGCGCCGCTTTGCCGCCATCAAGGCCAGCACGGAAGCCGCACGGCTGCTCACCGAGGGAGCGGCGGATGATCAGGATGCGCGCTCGGAGGCGGTGATCGCGCTGGTGCAGACGGAGCTGTTCGAATCCATCATGAATCTGCAGGAAGCCAGTGAGGGAGGCATTGATCCGGCCGAGCGCATCGATCTGCTGTCGGCGGCGGCGAAGAATATCGCCACGCTCACGCGGGCTTCCGTGACCTTGAAGAAGTTTCAGCGGGAAGTGCGCGAGAAGATCGCCGCCAAGATGGATGCGCTGGAGGCGGAAGCCGGACGCGCCCAGGGCAAGGCGGGCTTTGATCTGGAAACCTTGCGCCGCGTGCGTGAGGAAATCTACGGACTGGTGGGCTGAGCCATGAGCAGGATTGCCCCCGCCCTGCCGCTCTACGCCTACCAGCAACGCTGGCTGCTCGACCACAGCCGATTCAAGATCGGCATGTTTGCGCGCCAGACCGGCAAGACGTTCACGACGACGCTGGAGATTGTCGATGATTGCTTCGAGCTGGAGGCGCAGGGACGGCGTGGCCGCTGGGTGATACTTTCTCGCGGGGAGCGTCAGGCCAAGGAAGCCATGGAAGAGGGCGTGAAAAAGCACGCCAAGGCGTACAACCTCGCCATTCAGGAGGCCGAATCGGGCTTCAAGGGCGATTCCGGCACGGTGTATACCATGCTCGACGTGGTGCTGCCGGGCGGCTCGCGCATCACGGCGCTGCCGGCCAATCCGGACACGGCACGCGGCTTTTCGGCCAATGTGTTTCTGGATGAGTTCGCCTTTCATCAGGACAGCCGCAAGATCTGGGGCGCGCTGTTTCCGGTCATCTCCAACGGCTACAAGCTGCGCGTGACGAGCACGCCCAACGGCAAGGGCAACAAGTTCTATGACTTGATGACCGCCGAGGGCGACACCTGGAGCAAGCACAGCGTCGATATCCATCAGGCGGTGAAGGATGGCCTGCCGCGTGACATCAATGAGCTGCGTGCTGGCCTCGGCGATGATGACCTGTGGGCGCAGGAATACGAGCTGCAATGGCTGGACGAGGCCAGTGCCTGGCTGTCGTTCGAGCTGATCAATGGCGTCGAGCATGAACAGGCCGGGCGCAAGGAACATTACAGCGGCGGGCCGTGCTATGTGGGCGTCGATATCGCCGCGCGCAATGACCTGTTCGTCATCTGGGTGGTCGAGCAGGTGGGCGATGTGCTGTGGACGCGCGAGATCATCGAGCGCCGGCGCATCAGCTTTGCCGAGCAGGATGCGCTGCTGGATGATGTCTTTGCCCGCTACCGCGTGTTGCGCGCCTGCATGGACCAGACCGGCATGGGAGAGAAGCCGGTCGAGGATGCAAAAACCCGCCACGGCAGTCTGCGCGTGGAAGGGGTGCTGTTTACCGGCAGCAACAAGCTGACCATGGCCACCCAGGGCAAGGAGTGCCTTGAGGACAAGCGCCTGCGCATTCCCCAGGGTGTGCCTGCCTTGCGTGCGGATTTGCACAAGCTGCAAAGGGTGACTTCGCCCACCGGCGCGCCGCGTTTTGTGGCCGATTCAGACGCTGCCGGTCACGCCGACCGCACCTGGGCCTGTTTTCTGGCCATCCATGCCGCCAGCGGCGACCGGCCAGGGCGCTGCGATGGCTTTCAGTCGGTGCAACGGCGTGGCGGGCCGCAAAACAGCAACATGCTGCCACCGGCTGAGGATGGTTTGGGTGAATGGGCTTCGAGGAGGATGGTGTGATGAAGGACGGCAGAACTTCAGAAAATTCGCTGTCGCGGGATTGTGACGACAGCCCTGTCGTCGGGGTTGATCGGTGCGACAAACAAGACCTCAGCCCGACATTGCGGACAGGCCATGATGCGCCTGTAGTCTCGATGGCCAGCATTTTGAAGGATCGACTTTTTACCCTGCTCGTAACAGGGCTGACACAGGTGATGCGCGGGCTCGCCGCGTGCAGCCTCTGGCTTCAGCGCGTAGGCATAGGCCTGGTCGCCCACGACCGCCAACGCATAACGCGCAGCTTCGGTCGCCCAGTCTTGGCGGCGGGCCAGCTCGTCATGCGCCTGGCGCACGGCGTCTTCGGCATCACGCAGGCGTTGGGTGAGTTCCATTTGCGCCATCTTGGCCTCCAGGAGCTGGCAGTAGCTCTCCACAATCGCAGGCAGCAGCTCGGACTGGACGCGACCGACTTCTATGGCCTGCTTGGCGCCAATCGCCGCCTCTGCCACGTCCTTTACCTGCTTTACGCCGTTCAACGCGGCGATCAAGGCTGTCATGTCCATGCAAAGGATTCTACCCATGCCCCGCATCATCGACCAATACGGTAACGCCATCGAGCCTTCCGCTCTGGCCGAGCCGCAGACCAGCCGGGTGGCCTGGCTGCAACATCAAACCCTGACGCCCATGCTGGCCGGGCTGACGCCAACACGTCTGGCGGCGACACTGCGCGCCGCCGACGAGGGCAACCTGGTCGAGCAGCACCGCCTGTTTGCCGACATGGAAGAGCGCGATGCCCATCTGCGCGCGGAAATCGACAAGCGCCGCAGTGCGCTGACCATGCTGGACTGGGACATCGTCGCGCCCCCTGATGCCACCGCTGCCGAAAAGGCGACGGTGCAATGGGTGGAGGATGTGCTGAAAAACGCCATCGACCCCATGGAGGACCTGATCTTGACGCTGATGGAGGCGGTGGGGCATGGCTTTGGCGTGGTTGAGCTGGAATGGAGTCGCTGGGGCGGGGAGCTTCTGCCCAGCTTTCACCCGCGCCCGCAGGAGTGGTTTTGTCTGGATCAGAGCCGCACCGAAATACGCTTGCGCAGTGCCGCCGCCTACGGCGAAGTGCTGCGGCCCTTTGGCTGGGTGTGGCATGCGCCCTCCAAGGCCAAGACGGGTTACGGTGGCCGTCTGGGGCTGCATCGCACGCTGTCCTGGCCGTTCATCTACAAGGTCTATGCGCTCTCGGACTTCGCTGAATATCTGGAAACCTTTGGCCTGCCCATCATCGTCGGCAAATATCACAATGGGGCATCGGCCGATGAACGCTCCAGCCTGCTGCGGGCGGTGACAGCACTGGGGCACGATGCCCGCGCCATCATGCCGGCCGACATGCAGCTGGAGATCAACAAGGTGGCCGGCGGGGGCGGCAGCAGTGGCGATACACCCCATCTGGCGATGCTGGCGTGGTGCGAAAAGGCCATGAGCAAGGCCATCCTCGGCCAGACGCTGACCACGGAAGGCGGTGCGGTGGGGTCGGGCGGCTATGCCTTGGGCCAGGTGCATGCCGCCGTGCGCCGTGACATCCTGCGCGCGGATGCCCGCAGCCTGGCCGCCACGCTGACGCGCGACCTGGTGTATCCGCTGATCGCGCTCAACCGGCAAGGGGCTGGCCAGCTCGACCCGCGCCGCTGCCCGCAGCTGCGCTTCGAGCTGAATGAGGCGGAAGACATTGCGATCTACGCCGATGCCCTGCCCAAGCTGCTCAGCGTAGGCTTGCGTATCGACCGCGCCTGGGTGCAGGAAAAGCTGCGCATCCCCGAGCCGGAGCATGAGGACAACTTGCTGGTCATGCAACATGCGCCCGCCGGCATGGAGGGCATGAATCCCTATCTGACCGGCCTGCGCGCACACCCGAACGGCGAACCTGCAAGGGGCGTAATGGCGAACCTTGCCGAAATTCCGGGGCGGCCTGCCGCCAAAATACCCACGGCTGTCCTGGCCGCTACGCCAAAAGTAGCTGTTGCTACGCCGGATGGTGTCGCCCCGGAAGCCGACGACGTGGCCCTGCTGGAAACCGCCGCCGCGCCACAATGGCAGGCCTGGCTGGCCGACATCGAGCGCCGGGTGAACACGGCGCAGGATCTGGCGCAACTGGAACACGAGCTGGTTGCCGCCTGGGGCGGCCTGCCCACCGAGGAGCTGACCCGACTCATGGCCGCTGCCCTGGCACTGGCCGAGCTGCGCGGCATGGATGCGGTGAAGTCGGGGTCGGGGTTGGAGTCGGACGATGCCAGCCAGTAACGCGCCAGCCCCGTCCCTGCGCGTCGGCTTCGGCACGCCCTTTGACGAGCAAATCGAATTCTTCCGCCAGAAGCTCAACCTGCCCACTGATCGTTGGGATGACGTCAAACGCTCGGGCCACGACCGCGCCTTCATCGTCGCCGGCGCCGCCAAGGCCGATCTGCTGCAGGACTTGCGCGCAGCGGTGGCACGCGCCATCGAGGAGGGGCGCGGCATCGAGGCCTTCCGCAAGGATTTCCGCGAAATCGTCAAGAAACACGGCTGGACGGGCTGGACGGGTGAAGGCACCAAGGCCGGCGAAGCCTGGCGCACCCGCGTCATCTACCAGACCAACATGGCCACCAGCTACGCTGCGGGCCGCTACCGCCAGCTCACCGACCCGGATTTCCTGCGTCTGCGCCCCTATTGGCGTTACGTGCACAGCGACAGCGTGCTGCACCCGCGTCCGCATCACAAACACTGGGGCGACATGCGCCTGACACTGCGCCACGACCACCCCTTCTGGCAAACCCACTTCCCGCCCAACGGCTGGGGGTGCCGCTGCCGCGTGGTGCCCGTCGCCGCCCCCGAAGCGGATGCCGCCACCGCGCCGCCGGATGGCTGGGACGATACCAACCCCAAGACCGGCGCACCACTGGGCATCGACAAAGGCTTTGATTACCAGCCGGGGGCAAGTGTGGATATGCCGCTGCGTGAAATGGTCTCAAACAAGCTGATCAACTATCCGCCAGCTATCGCAAGTGCGCTAACGCGGGATGTTAATCGGTGGATTGATGCTCGAACCAATGTGGCTGAGTTTGCCGTTGAAGCCTTGGCGAATACTCAATTCAGCAAAGACCTCTGGCTGGGGTTTGTTGATGCGGCCCGGTTACAGCCAGTTGCGAAGGATGATCTTACGGGATATCTCGTGCTACTACGCGCTGACGGGATACGTCACACCGAAAGAACGCACCGATTTGATGGTGGAACCCAGCGTGCGCCACGCGCAGCCGACTACGCTGATGCCGCACGGTGGCTCAACGAAGGCGAGGTGTTGCCGGGGAAAAGCGTTGATGGACACCAGCGGTTGATTGTGCGCTGGGCATCACCTGAAGAGACCATCGAATCTATATGGGAAATCAGACCGGGCAAGCGCAATCGCTCACTCACATTCATTTCGATGCGGATAAAGCGCGAAACCGAAGGTGATGGAGGATTGCAATGAGCACCGCCGACCTTGACGTCCGAAACGAGCCGGAATCGAAATCCGGGAGCCGATGCTTGCCCACTGCAGTTTCAGTATATAGGAAGTAAGGCGGCGCCGGATTCGAACCGGATCACACGCTGGGCTTTTCAGCTTACCGCAACCATTCCCATTGGAAACAACCGCCTCATCAAGAGTACAGGACAACCCATGACACCCCTGCAAATCGCCAAGCGCCTGCGCAAACTCTCGAAAACCATGATCGACCTGGGTGCAGACATGGACTATCTCGGCGGCTTCGGCCCCATGGCCGAGCGCGGCTGCGAGCTGATGGGCGCAGGCCACATCGCCGAAGGCTGGGCCGTCGCCATCGAAGCCGAACACGCCGCCATCCAGCAGGCCAAACAACAGGAGCCAGCCGCATGAGCATCACCATTGACGTCGACGACACCGCCGTACAAGCCGCACTGGAAAAACTGCAAGGCCGCCTGGGCAAGATCAGCCCGCTGCTGCAAGCCATTGGCGAAGACATCATGGAGCGCACCAAGCAACGCTTCTCCACCTCGCGCGGCCCGGATGGTGCACCATGGCCCGCCAACAGCCGAGCCACCTACGAAGCCCTGGCCCACAAGCGCGGCCAGTTCCGCAAGACAGACGGCAAACTCTCCGCCAAAAGCACCGGCCTGCTGGCCACCAAAAACCCGCTGATCGGCGAAAGCCGCAACTTGGCAAATCAGTTCGTCGTCAACGCCCAGGAAAACAGCCTGCTCGTCGGCAGCACCATGAAATACGCTGCCATGCAGCAATTCGGTGGCAAGAAATCCCAATTCCCCCACCTCTGGGGCGACATCCCCGCCCGCCCCTTCCTGCCCATCACCCCCAGCGGAACGCTCTACCCAGACGAGAAAGACAAGATTCTGGCCGCCCTACGAGACGCATTTGAATAGCCTGACTGGCGTTTCACTCCCTGCAAGTGATTTGCGGCAGCCTTCCCATTCCCCCCCAGAATATCCCGCTGTTTCCCACAATTATCTCACCACAGCCCCTGGGTTTATCTCACTCCCTCTCATCTTTGGTGACTTTCTTGTCGCGCAACAAGAAAGTCACTCGCCCGCCGGGGCGAGTCCCGGCAAAGGCTAAAGAATGCAAATCTGTTAAGGGGCCGCTGATTAAACCTAGAAACCGCAGTTGACCGCTGATTTCCAGTATGAAGTCCTTGTTTTTCTAAACATTTTGGCTCTGATTAGCCCTCACCTTTTGGGTGAGAACGCTAAGGAAACACTGATCAAGTCATTCCCGCGAAGGCGGGAATCCAGTAAGTTGT
>JAGOSV010000146.1 GCA_018062105.1 Sterolibacterium sp. | reverse complement strand
CCGGTGAGCGCGTCATAAGACAGCGTGGCCACCCCCAGATGGCGCGTAGCCAGTGCGCCCAGATCATGCGATTTGTCGCTTTCCAGAACATAGGATTCCAGCAGCGTATCGGCCACGATGCCGCGCAACGTGATGCCATGATTGGCAAACACATGACGGTCGAACTTGAGGTGCTGGCCAAGCTTGGCATGTTGTTCCGACTCCAGCCACGGCCGCAGGCGTTCCAGGGTTTCCGCCATTGGCAGCTGTGCAGGCGCCCCCAGGGCATCATGAGCCAGCGGCAGATAGGCCGCCGCCACCGCGCCGGAGGTCTCCTCGACGGCAAACGAAATGCCCACCAGCTGCGCCACGAAAGGATCGAGATCGGTGGTTTCCGTATCCAGCGCCGTGAGCGGTGCTGCTTCAATCCTGGCCAGCCACTGCTCAAGGGCGGACGGATCGAGCAACACCTGATAGCCACTGCGATCCAGCCCTGGCAGATTCTGGCTGACCGGGGAGTGTGAGGAATGTGAAGAATGTGCAGAACGTGCGCCGCGGGCGACAGACGAGCCCGACGAAGCCGCAGCCGGAGCCAAAGAATCTGCCGCAGCCGTGGCATCGGTGCTGACTTCACGCAGCCAGGTCTTGAACTCCAGCCGGGTGTAGCACTCGATCAGCTGCGAACGGTCGACCGGCTGCGGCAACAGCTGTGCCACCGTCTGCGCCGGTGACAGCGGCACGGTGCACACCACGGTTAGGAGACGCCGCCCCAACGGCAAAAAATCGAGAGCCTGACGCAAGTTCTCGCCCACCACCCCACCGATCTCCGCCGCGTGAGCCATGACCCCCTCCAGCGTGCCATATTGCGCCAGCCATTTCACCGCCGTCTTCGGCCCGACCTTGGCCACCCCCGGCACGCCATCAACGGCATCGCCCACCAGAGCCAGATAATCGACGATGCGCTCGGGCGGCACGCCAAATTTCTGCTGCACGCCGGCCACATCCAGCCGCTCGCCCGTCATGGTGTTGACCAGCGTAACCTGCGGATTGACGAGCTGAGCCAGATCCTTGTCACCGGTCGAGATCAGGCAATCCATGCCCTGCGCCGTAGCTTCCGCCGCCAATGTGCCAATGACATCATCGGCCTCGACCCCTTCGACCATCAGCAACGGCCAGCCGCTGGCGCGGATGCAGGCATGCAGCGGCTCGATCTGCTGCACCAGCTCATCCGGCATCGGCGGACGATGCGCTTTGTATTGCGGGTACCAGTCCTCACGGAACGTCTTGCCCTTGGCATCGAAGACGACCGCGCGCAGGATCGATTCGTCCGCCATCTCCGGGTGCTGTGCCTTGTAGTCGGCCAGCAGCCGGCGTAGCATGCTGATCACGCCGTACACAGCCCCCGTCGGCTCGCCCGCCTTGTTGCGCAGCTCGGGCAAGGCGTGAAAAGCGCGATACAGATACGAAGAACCGTCAACGAGCAGTAACGTAGGCATACCAGAAGGAGAATGACAATTGAATTCGGTGACGATCAGCCCGAGGGCAGCAATGGGGCAGGCATCATGAGCGCCTGGAACAAGACCCCCAAGCCCTTTCCGCCGACACGCGATGGCGAAAGCTGGATACCGCACAAGCCATCGGCTTCCGGTGCCGCTTCTTCCTACGCCTCACGCGAGGCGTGGCGACTGTTTGGCATTATGTCAGAGTTTGTCGAGGCCACCGACCGCCTGAACAGCATCCGCCCGGCCGTCACCATCTTCGGTTCGGCACGCGTGCCGCCTGAATCGGACTACTACCTGCTGACCGAAAAAATCGCCCGCTTGCTGTCGGATGCCGGCTTCAGCGTCATCTCCGGCGGCGGCCCGGGCATCATGGAAGCGGCCAACAAGGGCGCCTATGCCGGTACCAGCCCGAGTGTCGGCCTCAACATCCAGCTGCCCATGGAGCAGTCGGCCAACCCCTATCAGGACATCTCGCAGACCTTCCGCCACTTCTTCGCCCGCAAGTACATGTTCGTTCGCTACGCCGCAGCCTATATCGTAGCCCCAGGCGGTTTTGGCACGCTCGACGAACTGCTCGAAGCACTGACCCTGATCCAGACCAACAAGACCCCGCGCATCCCGCTGATCCTCGTCGGCAGCGCCTTCTGGGCCGGCCTGATCGACTGGTTCCGCGACCGTCTGGTTGGTGAAGGCATGATCAGCCCGGAAGACATGGATCTGCTTCAGGTCATCGACGAGCCTGCCGACATCGTTGCCGCCATCTTCAAACACTACGAGCGACGCGGCTTCGAACACCTGCCGGCCGAGCACGAGCTGCTCCTCAACCTTTGATAAAATCCACCCTTCCCCTTCCCGAGCTTCTTTACATTCTTTCCACCAAGGACTCCGACCTCACCATGCGCCGCCTCCTCGTTACTCTCGTCACGCTTCTGGCACTCCCGGTCGCGGCGCAGCAACTGCCAGCAGACTTGCAACCGCTGCCCGAGCCACCCCCGCCTCCTCCGGGAATGGCCGATCCTTCGCTCGAACCGCAAGTCGTCATCACCAAACGGGGCGAAGACCGCGTCGAGGAATACCGTCTCAACGGCAAGCTCTACATGCTCAAGGTCACCCCGCCCAGTGGGCCAAGCTACTACCTCATCGACGAACGCGGTGACGGCAAGATGACCCGCCAGGAAACCCTGGACAGCGGTCTGCGTGTACCGATGTGGGTAATCGGTACCTTCTGAGCGACACATTCTGAACGAAACGCCGCATCCCCGCCCCCCGGCCAGCGCCCCCAGCATGCAGGCACACCGCCTCCCCGCCCGTCACGGCCTGTTCTGGCTGGCAGGTGGTTTCCTGCTGTATCGCCGCAATCCGCCGCTGCTCAGCATGCTGACCTTCGCCAACATGCTGCTGGCGCTGATGTGCAGCCTGCTGCAACCCTTCGGCCCCTTCCTGC
>JAGOSV010000077.1 GCA_018062105.1 Sterolibacterium sp. | reverse complement strand
GGATCACCCCAAAAAGACAGAAAACTACACAAATCAAGGTGCTGTGAACAGCCCCCCTATCCAACGTCTTGATCGTAAACAACTATTTCGAGCGGTCAACGACATTGGCATTCATGCGATTGCCCTGACCACCTGGACCAGCCATAACCAGGCCTCACTCGACAACTTCGAGGCCATCGCCGGACAACTGGCGCAGGTGCGGCAATACAACGACGTGCTGGGCAGCCATCTGGCCGACGTGGCACGCATCACCGAAACGGCGGCCTTCGACATCGCCAGCCGGCTTGACCACATCAGCCAGGAAAGCCAGCGTCTGGCCGATGAAGTACGCGCCTCGGTGGCACATTCGGATGCGCTATCCCATCAATCGGAAGAAGAGATTGAACTCAATCTGGCCGCCGTCCAGGCACTGGTGCATTTCCGCGAGGAACGGGAACAACGCCAGCAGCAGACACAGCAAAGCATTGCCCGCGTGGTGGCAGAAATCGGCTCACTCTCGCCGCTGGTCGAGCTCATCAAGAAAATCGCCAAACAGACCGACCTGCTGTCGCTCAACGCCACCATCGAAGCCGCCCGCGCCGGCGAGGCTGGGCGCAGCTTTACCGTCGTTGCCGATCAGGTGCGCAAGCTGGCCAGCCAGACCACCGAAGCGGCTGCCGAAATCTCCGGCGGCATCGACACCGTCTCGCGCGCCATCATGCAGGAACTCGAAACCGCTTTCGAGCTTGACCACAAAGGCGCAGACCAGCTCCAGCTCAACGAGATCACCGAGCGTCTGCACAACATGAGCCAGCACTTTGCCGAAACCCTGGTCTACCTGCAGCAGCTGACCAGCTCGCTCAACCAGACGACAGAAAAGATCAACCACGATGTTCTGGACACCTTGAGCAATCTGCAGTTTCAGGACATCACCCGCCAGCAGCTCGAACAGGTGACGCACGGCCTCGAACGCCTGAGCAACGTCGCCGATGCCCTGGCCGACGGCAGCCGCACCGGGCTGGTGGCACCGTTGCAGGTCAAGTCGCTGGAACAGCACCTCGACGAACTCAAAAGCAGCTACGTCATGCAGGAACAACACGCCGTTCATGACCAAAGCCTCGGCCTCGGCAGCGCACTGCCCACCGCCGCCCCGGCCGCCAGCAGCCGGGTCGAACTGTTCTGAATCTTTCGCCTGAACCCCTGGAGAAGCAGGAAACCCATGCAGCATCGCCACCTCAACCATCAGCGCTACACCCTGGCCGCCATCGACGATGTCATCATTCGCGGTCGCTGGCAAGATTGGGCCCAGCTGCGTCAGGCAGTACTGGCCGACCACTGCCTGCTCGACAAAATCGCCCAGGTCTGCCGTCCCCGTATCGTGGATCCCTATGCCCAGCGTCATCACTTCTGGATGAACTATGTCACCGAACATCGCTCCGCTACCTGACTGGGAACTCGTCCTATCGGCAGCGGCACATCTACAGCAACTGCTGCCCAAGGCCGTTCTGGTCGGTGGCACTGCCTCAGCCATTCATGCAGCACATCGCTATTCACAGGATGCCGACCGCGTACTGGCCGACTTGCGCCAGCATTTTGACGAAGTTCTGCTTCAGCTCGAGTCCGTTGCCGGCTGGAAGACTGCACGTGTACAGCGTCCTGTCCAGATTCTGGGCAGTCTCGATGGTATTGAAACCGGAGTGCGTCAACTGATTCGGGAGGTACCGCTGGAAACAACGGTAGTGAATTACCACGGTGCCCCGATCACAATACCTACCGAAGGAGAAATCCTTCGCATCAAGGGCATTCTCATCCTGAAACGCAATGCCACCCGAGATTATCTAGATTTTCTGGCACTGGCCGAGCACATGGGAAACCATCAGGTTGCCCTGGCCCTGCAATCCTTTGATCACCTCTACCCACAGGACAATGGAGAATCTTCCTTGCAGCAATTACAGGTTCAGCTGGCACATCCTCAGCCCTATGACCTAGAAGAAATGGAATTGCCCGAGTACAAGAACCTCGACCCGCGCTGGCACGATTGGCAAGTGGTTCAATCAGGCTGCGCACATCTTGCAACCATTATTTTTGATCAGGTTTGCGATCTGAAAACGGATCACGCACCGTAATTTCCGATCCGAAACATCGCTCCGCTACCTGAATCTTTCGCCTGAACCCCTGGAGAAGCAGCCATGAAAACCATTTTGCTCGTCGACGATTCCGCCACCATCCTGCTGTCCATTTCCAACATCCTGACCAAGGCTGGCTACGCGGTGGACAAGGCCGGCAATGCCGCCGAAGGACTGAAGAAATTCAGCGGCCCGACCAAGATCGACCTGCTCATCACCGACCTCAACATGCCCGGCATGAACGGCATCGAATTCATCAAGGAAGTGCGCAAGCTGCCCGCTTACAAATTCATGCCCATCCTTTTTCTCACCACCGAATCGCAACAGGACAAACGCATGGAAGCCAAGGCCGCCGGCGCCTCTGGCTGGCTGGTCAAGCCGGCCACGGCCGACGACCTGATCAACACCATCAAGCTGGTGCTGCGCTGATCCTCCCGCTCATGGCATACGGGGATTGCCCCCACCATCCTTGCCACGGCTTTTTCATTCCCCCTCACGAAAGGCAGGTTCCTCATGTCCCCCGCCTCGCGCAAGAAATCCACCAAGGTGGCACGCATGACCATCCAGCGTGACCTGACCATCTATCAGGCAGAAACGCTGAAGGCCGAGCTGCTGGCCGGAATGACCGGGCAGACCTTGATCGAGCTCGACCTGTCGCAGGTCGCCGAGATCGACACCGCCGGCATCCAGCTGCTGATGCTGGCCAAGCGGGAAAGCCAGCAACAGGGACAGACCCTCAACATCGTTGCCCACAGCCCGGCCGTGCGCGAGCTGCTCGATTTTTTCAACATCGCCGGCTACTTTGGCGACCCTCTGCTGATTCCGGCCGGCGAGCCGCGCCACTGACCACAGGAGAACGACCATCATGGACGAGGTTCTCGCCTTATTCATCGAAGAAACCGGGGAGCAGCTGGCGGCGATGGAAAGCCTGCTGCTCGACATGGAGCAAGGGCAGCACGATGCCGAAGCGCTCAATGCCATCTTCCGCGCCGCCCACACCATCAAGGGCAGTGCCGGCGTGGTCGAGCAACAGGCCATCGAACGCTTCACTCATGTCGTCGAAAACCTGCTCGACAAGCTGCGCAATGGCGAAATTCCCGTCAGCAGCCCGCTCATCAGCGCCCTGCTGGCCTGCTGCGACCATCTCGCCGCACTGGTCGGCAAGATCACCGGCACCACCACGCAGGACGACGCCACCCTGACAGCCGCCGGCCAGGAAATCCATGCCCGCCTGCATGTGTTTCTGGCCGACACCAGCCCGTCTGCCGCTGCCGGCACGCTGACACCGCCCGCCGGAACGGCCGCCGCAGCGCAGGTGCACGAAGGCGAAGCCGAGGCCGATGGTGATGCCACGGCGATCACCGACTGCTGGCATATCTCCGTGCGCTTTGGTGAAGACGTGCTGCGCCATGGCATGGACCCGGCAGCCATCCTGCGTTATCTGCTGACGCTGGGCGAGATCGTGCACATCGACACGCTGGCCGATGCCCTGCCGGCGGCGGAGCAGATGAATCCGGAATCCTGTTATCTGGGCTTCGAGATCAGCTTTCGCAGCAGCGCCGACAAAGCCGCCATCGAGCGGGTGTTCGACTTCGTCCGCGATGAGTGCGTGCTGCACATCCTGCCGCCCTACAGCCGCATCAGCGATTACCTCCGGCTCATCGAGGCGCTGCCAGAAGAATCGCTGCGGCTGGGCGAAATCCTCATCCGCAGCGGCGCGCTGACCGAAGAAGAACTGCAACAAGGACTCGACCGCCAGCAACAGGAACGCGCAGCAGCCACCGATTCCGGCAGTGGCATCACAGACCATACCGAAGCAAACGCGGCACCAGGCGTGCGGCTGGGCGAAATCCTGGTCGAGAATCAGGCCGTGCAGCCCGAGATCGTCGCTGCCGCCGTCAATCGCCAAAAACAGATCAGCGACAAGAAAGCCGACGAAGCGCGGCTGATTCGTGTCCATGCCGGCAAGCTCGATCATCTCATCGACCTGGTCGGCGAGCTGGTCATCGCTGGCGCCAGTGCCAGCCTGCTGGCACAGCAAAGCCGCCAGGGGGCGTTGATCGAAGCCACCTCGGTACTGGCCCGCCTCGTCGAGGACATCCGCGATTCGGCGCTGCAACTGCGCATGGTGCAGATCGGCGAGACTTTCAACCGCTTTCATCGTGTGGTGCGCGACACCGCCCGCGAGCTGGACAAGGAAATCGACCTGGCCATCAGCGGTGGCGAGACCGAGCTGGACAAATCGGTGGTCGAAAAAATCGGCGATCCGCTCATGCATCTGGTGCGCAATGCCCTCGACCACGGCATCGAGACACGCGACGTGCGCCTGGCGCGGGGCAAGCCACCAGCCGGCCAGGTGACGCTGCACGCCAGCCATGATGCTGGCAACATCGTCATCCAGATCCGCGACGATGGCGGCGGGCTGGTGCGCGACAAGATCCGCGCCAAGGCCATCAGCCGTGGCCTGATTGCCGAAGGGCAGACCCTCAGCGACAGCGAAATCTGCAACCTGATCTTCGAAGCCGGTTTTTCCACTGCCGAAACCGTCACCAATCTTTCCGGCCGTGGCGTCGGCATGGATGTCGTGCGGCGCAACATCCAGGCGCTGCGCGGCACGGTCGAGGTCGACTCGGTGGAAGGGCAGGGCTCCTGCTTCACCATCCGCCTGCCGCTGACCCTGGCCATCATCGACGGCTTTCTGGTCGGTGTGGAACGGGCATCCTATGTCATTCCGCTGGAGATGGTCAGCGAATGTCTGGAGCTGGCCAGCCTCGAAAACGATCGCCACTACCTCAACCTGCGCGGCGAAGTGCTGCCCTTCGTCCGTCTGCGCGAGCTGTTCGAAGTATCCGGCAGCCGACCGCGGCGGGAAAACGTGGTGGTGGTGCGTGCCGGCAGCCGCAAGTTCGGCATCGTCGTCGACGTGCTGCAAGGCGAGCTGCAAGCCGTCATCAAGCCGCTGGGGGCAATCTTCCGCCAGCTGCGCGGCATTGCCGGTTCAACCATTCTCGGCAGCGGTGAAGTGGCCCTGATCCTCGACATCCCGACGCTGTCACAACTCACCATCCAGAACGAAGAAAACACCCTCAGCCACAGCCGGGCACGCGCCTGAGCCTCATCCTGCCTGTTTCGCAAACTGCAAATCCAGACTTCACTTTCTCAAGGAGGCAACATCATGTTCAAGAATCTCCGCATTGGTGCCCGGCTGGCGCTGGTCATCATCACCCTGATCGTTTTGATGGTGATCATCGCCGTCATGGGCAACGTTGCCATGAGCAATCTCAATGCCACGACAGACGACATCATCCGGGACAAATGGCCCAAGGTGCAGCTGCTGCAAGAAGGACTGGCTGGCGTCAATGACATCGCCATCAACGGACGCAACATGATGCTGACGGAGAACCGCGAAGCGGCCATGCAGGCACGCGACAAGATGCTGGAAAGCCGCGCCACTATCGCCAAGGCCTGGGAGAAGCTCAAGCCCCTGATCAAGAATCCGAAAGGCGTGGAGCTGTTCCAGCAGATTCTCGAAGCGCGTGACCGCTACATCGCCGCCCAGAATCACCTGATCAAGCTGGCCGAAGAAGGCAAGAGCGCAGAAGGACGTGCCTATCTCGTCGTGGATTATCAGACCGCCGCCACGGAATATCGCAAACGGGTGAATACCCTGATCCAGTTCCAGGGTGAGCTGATGGATCAGGCCGGCAAGACCGCCGAAGCCAATTTCCAGCAGTCACGCACCCTCATGCTGATCACCGGTGCCATCGCCCTGGTGCTGTCCATCCTCATGGGGCTGTGGGTGACGCGTAGCATCACCCGGCCGTTGAATGAAGTCGTCGGTGTCGCCGATGAGCTTTCCCAGGGCAACCTGATGGTGAAGATCACCGTCGATTCCAAGGATGAAACCGGCCAGTTGAAGCAGGCCATGAGCAATATGGTGGCCAAGCTGAGCCAGATCATCAGCGAGGTGAATACCGCTTCCGAGGCGCTCAACAGCGCCGCCGGCCAGGTCTCGGCCACCGCCCAGTCGCTGTCGCAATCTTCCTCAGAACAAGCCGCCAGCGTCGAGGAAACCACCGCCAGCATCGAACAGATGACCGCCTCGATCAGCCAGAACACTGAAAATGCCAAGATCACCGACAACATGGCCTCGAAGTCGGCCGTCGAGGCCGCCGAGGGCGGTACCGCCGTCAAGGATACGGTCGAGGCGATGAGCCAGATCGCCGGCAAGATCGGCATCATCGACGACATCGCCTACCAGACCAATCTGCTGGCGCTCAATGCCGCCATCGAGGCCGCGCGGGCAGGCGAACATGGCAAGGGCTTTGCCGTGGTGGCCGCCGAAGTGCGCAAGCTGGCCGAGCGTTCGCAGGTGGCCGCCCAGGAAATCGGCGAGCTGGCCGGCTCCTCCGTCAAGATGGCGGAAAAGGCGGGCAAACTGCTTGACGAGATGGTGCCTTCCATCCGCAAGACCTCCGATCTGGTGCAGGAAATCGCCGCCGCCTCGCAGGAACAATCCGCCGGGGTCGGCCAGATCAACGGGGCGATGGGCCAGCTCAACCAGGCCACCCAGCAGAACGCTTCCGCTTCCGAAGAACTCGCGGCGACGGCTGAAGAAATGGGCGGTCAGGCCCAGCAGCTGCAATCGCTGATGTCCTTCTTCCGTCTCGACCAGAAGGCGCATGGCCACGCCGCTGCGCCGCGCAGCAGTGCCGGGACGGCCAGCCGCCCGGTTGCCAGCACCTCCCGCTACACGGCGGAGAAATCAGGCGGCGGGATGAGCGATCAGGACTTCGAGCGCTTCTGAAAAGGGGATCATCATGACCGAATTACAGACGGCCGCCCGTAACGCCAAGGCACCGGCAGCCATGGCGGCCATGGCCACGGCTGCCGAATCGCAGCAGTATCTGACCTTCTCGCTGGGCAGCGAGATGTTTGCCGTGGGCATCCTCAACGTCAAGGAAATCATCGAATACGGCGGCCTGACCGAGATTCCGATGATGCCGTCCTTCATCCGGGGTGTTATCAACCTGCGCGGTGCGGTGGTGCCAGTGGTCGATCTGGCGGCGCGCTTTGGTGGTGCGCCTTCCGTCATCCAGCGCCGCTCCTGCATCGTCATCCTCGAAATTCCGCAGGAAGAAGGCGAGGGAGCCGGGCCAGGTCATCAGGACATCGGCATCGTCGTCGATGCCGTCTCGGAGGTGCTCGACATCGCCGCCAGCGAGATCGAGCCGCCACCGACCTTCGGTGCCCGCATCCGCGCCGACTTCATCAGCGGCATGGGCAAGGTCAACCAGCGTTTCGTCATCATCCTCGACATCCGGCGGGTGCTGTCGATCGACGATCTGGCCATGCTGGCCTCGGTGTCGGTGTCCGGCCAGAACGAGAACTGATGTCCGCCAGTCCGCACACGACACGGGCAGCCGCGATGTCTGCCGTCCGTGCCGTGCTGCCGGTCTGGTTGATACTGGTCACGCTGACGGCAGCCATCGGCGGCTATGCCTGGTTTGCCGTGCAGGAACTGGTGCGCCAGAACATCGCCGAAGACCTGCGCTCCGTGGCGCGCCTGCAGGCCGGACAGATCGAACAATGGCTGAGTGAACGACGCGATGGTGTCACCCTCATCGCCTCGTACCATTTTCGCCAGGCCGTAGCCGACTGGCTGCAAAATGGCCAGGCACCGCACACACTCGAACATCTGCGCGACCAGTTGCGCTCAGGCGAGCCGCTGCGCCAGCAGCGCCGCTACCGCCTGCGTGCCCTGGACGATGGCCACATCCTGCTGACCCTGCCCACGGGCGCGATGGGGCTGCCAGAAGCGGCGCACGACCACCCGGCGGCACGGCAACAGGCCATTGCCGCCGCCCGGCAGGGGAAAGTCCTACTCGACGACTTCCATTTCATCGGCGACGACCCAGCCCTGCCGGTGTCGCTCGGCCTGTTCGTTCCCTTGCGCCATCCTGTCAGCGCCGCCCCCATGGCGGTACTGCAGATCAGCCTGTCGCCCGAAGACTTTCTCTATCCGCTGCTGCGTGCCTGGCCATCCAGCCGTAAAACCGGCGAGAGCCTGCTGGTGCGGCGGGAAAAGGCCGCAAACTCAACGCTGCTGCGCAATCTCTCACCCTTACGCTCGGGTGCCGGGCCATTTCAGGCACCCCGGACACTGCGCAATGATGCCTCACCCCTGATCGCCCAGCGAGTACTGCACGAGGGCGAGGGCTTTTACGAAGAACAGGATTATCGTGGCGTGCCCTGCCTGGGCTATGGCCTGCCCATACCCGGCACGCCCTGGCTGCTGGTGGCCAAGATCGACGCCGATGAAGCCTGGCAGCCCTTCCACACCATGGCCCTGACCGTCACCAGCGCTGCCGCCTTCATCCTGCTGCTCATCGCGGGCTGGCTCGTTGAACGGCAACTGAAGGAACAACGTCTGCAACAGGCTTTTCAAGAAATCGAGGATCTCTATCAGAACGCGCCGTGCGGTTACCACTCGCTGGATGCCAACGGCTGCATCCAGCGCATCAACGATACCGAACTGGCCCTGTTTGGCTATCGTCGGGAAGACATGCTGGGGAATCCCATCAGCCGCTGGATGACCGAGGCCACCCGCACGCGCTTCGAGCAGCGTTTCCAGAATTTCGTCCAGCATCAGCGGCACACTGAGTATCACGACATGGAGTTTGTCCGCCGCGATGGCCGCATCCTGCCGGCACGCATCAGCGCCACCGCCGTGCGCGACGCCGACGGCCAATATCTGGGCAGCCGCAGCATCCTGATGGACCTGAGCGAACAGCGCCAGCTCGAAAGCCAGCAACGCCTGCTGCAACAGGCCATCGAGGCCAGCTTCGACGGCTTTGTCGTGGTTATTCCGGATCACGACCGGATCTGGCGCTTCCTTTACTGTAACCCGGCCTTTGCCCGCATGACCGGCTACGCACGCGAGGAAATCATCGGCCGCACACCGGATTTTCTGCATGGTGACGATGTCGACCAGACGCCGCTGGCCCACCTCAAGCTGGCCGTGGCGGCCGGACGCCGCTTTCATGGGGTGCTGCGCAACTATCGCAAGGATGGCAGCCTGTTCTGGGTGCATGTCCTGCTCGATCCGATTTTCGATGCCCAGGGACAATTGAGCCACTATGTCGCCATCCAGCGCGACATCACCGAGCTGCGCCAGGCCCAGGAACAGCTGCGGCAGCTGGCGCAGCACCACGCCCAGGCGCAGGAGGCCGAGCGGCAACGCATCGCCCGCGAACTGCATGATGACCTTGGCCAGCGACTGACCCTGCTGAAAATGCACCTCTCCCTGCTGCAGTCACAACATGACGACCAGCCTAGTCTGTTTGAAAAGACCGGCGAGATGCTGGCCATTGCCCAGGGCATGACGAGCGCCCTGCGCAGTGTGGTGCGCGACCTGCGCCCGACCGCCCTCGACCAGGGCATCGTCGGGGCGCTCGAATGGCTGGTCGAACAACACGGGCTGATAACCGGCACAGACTGCCGTTACGAGGGCCTGCGCCATGATCCGCCGCTGGATGAGGCCATCGCCCTGGTGCTGTTCCGTGTTGCCCAGGAAGCGCTCAACAACATCAGCCGGCATGCCCGGGCCCAGCGGGTCACGGTGCGGCTGTTGGCCGGTTCGGCCACCCTGTGCCTGAGCATCCACGACAATGGCTGCGGCTTCGACCCCGACCATCTGCCCGCAGGCAACCATTTCGGCCTGCTGGGCATGCGCGAGCGGGTGGCCGCCATCGGCGGGCAACTGACCATCGAAAGCCAGCCGGGACAAGGCACGACCATCACGGTTACGCTGAAAGCCCCGCTACCGCACGTGCTATAGTTTTTCCTCCTTATTCCCCCATCATTCCCCCTCCTGCTCCCGGATACCTTCTGCCATGATCCGCCTTGCTCTTGCTGACGACCATGCCATCCTGCGCGGCGGTTTGCGCCAGATACTGGCGATGGCGCACGACATCGAAATCGTCGCCGAAGCCACCAATGGCCAGGAGGCGCTGGCCGTGGTGCGCCAGCAACCGCTGGATGTGCTGCTGCTCGATCTGCTGATGCCCGGCCTGCATGGTGCAGAGCTGATCCAGCGGTTGCTGGCGGAATGCCCCGGCCTGCACATCCTGGTGCTGTCGATGCATGTCGAGCGGCCCGTCGTGCAGCGGGCATTGCAGGCAGGGGCGCTGGGTTATGCCACCAAGGACATCCATCCGGAGATTCTGCTGACGGCCATCCGCAAGGTGGCGGCCGGCGGGCATTTCGTCGATCCGGCGCTGGTGGAGACGATGATCTTTCCAGACGACACGCATGCCCCGGCACCCTTGCACGAACGCCTGTCGGCGCGTGAATTCCAGATACTGCAACTCTGGGCGGCCGGCCAGCGGCTCAACGACATTGCCACGGCGCTGCACCTGAGCCCGAAGACGGTCAGCACCTACAAGACCCGCATCATGGAGAAGCTGGAAGTCACCAGCAATGCCGATCTGGTGCGTGTCGCCCTGCAAGCCGGGCTGGGCGCGGCAGCGGAACAAGACGATCTGTAGGGCAACCCTCCCCCCCCCCCCCCCCCCCCCTCCCCCCCAAATTCTCCCCGCCCCCCCTTGTTACCCACAACCAAATTCACCTCTCATTTTTTCCCCCCCCCCCCCCCCGCCGCCCTCTTTCACCTCCTACCCCCCCTCCC
>JAGOSV010000017.1 GCA_018062105.1 Sterolibacterium sp. | reverse complement strand
TAAATAAACGGGAATTTGCCCCTCTTCAACAGAGGTTGGGTCACAAAGCCCTATCAGCGGGCGGGCCGTCCGGACTCTTGAAAAATTTAACACACTCAAAGATGGCGAGTGTGTTGAGTCACAAAGCCCTATCAGCGGGCGGGCCGTCCGGACCAATAGAGGGGTTGAAGCCCTTGACGGGCAGCTCAGACTTTGTCACAAAGCCCTATCAGCGGGCGGGCCGTCCGGACTCTGGCCTTGGGAAGCCTTGTGGGACAAGGGCTGGGAAGGCGTGGACGGCAAAGGGGGTGACAAAAAGCTCCGGATATCCGAACGGCATGGACTGAAAAAAATTTTCTGCCAATGAATCAACGGCATGGGTTTGCGGCGATAACCTTCTTTCGAGGTTTTACCGGTATCTTCCTGATTGTCAAAGAGCAATGGCCATTTTGCGGCTGGCCGGGGGGTGATTTTTGCAAAGTGTGCGGCGGTTGTCTAGCGGGCGGCTTGCCAGCAGCCGTCCGGGTCGGGCAGGTAGGGTCCGTTTGCGCTGGCGCGGCCGTTCATGCGGATGAGGGTGGCTTTGGAAAGCTGTCGTCCAAAACCGAGTCGGGGGTCGTGGCGACGGCCTAGCCAGGGGAGGAGGGGGCTGTGTTCCACGCCGTCTACCGCGGCACCGGGAAGGAGCTCGCCTTGCTGGCGCAGGACGCCGGCGGGGCTGGCGGGGCCGATGCCGGGGTAGTGCTTGGCATCGGCCTGCCAGTGGCAGCAGGCGACGCGGCCAAAGCCGGTCTTGAGCTCGCCCCCGAGGCGGATGCGGGAGAGCCAGGCTTGCAAGGGTTCGCCGTCCAGCCGGTCGTCGTCGGCCAGCCATACGCCTCCGGCAAGCTGGATGCCGCGCGGTGCGTTGAGACATTCGATTTCAAACAGCGCGCTTTCTACGGCGCAACGCTGGCCGGGGTCGAGGGTGACATGGTGGCTGCTGGAGATCAGCCTTTGTTCGACTTCGTCATCATCGAGCCTGCGCTCGCCTTCCATGAAGAAGGCGGGGCCGAAGCGGAAGCGTTGGCGGATTTCTTCGAGCGTCTGGGCAAAGACTTCCGGTGTGGTGCCGCGCTGCGCGCCGGCCGCGGCGGCGAGCGCATGGCTGAAGAGGTGGCCGGGGGCGTGGCGGTGGGTCTGCGCGACGATGCCGGCACGGCGACTGCCTAGATGAAGTGCCGAGCGCAGTTCGAGGTGGTAGCTGGCAAAGTGTTTCATGTGGCGTTTCCTGTTTTCAGGGCTTTTGCAGCGTAACGGCCATAGGTGAGCGTGGTTTCCAGCAGTTGTTTGGTGAGCAGCATGCGGCGCAGGGCTTCGGCGGGTGTTTCGTTGCCCTGGGGCTTGCTGAGGCTGCGGTAGAAATCCGGAACCGAGGGTGCGCGCAGTTGTTCCTCGCTGGCCAGGCGGGTGGATTTCAGCAGGCGGCGCGCTTCGGCGTTGATCTGCATGGCGTGGGTCTGGTCTTCCTTGCGTTTGCGGCTGGCAAGGAAGAGGCCGAAGGCGTAGAGGCCTTGTTCGGCCAGGATGGCCAGCGATTTGGTGATCATGTTTTCCGCCTGGTTGGCGGCAGCCGGGTCGTGGCCTGCCATTTCGTTGGCGGCGAGGGCGGCAAGCGGTTCGAGATTCAACATGGCGGGTTCCTCACTTGATCAGGGCGTATTGCATGCGGCCAAAGCCGCGCGTGGTCATGGCCCCCAGCCCGAGGGTGCAGGCCAGACCCAGGGCTTTTTCGATGAGCGGCAGGGCTTGGGGGGCAAGCTCGGGGAAGCGGCCGTCGTCGAAATCGACCTGGCCACGGAACAGGGTGCCGCGCGGTGTGGCTTCGTAGGTGAATAGCGCGCCGTCGGCCCCGGCCCCGGTTTCGAAGTCGATGGAGACCGAGGTGCGGGTTTCGAGATTGGCGTTGACGAGCGCGGGAAAGAGGTTGTCGTGCACGACAACCAGCCGTTCCTTGATGTGTTCGAACACGGGCAGGGTGTTGCCGGTTTCGGGGAAGGGCAGGGGTTTGCTTTCGGTTTCGAGCAGCAGCCAGCCAAGGTTGAGGCGTTTGGCGGCACTGCTGCCGGCTTGCACAAACACTTGTTCTTCGCTGGCGGGCCGGGGGACTTTGCTGCAGCCGGCACTTTCGAGCAGGTGGGCGGTGGTGATCCAGCGTGGCCCCAGCATGGTGGGGACGGGGAAGGCGAGGACTTCGGCATCGCGGAAGGAGACGGCACCGATGCGTGAGCTGCCGTCGCTGTCGCCTTCGGCGTAGCCGAAGATGCGGGCGATCGGGTCTTCCGCGCCTTTGTGGGGGTGTTGCTTGTTCTTTTTGTCGAGCGTGGCGCGGGCGTAGGCCATGGCCAGCTTGCGTTCGGCTTCGGGCAGGGAGTAAATCGCTGCCGAGCGGGTGGCTCCGTTGATGGAGGAGCCGGGAACCTTGGGTAGCTGGGTGCCGGCATCGCGCAGGATAGTCATGTCAACACGGCCCATGCGGTAGCCGCCTGCTCCGATGTGGGTGGGGTCCAGGGCGTAAAGGTAGAGGGGATGCGTTTTCATGTACGAACCTCGCGGGTGGAAGAGGGGTTGGAAGTTTTGCCAATGAAGGTGAGCCATTCGATGGCGTCGAAGAAACGGCCATCGTCGATGGCGTGGAAGAGTCGTTGCCGGCCTTGCTCACCGGCGGCTCCGGCGTAGCGTTGCAACATGTTGTGCAGATGAGCATGCCAGGCTTTGCGGCCCGTGTCGCGCAGGGCGGCGGGGGTGTCGCGTACCCATTTTTCGTAGGTTTCGACCATCTCGCCCATCAGCCGCTTGGCTTTGCCGGTGTCCCAGCCGGCGGTCTTGAGCAGGGCGGCGAAGTCTTCGTAGGTGTCGAGCAGCAGGGGCGGGCGGCCTGCCGCGCCCATGACCCAGTGCGGACGGCGCAGCTCTTCGCCTTGGCGGGTGTAGGCGAGCTGGTGGCGGCGGCCTGAGCCTTCGAGGGTCATGAAATCGAAGGTGGAGGGCGGAATCAGCACTTCGTCGCCCGCTTTCAGACGGCTGACATGGACGAGCCGCACCGGGCCTTGCAGGGTCTGGCCGGCCCGCTGGCTGAGGATGAAATGGCTGTGCCATTGGTCGGGCTTGTCCGGGTCGGCGGTGGTGGTGTCGATGTTCCAGCGGACGACGCCTTGCGGAGTTTGCCAGACGAGCTGGCTTTGGGCTTTGCCCTGCTGGAGGGATTCCAGCCGCCAGGTTTGGTGCGGGGTTTGTGCAATGCGCCGTTCCATGCGACCCAGGGCGTCGAGCGAGAGATACAGCGGGAAGCCGGCGGTGGTGACGACGCAGGAGACGTGCAGGGCCAGCCCGCCGCGCAGCTTGCTGAACATCTGGCTTTGGGTGGCGTGAATGTGGCGGATGACGCTGTCGGCATCGCTGGCGGCGACGGCAAGGCGCAGGCCCCGGGCATCCAGGCTGAGCGGGATGAGGTTGTCTTGCAGGTCGGTGGCGATGGTTTGCGCCAGATTGCGCCAGAGTTCGCGCAGGTTGCTCCAAAGGCGTTGCAGCCGGGCGGGGGAGGCGTGCTTGCGCAGGGCAAAGAGGGCAAGGCGGTCGCCATCGTGACGGGCGAGTTGCCACGGCGCGGGCAGGTTGGCCGATTCGCGCAGGAAAAAGAGGCGGGCGACTTCCAGCGGGCAGGCGGCGCGGCCATCGCTTTCTTTGAGCCAGTAGCCATCGCCCAGCAGATCACGGGCCAGTTTGGCGCGGTCGTCCGGGATGGTGAGGCCTTTTTCCAGATCGCTGAGCAGGGACTGGAACCAGTCGCCCAGCCCATTGGCGTCCTGGATGCCGGCGGTTGCGGCTTCCTTGATGAGCTCGACGGGCCGTGCCAGTTGGGTGAGGAAGCTGCGGCCATCGGCAATCTGGGTGGTGTCTACGCCGACGGCGATGAGCGCGATGCGGCTGCTGCCGCCCTGACGGGCGAGGTCGGTGATGTTGAAACTGTGGGTGCGAAAACCGAATTCATCGGCAAGGTGGCGGCCCCGGCTGCGCTTGGCCTCCAGATCGGAAAGCTGGGCACATTCGTCGCAGAGTTCCTGGTTTCGCAGGCTGCTTTCAGTAAGCGAGAATTCGCGCGTGGCCGCCGGGCGCAGGCCGCATTGCGGGCAGATCTGCATGAGCTGGCCGCTGGCGTTGGCGGCGTCCCATAGCTGCCGTAGGGTGTCGACGCCGACTTGCAAGGCGCGGCGACGGCTGTGTTCGGTCACGCCCAGGGCATCGGCGTAGTCGGTGAGGTAGAGCGTCGGCTGCGACCAGCACAGCGTGACCGGCGTGCCCGTTCCCAGCGGGTGGAGGGCGGCGAGGATGCGGGCTTCAAGCGGCTCGAGGATTTTTTCGGCAAAGACTTGTTCGCTGGCGGACGGGTTGTCCTGGCCATTGCTATCGGCTTCATGGAGGCCGGGCAGGAGGATCAGCACGCCGTCGTCGTCTTCGTAGATCAGGTTGCCCAGGGCTTCTTCGCGTTCAAAGAGTTCGCGCAGGTTTTCCACGGCTTCGCGGCGGCGGCCCGAAAGGCTGACGAGTGCGGCGGCAGAAAGCATGCCACGGGTGAGGGTAGCCCAGTCCCAACGGATGCCGAGCAGACGGAAGCGTATCTGCCCCATGCGGGAGGGGTTGAACAGCCCTTTTTCATCCTGCCAGCGGGTGAAGTCCTGTCGCAGCAGGGCTTCGGCCACGGCGGCCTTGAGGAAGCTGGCGGTGGCGAGGGCGTGGTGGTGGAGGGTGACGTCGTGTGTCGGGCGGCGGGTTTCGCCCAGCGCGTGGGTGAGCAGAGGCTTGAGTGCTTCCAGCAGTTGTTGGCGGGTTCTGGGCAGGTTGGCTGTTGCAGTTGTTGCACTGAGCAGGGCATGAAGCTGGGGAATCGCTTTTTGCCAAAGGGCTTGCAGGGCCGCGGCGGAATAGTCTGCGCGCTTGTGGCCGAAGGCGTCGATGATCTCGGCTGAGCGGGCGTGCTGCGCGACTTCTTTCGCGCCACCCGATGCTTTGTCGAAGGCGGAGTCGCGGAGGTCGGCGGCGAAAGAATAAATGTCGCCCAGGAGGGATAACTCCGTTTCAGGGAATTTTTTCTGGGCGTGATGCTGGCGCAGGGCCACGCCCAGCCCTTTGGCCTGGATGGTTTCGGGATGAACCTGTTTTTCTGGCAGGGCGAGGGCGGCGGACCAGGCGGGATCGTCCTTGAGCAGCGTGAGCAAGGCGGCCAGGTTCGCGTTACCGGCAAGCTCGCTGGCTTCGGGATAGGTGCGCCCTTCTTCAAGAATGCGCCCGTGGGGTTCACCAATGCCTGTTGAAGGCCGGTTGGCAGCTTCTTTGATGGCGGTTTCACCGTCCAGTTTCTCGCGGGCAAAGCCGGGATGGAGCTTGCCCAGATCGTGCAGATAGCCTGCCATTTCGCAGGCCAGCAACAGGTTGCGTGCTTGGGGGTCGAGGATGCTCATGCCTTGCCTTTCGCAATCGTGGCGATTTTTTTCGCCAGCGTCTGCCAGCTGTCATCACCGGAAAACTTCAGGGGTTGCGTGACGCCGGGCCAGTCTTTCGCGCTGCATTCGGCGGCGGTCGGCACCAGCGCGCCGTAACCGGCCAGCCGTTTGGCGCCCAGGCCAAGCGCGGGCCACCAGGCCGCCAGCGCGGCGATGAGACAGGCGAGGTCATTGGCCGCCGTGGTGAGGTCGGACTCTTTCGCACCGGCGGGGTTGAAATAGAACAGGCGGACTTCGGCCTGACAGGGGCGGCCTTTTTCATCGACCGGGGCGATGGCTTCGAATTGCAGCGGCTGCGTGCCGATACCACTGTTATCGTTTTTCATCGGATTCAGCACCAGATACTGGATGCTGGAGAACCAGACCGGCGAGAAATGCAGCCGCCCGGCTTCGCTGTCGAATTCGTCGGCATCGCTGGCAAGCCCAAACAGCCGCCGGGCAAGGGCTTGCTGGCGGCGGTAGCGGGTGGTGCGTTCCTGGTCATTTTTACCCAGGGTTTTCCATTCCTGTTCCAGCGGAAAGCCGCGTTGCACGGCATCGGCGGCCAGTCCCTTGACCGAGGCGGCAGCGAGAAAGGGTGCGCCGTAGATGTGGTCCTTGCGCGCCGGGTTGTCGAAGAGATAGAAGGGGTCGTCGTCGCGCGTCAGCAAAGGGCTGAGAAGCTGAAACCGGAGCGTGACCGCTGCCGAGTAGGCCGGCAGGTGTGCGACATCGACCGCGGCATCGAGCAGGCCGGCACGTTCCAGCTCGCGGGTCGGGCAGGGCAGGACTTTGGCCTTGCCCTTGGCTTTTTTCGTTTCCTTCAGGGCATCCTGCAGGCTGATGCCTTCGAGCTCCATGGCGTGCCGGATGAGGAACTCGCTGCGCCGGGGGGTGAGGTCCTCGCTTTTTTCCACGCCGCGCCGCAGGTGCGAAGCATGGGCCTGCCAGCTCCATTTGGCGGCATCCAGTCCGGTGGATTCGATGTTCTGGCGTTCTTCGGCCAGCAGTTCAAAATTGTTGTGCATGCTCATGGAGCGACTCCTGCCAGTGTGTTGAGCCAGGCGGCCTTGTCCTTGGCGTGAGTGCCGCCGTATTCCCGTTCGCTTTTGTCGTATTTGTAGCCGGTGGTGTCGATCAGATCATTGACCTGCCCAAGGCTGTTTACCAGTCTTTTTATGATCTCATTGCGCTCATCTTTATCCTTTTCCGCGTCCCGTCCTTCCGACTTGAGCAGGATGGCAATACGCAGTTCAGGGGCATCATCCTCGCCATAGGCGGCAGAGACGTTGATGGCACTGCCGTGCTTGTTCAGCTCGCCCAGCATGCGGTGGCGAAGGAGCGTCAGCCGGTCTTTTTCGGCTTGCGGGTCGCTATCCCTGGCACGCAGGGCGTTGCGCAGGGTGGCGCGGGTGGCCAGGCCGAGTTTGAGCGCGGTGGTCCGGTCGAGTTTTTGTTGCCTTGGCCCGCCCGGGGCGTGGCGGAAGCCGACCTTGATGAAGCAGGTGCGCAAGAGGTTGAGCTTGCCGGAGGCTTCGTCAAGGTTGGCTTTTTCCCATTGGGCATTGACATCCAGCGGTGTGGCAAAAGATTGGCCCTCTACCCGTTCCAGCACACCCAGGCCGAATTGGTCCTTGGAACCAAAGCTGCCGTGGCGGATCTGGATGGCCAGGGCGATCCGTAGAATTTGCCAGTGCAGATCGCTGATGCCGCGGCGGGTGAGGCTCAGGCCCAGCTCGCCTACATGCGCCGTGTTGAAATACCAGCGGGACTGTTTGCCATCGGGTCTGCGGGGCAGGTCGATCTTGTCGGGCAGGGAAACGGGCTTGAGCTGGCGGGTGTCCCAGTGCAGCCCGATCTGTTTGGCCTGGCCTGTTGTCCCCCAGACCTGGCTTTCAAAATCAGCCACGCCAAGCGTGCGGGCGACCATGCAACTCATGTGGCGCAAGCCACCGAGCAGATTGGAGGGGTGAAGCTGCTCACCCTGCTGGCCGATGCCGCCGGTGTAGAGCGGGGTCAGGGTACGCAGACGCAGGCGTAATCCTTGTTTGTCGGGGTGCTGTAGCTGTTCCAGTGTCACGGGTGCGTTCATTTCAAGTGGCTCCCTGTATCAGGTCGGGTATTGGGGTGAGTGGGGTTTTTAAGGAGACGCTGATTAAATCAGATCCGTTCGGGCTGAGCCTGTCGAAGCCCTTGTTTGTAAAGGTAGTGCCCTTCGACAAGCTCAGGGCGAACGGAATAACTCAGTGTTTTCTTAACAAAAATTCTGTTTGTCATGTCAATACGATGTCGATGTCGTGCCGGTTTTCTCCGTGGTCGCGGCCAGGGGAAGCAGTTGGTATTGACCGCAACCGGAAGTGGTTTGCCCGCCGGCGTGCAGTTCTTGCCCGACAGTCAGTAGGGTCAGGGCTTCGGGGGCGATGTCGGTGAGCGCGACTTCCCACAGCGTGCCTTGCAGCGGGCGGCGAGCGAGTTGTTTTTTCAGCGGCTGTTGCCCGAGCACCCGGCATTGCCAGGGGCGGTCAGGGCGTGACAAGGTCTGGCCATCGCCATGGGCCTGCACCAGACGTTGTACACGGGTATGCAAAGCACCGTAAAGCGGGTCGCCCTCATGTTTGCTGACTAGCGGTGTGAGGAAGCGGACGCGGCAACCCTGGGTGGCGGCTTCTTCCGGCAGCGGGGCTGGCAGTGGCAAGGGTTGCGGGAGGTTTTGCCACTGTCGATGGGGGGTCCAGAGTGTTTCGCCGGTCAGGGCATGGCTGGCCTTTTCGAGCCGGACGGGGGCGCCCAGAAAGTGCTGCTCCGTCGATTTTTCTCCGCGGGTGGATGGGCGGGCGAGGGCGGATAGCCATTGCGAGAGGGCGTAATCCTGCTTGCCCAGCCAGCGCAAGCCGACATGCCAGCCCCGGTCGGCTGCCTGCCAGCCATGTGGCCAGAAGGGCGGCAGGCGGGTGGCATCCAGCGGTTTGAACAGGGCAGGATAGGCGCACCCCGAAAGCAGAACGCAGTTGTGACAGTTGGCATGGGGATAGGAACAGACCGCCCGGGAAAGTGCTTGCCCCAGCAGACCGCGCCAGATTTCCCCAGGAAAGCCGCGCGACGAAGCCCGACCCGTCGCACCGGCGAAATGCAGGGTCAGGCCATGCAGCTCAAGACCATGCCAGCGGTGCGGGGAGCAGTGTGGAGAGGAGGGGGGCATCGGCTTGTCGTGAAGAAACATCATGCCCGGTCAACGCCGGAAGTTCCGTGATTTTCAAAACGGCTTGAATGACATCGAAGAATGTCGAAACATACCATACCAATATGCCAGTCCGCGTGAATGAATGCACAGCAGACGCAGGATGTCGGAAGACTAACGCTGCGCTCAATGCAGGTGAGCTTCGGAAGTAGCAGGGGATAAAAGCCGTGGTCTGGCCCCGTTTCATTCTTTGGTCTTATTGACGGGCCAATCATGGTGTGTATAGTTACACAAATGAAAAGTGCGGATATCATTAAACGACTGGAATCCGAGGGCTGGCAGCATGTGGGTGGCAAAGGTGGCCACTTGAAATTCAAGCATCCTGTCTATCCCGGCCATGTGGTGGTGCCGCACCCGCGCAAAGATATGGCTATCGGTACGCTGCGCAACATCTACCGTCAAGCCGGCTGGAACTGGAGGTGACTATGTTGTACCCGGTCTATGTGCACAAGGACGAAGGCAGTGCTTACGGAATGACGTTTCCTGACTTTCCCGGTTGCTTTTCGGCAGCGGACGATCTGGCCGATCTGCCTCGCATGGCTCAAGAGGCGGTTGAGGTGCATTTTGAGGGCGAGGATATCGAGATACCCACTCCGTCGGCACCGGAAAACTGGATCACTGATGAGCGCTTCAAAGGGGGGTATTGGATGCTGGTCGAAATCGACCTGACCAGGATTCGTAACCAGCCCGTGCGTCTCAACATTTCTTTGCCTGGACACCTGGTGGCCCGTATCGACAACTATGCCAAGGCCCACCACCTAAGCCGTTCCGGATTTCTCGCCAAAGCAGCCGAACGGGAAATGCGGGAAGGCTGAAGTCGCGACTGCCCTGTGCCGCTTTGCGATTGCACCCGGACGGCATCAAAGTATCTCAATCAATCGCAACAGGAGGCCGTCATGGCTGCTGCCACTACCATGGTTCATGTCCGCGTGGACGAGAATGTCAAGGTGCGGGCTGCGGAAACGCTGGCCTCGATGGGTCTGACCGTCTCCGAAGCGGTCCGCGTGTTCCTGGCCCGTGTCGTCGCCGACAAGGAACTGCCGTTCGCGCTGCGTGTGCCGAATGCGGAAACGCGCACAGCGATGGCCGAGGCCGATGAGATTGCTTGCGCACATCGAGCCCGCAATGACGCGAAAGACTAAACGCTGCGCTCAATGCAGGTGGCTTCGGAAGAGGTAGGGGATAAAAGCCGTGGTCTGTCCCCGTTTCATTCCCGTTTCATTAGAGGGGTGCGTAATGACGTTGTCGCTACGGAGTGTGGATTGCTATACTCAACCCGTTCAACGGATGAAATGGAAGTGAATGACCATGCCTTCGATACCGGTTGCCACCAAGCGAGACACACTCAATCTGCGGATCAAGCCGGAGGTGCGTGGTCTAATTGACCGCGCAGCCCAGGTACGCGGCAAGAATCGCACAGACTTTATCCTTGAAGCCGCCCAGCAGGCGGCGGAAGAAACCTTGCTTGACCAGATATTGATCCGGGTGAGCCCAGAGGCCTACGCCGAGTTTATGGCGCGTCTGGATCAACCGGCAACACCGAATTCCCGCTTGCAAAGAACGTTGCAAACCCCAGCCCCCTGGGATCGGGCGTGAGGCTGGCCGCACCCGAGCCGCTGGCAGCGTTTCACGATACCGAGTCCTTCGTTTGCGGCGTCAATAGTTTGGACAACTGGCTCAGGCAGCGGGCACTGAAAAACCAGGCAACGGGGGCTTCGCGCACTTTTGTGGTTTGCGAGGGCGCGCGCGTATGGGCTTATTACGCGCTGGCATCCAGTGCAGTGGCTGCCGGGGTTGCGACTGGACGACTGCGACGCAACATGCCTGACCCGGTGCCGGTTGTGGTGCTTGGACGCCTGGCCATTGACCAATCCCTGCATGGACGGGGCATCGGTCGCGCTCTGGTCAGGGATGCCTGTCTGAGGGTGATGGCTGCCGCCGACACCATAGGCATACGCGGGATGTTGGTTCATGCCCTGACAGCCGATGCACAGGCCTTTTATGAAAAGGTCGGCTTTGAACCCTCGCCGCTGGAACCGATGACCTTGATGGCAACCCTTGAGGACATACGCGCCGCGTTGTCCTGGCGCGACACCTGAAAACCCAGGCTTGCCGCAAATGCGCCTGTCTGTACAGGCAAGCCCGCCTTTGCGACCACAAGCCTCATCAGCGGGCGGGCTGCCTGGCCCCCGACCACCATGCCTTGTCATTGCGGGCTTGACCCGCAATCTCCAACCCTGGGCGAAAGATGTTTCGCCCCTACAACCCACGGACGAAAGATTGCGAGCTGCGTGCGAAAGATTGCGGGTCGAGCCCGCAATGACGCGAAAGACTCAATACTGCATAAAACGGGTCAGTCTTACGTCCGAGCATAGTCGTAGCTTGATGTGCAAGCGTTCTGCCGCCTCTTGCTTGGGTTGCGTGATTGCAAGACCTGACCCCGTGCACAAAGCCCCTATCAGCGGGCGGGCCGTCCGGACTCTGGCCTTGGGAAGCCTTGTGGGATAAGGGCTGGGAAGGCGTGGACGGCAAAGGGGGTGACAAAAAGCTCCGGATATCCGAGCGGCATGGACAGAAAAAATTTTCTGCCAATGAATCAACAGCATGGGTTTGCGGCGATAACCTTCTTTCGAGGTTTTGCTGCTAACGGCTTGATTGTCAAAGAACATGGTGCTTCTACAGCGTGCGGGGCAGTTTAGCATTCTTTTCTCAGGGTGCGTCAAGATACCAGAAGCGGGGCTGTTGAATTTGTCCGTCCAGCCAGCGGGCGAGTTCGCGGGGTTGGAGGTGTATGAGCCGCCGCCAGGTGGTACTCTCTCCGCGCCAGCGGGTTTGGCTGTCCAGCAGGGTTTCCCAGGCGCGATAGACTTTGCCGCGCTGGCCGTCTCTGAGCTGGCAGCGTTCGACTTGCTGTTCGAAATCTTCGGGGCTGAGTTCGTTGCGAAGCAGTCGGGCGCAGAATCGGTCAACCAGGGGGCGCATGGGTTCGACCAGGTCCATGATGAGCGTGGGACGGCCGTTTTCTGGTGGATGGAGAAAGCCGCCCGCCGGGTCCAGCCCGCAGGCTTGCAGGCCGACTTCGATTTCGTTGCCTAGCAGGGTGTAGCCAAGGGAGAGCAGGGCGTTGGCGGGGTCTGGCGGTGGCCGACGGCGTCTTTCCTGGAAGGGGAATGGGCTGTCGGCCAAGTGTGTTCTTAGCCCGGCGAAAAACCCGCGCGCGCCCAGCCCTTCGTAGCCGCGTAAGGCATTGAGTTCGTCGCAGTGGCGGCAGGCCATCAGGGCGGTGAGAATTTCTTTGGCGGGCTGGAGGTTCCAGCGTTGCAGTAGCCGGGCATGGCCTCGCAGCTTGGCTTTGATGAGTTCGCGGGCGAGCAGGACGCAGTCCGCACTTTGCCGCATGGCGTCGTATTGGGCGATGCGCCGCTGGATCTGGTAGCCGCCGCTGCTTGTGAGGCTGCCCCGGTAGCCGCCGTGGTGGCTGGAGAAGATGACCGGGATGCCGGATTTGAGCAGCCCGCTGATGGCGGTGTGGGTGAAATGGGTCTGGCCGAGGATGATGATCTGTTCGATCTGGGCACTGGGCAGGCTTTGTTCTTCGCCTTCGGGTGCCTGGAGGGTCAGGCGGCCGTGGACATGGCCGATGCGGGTGCCGTGCCGGTCGATATAGAGGCATTGGGTCATGAGATTATCCAGTCTTCTGTGGTCTGGCCGTTGGCATTGGCCAGGGGGCCGGTTGGGCGGGCTTCGATGCAGGCAATACGTTCTTCGCCGGGGTGTTCTTTGGCGGAAAAGTGGTCTAGCTCGATTTGTAGTCGTTGTTGTTGTTGCGGATTGAGCCAGCAGAGAAAGACGGATTCGTGCATGGGCTCGCCATAGGCACTGAGCAGCCGGTGCAGACGGTTGCGCCGCTTGTCGTCGGAGATGTCGTAACTGACCAGCAGGGGGCGGGTGCTGGGCGAAGGGGGGATTCCTTGGGTGGCGTCGTCCATGGCAGAGCTCCGTGTCGGCGGTTGGCTTCAGTACGCTGCTTTAACCCTTTAGTCGAGGTACTGAGTGAGCGGTCCTCAATCATGCAACGACGAAGACTGGGGGATTTTCAATCTGAAACCGGGTTGACACGCTGTTTGTCCTTCATGGGCGGGCGTAGTGGTCACTATCCCTATTTTTCCTGTTTTCCTTGTTTGTTCTCTGCCCGCTTTGCCTTCGGCAGATCCGCCGCGGTGATGACCACATCTTCCTTGCCTGGTTTGCCGAAAGTTAGCGTAAAGGCTAACATTCGGCCATGAACTGGTCGGTCCATTACTTCAACGAGCGTGTCCAACGTGAAATTACTGAATGGCCAGTGGGTATTTACGCCGATTTTCTGCGCTTGGTGAGTCTCATGGAGGATCACGGTGCCGATCTTCGCTTACCTCACTCGCGTGCGATGGGTGAAGGCTTGTTCGAGCTGCGCTGTAGGGGTGGCGAAGGGGGCGAAGGTATTGGTCGAGCCTTTTACTGCACCATGGTCGGTCGCCAGATTGTCATCTTGCATAGTTTTATCAAGAAAACGCCGGAAACACCGGCCCATGAACTCAAAACTGCCCGCAAGCGGCTCAAGGAGATTAGACATGGATAATGATGGCTACAATCCAATTCCTCTGGATGGCAAAGTGGAGCTTGCTCGCGCCATGCAACGGCCTGGTTTCAAGGCGGCCTGGGAGGGCTTGGAAGAGGAATACACCGCGATCAGCGAACTATTGCTGGCGCGCAAGGAAGCGGGGCTGACCCAGGAGGAAGTTGCCGCCCGCATGGGTACGACTAAAAGTGCCATCTCTCGGCTGGAAGCCTCGATGCGTAGCGAAAGCCATTCCCCTTCTTTCGCTACGCTACGGAAGTATGCACATGCCTGTGGCAAGCGGCTGATCATCAAGATGGTGTGATGCTTCAGGGGCTTTGCCGGGTGGCGTCATCCACGTTGATCAGACGGACGCAACGCCAGCCGGTCCGCCCTTGCTTGTCGGTGCGCTTGATGGCGATGCAGGTGACTGGGTGGTGCTTGTCGGTGGAGAAATCGGCTGCCAGCTCTGGTGGGACAAAAATCCTGGTTTCACCGATGTTGATGAAGGCAAAGTCCTTGCCTTGATGGCGTTCGAGGTTGCCGCTGAAGTTTTCACAAAGATCCGGCAGTGCTTTTGCCGCAGATAGCCGCCAGTCTTCGGCCGGGCCATCGGCTTCGGCTTGACCGATATCGACCAGGGTGCCCGGAGGGAGCTTGGCCACCTTGGAAAATTTCCGGTGCGACAGGGGGATGCCGCTGTTGTGGCCGGTGGCAACGAAGCTGAGTGATTTGGCGGTGTTGATGTGGTCGATGACGCCGGTGGTGTAGTTCAGTTTGCGCGGGTCCAGTTCTTCCAGCAGGGTTTGGGCGGCTTTCTGCATTTTGGGCAGAGGCTGCAAGGCGTTGTTGGCTACTGCCTGCTGGTATTCGTTGCTGTCCAGTAGCTGTTGCAGCTCGGCGGGAAGCTTGTAGCCATTGGTTTCGCGGTACTGCAGGGCCAGGCGGGTTTGCTCGGCAGCTTCGTTGTGGCGACCGGCCCTGGTTAGGAGTTGTGCCAGGTGGATGCGAACGCGGCCGACTTCCTGTTCTTCACGGGCGAGCTGGGTGGCGTGGGCCAGGCAGGTCAGGGCGTCCTGTGGGCGGGTTGGGGCAAGGATTTCGCCCAGTTGTGCCCAGGGCCAGGCGGCACGGGGCTGACGGCGCAATATCGGTATGAGACTTTGAATTGCGTCGTCGGCCTTGCCTTGTGCGAGGTGCAGCTTGCTCTGGTAATAATTGAGCCATTGGTCGTTGGGGTTTTGTGCCAGGGCCTTGTTGAGGATGTCCTTTCCCCAGTCGAGCAGTTTGGGGTCGGCATCGGGAAGGGCGGCGTGGCTGGCCGTTTCGCGGCAGATGGCGCGGATGAAGCTTTTTTGCAGACTGTCCAGCTTTTTGCCATCGTCCGTGACGTAGGGTTTTTTGTCTTCCTCGGAAAAGTCGTCGATGCCGGCCCAGCGCGCGAACTTGAGGAAGTCGTGCCAGACTTTTGCGACCTTGCCGGCCTGGCGCAGGAGTTGTGAAAAAACCAGGTCACCGCGCAAGTGGCTCGCCATGTGAGCGAATTCGCGCATGAGTGGGGTCAGTCGGGTGTTCAGCGCACCGATGGAAAGTTTGTTGGCTTCATGTTCGGTAACCAGTTTTTTGATCTGGTCAAACAAGGCCCAGCCATAGGCACGCTGGAACCATAGGTCATCGGCATGCTCGGCATGTTTGGCCCGGGCCAGAGCAAGGGCTTCTTCTGTTTTTCCGCTTTTGCGTAGTTCAAAGATTTCCTTCGAGCTCATTGCGGCTGATCTCCTTGTCCGTCCATCCGATGCTTGATTTCTTCGAGCAGCCCGCGGCTGCTGCCCAGCCCGCCGACTTCCAGTGCCGAAGTCCATTGCTGCTTGCCGTTGTAGGAGAAGTCGATCTCTGCGCGTCGAGTTGCATCGGCGAGTTGCACACGCAGACGGTAGGGCATGGATTTGTGCGCTGTACGCTGGATACCTGTGCCGGTGAGCGCGGCATCGATCTGGGCCAGGAAGCCGGCTATGAACGGGTCTTCAGGCGGGCTCTTCTGCAGGGGGGATTGCGCACCGTTTGTCGGCTGTGTTGCATCCGGGGTGTTGATGAGGGACTGAAGGGAAAGCAAGGCGTCATTGGCGAGTTGGGGGTCGAATCCGGCACCTGGTACGGCGTTTGCCCGGCTGGGCTTGTATTTGCCGTTGTACCAGTACTGCACCACAGCGCGGCAGTCGTGGCGCGTCAAGGTGTAGCGTTCGCAGTATTGGAGGTGTTGTAATTGTTCCACCGCAATGTCTTGCATACCCCAGACGCTGCGCAGTCGCTGGTGCAGGTGCATGAGGGGGGCCATTTCCGGCGTGAAGTAGTAGCGTTGCCAGTCTGCATCGGCCTGTAATTCTTCAAGGGCAGGTTGGGGTGAGAGTGTGTCCGAAGTCGTCGGTTCATTTCCCTTGCTGTTGCTCCAGTTGATGCCACTGGTCGGGCTGAACTCCGGCGGGCTGACGACCATGAGGCACCGGGAAGCGCGGGTGATGGCGGTATAGGCCCAGCGAAAGAAATTTTCGTTGTTCCGGCCGCCGCTCATGGAAGAAAAGTCCACGATGGCCGTGTCCCATTCTCCACCCTGGGCCTTGTGGCAGGTCATGGCATAGCCGTATTTGACCTGTAGCGCGTTGAAGTATGGGTCGTCCTTGATGGTCTGGCGGAATTCGTTGGATTTTGGATCGAGTCCTGAGTGCCGCTTGCGGAAATGAACCAGCAGGGCACGTTGTTCCAGTGGTTGTATTTCGCGCTCGGGTGAGTTCAGCAGGTTTTCCAGCACCAGGACGGGTTTGCGTGTGACTTCTCCATTGGCTTCGCGATAGGCCACAGTGAGTTTGCGAAAGGAGAGCAGCACCCGTTCTTTCTGGCCTTTGAGTGCTTCGTAGCTCTGCTCTGGCGTTTGTGCAACGGCTGTCACTCTGACCAGGTCTCCGTTGTTGAAGCCTTGGACATGGTTGTTGCGATTGATCAGCAAGATATCGCCGATCTGTATCGGCAGGTTGGCATCCCCCCATAGATGGTCGCGGATGCTGCGGTTGTATTCCAGTGCCGCTTTGTTGGAATGCACAATGGCGACACTGGGCTGCCGTTGGTCTTTCAGGTTTTGTACGATCTGGCTGATGGCCTGGTTGGGGGTGACTTTTTCGATGTCCTGTCCGTAGGGTTGCAGTGAAAAGGTGTTGAAGCAGTTTTTCAGCAGGGTGCCGCGCAGCTCGGTGGCGCGGTCAAGAATGTGGTTGCCTTTGGCCTGACGCATGACGGTGGTGAGGTCAAAACTGTCTACCTGCAGACCGTAGGTCTTGCTCAGATAGTCGTCAGACAGCGCAGGCGAGTCGTTTTCGCCAATGGGGGGGAGCTGCGCCGGGTCGCCGACGAATAATAGTTTGATCAGCGGGGCCTCGTTGTGGCCGGGGCGGTTCGAACGGGCATACTGGATCAGGTCATGCAGCAGCCTGCCGCTGCCAAAGCGGATGACATCCCCCTGGATTTCCTTGTCGCCGACCATGGAGGATTCATCGACGATCAACAGGGAGAGTAGAGATTCATCTTTTCTGCACGGAAAGATCATTCTTATGCCGGGATCATTGGCACTTGATGCTTCTTCCACGACGATGAATTTATCCAGGAGATAAATGCAGGCGTGGATTGTGGTTGCCGGGGTTCTGCCTTTTATCTTGCTGCCCAAGATGCGCGCCGCCCGGCCAGTGGGGGCCAGCAGAGCATAGGTCTTGTTCATTTCCTCGAGGGCATCGACCAGGCGGGCAATCAGCGTGGTCTTGCCGGTACCTGCGCTGCCTCGCAGGATGAAGGCATCACGGGTTTCGTCCAGCATGAAGGCACGGATGGCTTCCAGTGCGTGGTTCTGTTCTTCGGTTAGCGTCATCGACATGGTTTGGGCATTCCTTGGGCAGGCATCCGCCTGGTAGTTGTTTGACACAAAACCATAAGTATCGCCATGAGTATTGCATAAGCTGGCGCGGGTTGCGTTGCCTGCGATGCGTTCGCTCCATCCTGGTTCAGAACGGGGGATATTCGTCGTTCTGCCATGAAGTAGCCGAGGCTTCATCGATTGTGTGAGTGGAAGGCTCGGGGTTTGCATATTGCGCGGGTTCTGCAGGCATGGGCTCATCAGGAGCGGCGTTGTCCTGTCGCCGGCCGAGGAGGGTGACATGGCTGGCCACGATTTCAGTGGTGCTGCGTTCCTGGCCATTGCGGTCTTGCCATTTTCGGGTTTTGAGTGAGCCTTCGATGTAGATCTGGCTGCCTTTTTTCATGTACTGCTCGGCGATTTCGGCCTGTTTGCGGAACAGGCTGACCCGGTGCCATTCGGTTGATTCCTTTTTTTCGCCGCTGGCCTTGTCTTTCCATTGGTCACGGGTGGCGACGGCGAGGGTGGCGATGGGCTCGCCCGACTGGGTGTAGCGGATTTCCGGGTCTTTGCCGAGATTGCCAACCAGGATGACTTTATTTACAGAGGCCATGATGTGCTCCAGTGCGTTTCGGATGATATGAAAGGAATTCGTCAGTTTCGACGGGATGGCGGGATGGCGGGATGGGGCTGGGTTCCTGTCTTTGGTATGGGTTCGATGCGCGATCAGCCGTATGAAGGTGAGTGAAGGTGGGTGAAGGTGAGTGGCAGTCTGCGACAGACTCTGTCCGTTCAACGACGGCCGTGGGCGGATTTTGAAATTTCCCGACATGATCCAGCGGCATGCTTCAGCCACGCCATTGCCGCTTCAGCCAGTCTGCTGCAGAGCGGGCACTTTCCAGCGCATCATCAAACAGCCCGCCGATGCCTTCGACAATCTGCTGCCCCGTGGTGTTTTTCGGTGGCTGCTCATGCTCTACGGTGAAGGGTTTCATGCCCTTGATGGCATCGCCCATCCGTCTGCCTGCATGTAATCCTTCGGCCGCGGCATTGGCCCCCATGAGGGTCTGGTGTGATTCCATGGGCATGGTGAAAGGCAGGTCGTGGTAGGGGGCGGGTTGTATCCAGGCATCTACGAGCAGGTGATAGGCGATGCCGCTGCTGGTGCCTGTGATGAGGTTGTGCATGGCAGGGCTGGCGTGTTTGGCCAGTTGATCCCAGAGCGGGTCGCGGTGGTGCGGTAGCTTGCCATGAATCCGGCCAGCCAGATCCACTGTGGCCAGCAGGAGGCTTTCGGCCACGATGCCGGCCAGGATGGAGTGGGTCAGGATGGAGCGGTGGGCGTCGATGCCGGCAAGAAGATCGAGGTCGGGGATGCCGCCATCACCATCCAGCCCACCGGAGCCGGCATAGAAGCCGAGAAAGGCCGCCAGAACCTGGGGTGCGGTTTCGGCGGGCCGGTCTATCAGGGCGCGGGTGAGGTGGTTCAATACATTGGCCGCCAGACGCATGAAATCCAGCGAGCCATCAATGGCTGCTGCGGTACGGTTGCCCAGATGGCGGCTGCCCTGGCCATCATTCATCGCCCGCATGAGATCGGCCAGTTCTTTCCAGCCGCTTTGGCCCACTTGCCAGACAAACCTGGCCAGCCCGCTGATGCGTCGCATCGCCAGAGTGGCTGTTCTTTGGGCGGACGCCTGCGCCCATTCACGCAGTTCGGCGGAATCGGTGCGCCCCAGGGCAAAGCGCAATTCTTCCTGCAACTGGTTTAGCCGCTGGGTGTTCAGGATTTGTGGCGCGGTGAATTGGGTGTGGGTGTTCATTCTTCCTCCTGGGGTATCCGTTCAACGCCACAAGCGGATGGCTTTTTGAAAAACCCATGGAATTTTGATAATCCGTAAAAGCGTGTGGATGCCAAAGTGGGTGCCAATGATGAATCAGTGACGAGACGAGACAGCGACGAACCAAGGCGCGTCGCGTCATCATAAAATCGGAAAACGGTGTTTTGAACCTTGTTACTTCACTGTACAGTGACAGGCTGGCGAACGGAACGGTATTTCGCTTCTCATCCGAATGAGCGGCTAGTTTCGGCTGAAGTTATCAGGCGAGGTTGGGTGATGAGTTTGCCGCGTTTGCGCGACATGCTTTTGCGTCGATTGCAATGGGGTTGAGCGGTGTGGTGGCGGCAAACACTTGGCCGTGTTCAATGACTGATGAGGTGCGACAACGTGACTCTGTTTGATGCGCTTGGATTCCGATGGGACAGGTCGGCAGTACCGACTTCCGTACCTTCTCATTCGTTGGAACGTGTCTGTTTCCGATTCCATAAGATGCTGCCGGAGTTTGTGTGGGACGCTTCAGTGCTCGAGGGCAATCCCTTCACTTTTCCGGAAGTCAAAACGCTGCTGGATGGCGTGACGATCGGCGGAAGGCGGATTTCCGATCAGGAGCAAATCCTGAATCTGGCCGAAAGCTCCAAGCGTCTGTTGGCGATGGTCAAGGGCAGTCAGTTTGAACTCTCCAAGCCAGTATTCACGGAGCTGAACGGTATTGTTGCTCGCAAGGAAGCTCTGGAATGGGGAGTGTTCCGTGGTGAAGGCCAGGAGACAAATTACACGCCGGATGTGGGGCTGGGTGAATGTGGTCGCTATACACCGCGGCGGACCCTGCCTGGTGCGCCCGAGTTGAACCGGGTGTTCCGCGAGGGTGTGGCTGCCTTGCAGGAGTGCGAACCGTTTGAGCAAGCCATTGCCTTCTTTCTGTTTGGGGCCTTGCAGCAGTTCTTCTTCGACGGGAATAAGCGCACGTCACGTTTCATGATGAACGGGGTACTGATGTCGCACGGCATCGACGCGATCAGTGTACCCGCCGCGAAGGTGCAGGAATTCAACGAGAAGATGGTTCGCTTCTATCTCTCGAAAGACTCCACCGAGATGATGGTCTTCCTTGCCCAGTGTCACCCGGATGCCGCGACATTCTTGCCGCCGCCAGAGGAAGGCCGTCGCCACGGTAGCGGATTGGCGTCGTAATCAGGGTGCGGTGAATTGGGTGTGGGTGTTCATTCGTTTGCTCTGGCCAGCATGATCAGGGCACGGTCATTCAGGGTGGTGCGCTCCCATAGGGCGGGTTCGTGGTAGGCCAGGGCAATGCGCTCGATGCTGAATGATTGGTTCGCCAGTTCGTCCACGGTGATTTCGCGGGAGAGTTTTTCGCCGGTAAGGCCCAGGGCAATCGCTTTTTCGATGGTCATGATGACTTCCTTTCTTGTGAGTTGTGAGCAGAATGTGTTGCCTTCACCCATGCAACACCTCAGACGAGCGAGTTTTGAAAAAAAACATAAAACTTTTTTCTGGCAGAATTCTTTCATTCAGAAACCCTGTATTCACAAGGAGCTCCGCCGATGTTCAGACCCGGCAACAAGACCCCCGATTTGCCCGATTCAGTCAAAGAGGCCGGCGTGGCCGACGGCTTTGTTTACGTTTGTCCCCAAGGCGCACTGATGTTCGGCAGCAACCGCAAGCTACCCAAACCATCGCGCCCGGTTGTGGCCATAAAACGGCATGGTGAACGCTTGGTGGTATTGCCCTGCACTACCCGTGATCAGCATGGTTCGGCAGAATTCTTCGATCTGGATGAAAAGCAGCGAGTGACTTGGGTAAATCAAGTCAAGGACAAGCCACACAGTCTTGCCTATTACCGCTATGAACTCATTGATCCAGCATCGCTGCAGAAGAAAGCGATCGGTATGATTGCTCAACCGCATCGCATCGAGCTGCTCAACTGGCTCAAGTCACGGTACTGAATATGAAAATTGATCAACAACTCGATGCGCAGCTGTGCGATCTGTGGGCACGGCGCAGTGAATTGAACGAGGCGGAATGGACGCGCCTCTACGAGATCGTCACCGGTGTGTTGAAGGCGAACAAACCCAGGATACTGGCGAGCCTGCCCGGTGAACATGAAGATTACGTCCATGAGTATTTCAGCGAGAAGGTTCTTCGTTTTGATCTGGCCAGTCAGTGTCACCATGCCGGTGCATTGTCTCTTTTCTACCGGAGATTTCTGGAAGACAAGCTGGATTCCCAGACGCGACGGGGCTCTTTCGAGCAGGCGGAGCATCTTCTGGATCGTGGTGATGGCGCGGAAGACGAGGCAACCTCCATCATCGAACAGGGGGCGTCCTTGCTTTCCTCGTCTTCTCTGATCGATGAGGCCATGCGTGAATCGGGCCTGCAGCATGATGCGGTGGCGGCTTCTGCGGGACGCTGGCTAGAGGGGAGCGAGGACTGGGTGCGTCTGTCGGTGGCGTATTCTTATTGCCCCGATGCGCAGCAGGCGGTGCCGATGAGTGCGCTCGCGCAGCAGTATGGCATCAAGTCTTATGCCTATAAGGTGAAGCAGCTCGGCTTCAACTGGCGCGAGCCGGATTACCGGGGCTTTGATGGGACCTTGCTGGGCCGCTGGGTGCGCTCCCTGGGAGTCGAGATTCTCCCGGAAAATGTGCATGTGATTCACGGTATTTTGAAAATTCTCTGTCTGGAGGCGTTGACTTGGGCAGAACAACAGGAGTGCCTCCAATGAAACCATCCATTTTTTTACACCCCGCCCTCGAGGAGATCGAGCGACGCCATCTTGGTATTTCCGAGGGTCTGATCCAGGCCGTCGAACGGGGTCAGACGAGTGCGGCCATTGCAGCGTCGGTGCGCGAGTCGCCCGAGTGGGCGAGATATCAGGATTTGCAGTCTTCTTCTGCAGCAGAAGTGCAGGCCGTAGCCGAGCCGCTGCCCATGCCAGCACATTTGAAGGCGTTGATCCGTCAGCGGGTGGCTGCGCTGCCGCTGGCTGCGGAAAAAACTCCGGCAGCCGGGCAGATTGTGCGGGTGACGCAGATTGTGACACCGCAGCCCGAGGCTCTGGATGCGGTACTGACGTCACCTCTTCATGTCCTGCTGGATGCGCCGGCTGAAGAAGAAACCCTCTGGCACGGCTGGCTGGTTGCTGGTGAGACGGATTATGCAAGCTGGTGGGATGCCGTTTTGCAGGAGGATGAAGCGCAATTTGATCCGGAAGCTGGGATGGTGCAGCTTTGGAACCCGGTGCGGATTTATCTGCCCATGGCAAACCGCGTGGTGGGGGTACTTCCTCCCGCCGCACTGCAGGCGGTTCGTGCGCTGGCAGCGGAGTTCGTCAGTACGGAGGCCCCCACCGACATCGCACCCTGGCCGGGGCGGGTGGCGATGCGTTCTACTCTGGGAGGCTTGCAGGTGGTGACCGGCAGCCCGCTGGGTGGCAAGAACGACCCGCGTCATCGTTATCAGTCCATCTATTTCGAGGCGGCCGAAGCCGTGCGCGAACCAGCGCGGCTGGCCTTGCGTGCGCTGGCGACTGTACCGCAGGGTGTGCGCGGCAGTTTTCTGCGTCAGCTGATGGATAGTGCAGCGCGGCAACTGGCGCAGCTTTGGCCGCAACCGCAGGTCGCCGTGGCCATGCGCGATTCGACGTCGGCAGAATCCGGCGACGAAGTGCCGGATTTGCTCTGGCCAGACCTGGCACGCCTGCGTCTGGAGGATTACGACGCTAAACGCTATGGCCGCATGGAGGTCAGCGCGATCGGTCAGCAGGCCATTACCGTTCAGGTCATGCGTGGGGAACTGGTGGAAGAAAGCCATTCGCTGCCCCCGGGTCAGAAGGTGCTGTTGAGCTGGGATGAGGGCAGCACGGCATTGGTGCTGTCGGCTACCGACAGCCAGACGCTGAGGCTGGAGCTGAATCCCCGTCCATGATGGATAACCGGGCGGACTTCGTTGCCCTCCATACGGTTTCCGGAGAATGCGGCAACACGCTGCATCTGCTGACGCCGTCGGTGCATCTGCAACTGCCCCTGCCGCCCCTGCCGCCGCAGGTGCAGCGGCTTGAGGAATTCCTGCCGCAGCTTGCTCAATGCGGTGTGCCGGGTCAATCGCGCCCCTTGTTGCTGCTGGAGTCTTCCCTGCCGGAGGATTGGCTGAGCCTGCCCTGGGAAACGCTCCATCTGGCAGGCAAGCCGCTGGCCCAGCAATTCCTGATCGTACGTCGTGCGGCCTGGAGCGATCCTCTGCCGTCTGCGCGATCCCTGTCATCAATACAGTCAGCCGGCCTGCTCAATTTGTTTCCGGAAGCGGAATACGATTTTCTGCGCGAATTGCAGGCGGAGTTCAGAAGTGGACAGCTCAAGCCATGCCGCCATAGTGGTTTGGCGAAGGAATTGCCGGTACTGGAAGAGCTGTTCATCGTGGCCCATGGTCGCGTTGATGGCTTGCACGACAAGGCTGGACAGCCTTTTCAGTTGCCCCGTGTGCAGCCCATGCCGGCGCGGGTCTGGCTGCTCGCCTGTAACGTGGAAGGGGCCATGCACCGACTGGCCGACGATCTGTTGCAGCAGGGTTGTCGCACCGTGGTTGTTGCCAGGGGCGATTTGTCTGCACCGGCGATGAGCAGTTTCGTCCGAAGTTGGGCTACATGGCGGCGGGAGTTCCCGGAAAAACAGGGCGAGCTGGCGCACTGGCTGGCCACTTGTCCATCGCTGGCAGAAGGTGATGCGCGTAGTCTGTCCCTGTGTGGCGAGGTGAATCTGGATGGCTCGCCCTCTGCGGTCTGGAATCACCTGAGCTGGACGCTCGCGCATGATGCCCGTCCTCACAGGTCGGCTCCCGAACTGGGTGACGAAACCTGTGCCGAGGCATTTGCACAAGCCTGCGCGATCTTTGATGCACCGCAAACCTGGGACATTACCCGTCAGCATCTGGGGCCGCAGCTACTTTGGCTGGCCGAAAAACACGACCATGAGCGTATGGCCGTGCTGCAGCAGAAACTGATCGAGCCGGATAGCCCGCAGGCTTGTCATGCCCTCGCCAGTGCTGCGCGACGGTTTGGCCGCTATGCCGAAATGGCGTGCCATCTGGCCAGGGGTTTGAAACCCCTGCACAGTGATACGCCGCAAGCTGCCGTTTTCTGGGGGAGTCTGGCCAATCTGTTGATCGACATGGACCTGCCGGATGCCGCAGCCAGCGCGATCGAACGGCATGGTTTTTGTCGTTATCCGACGGCTGAAGAGTCAAGCAGTGCCGAGTTCAAGCGTCTGGACTGGCAATCGCGAGTGTTTGCACGGCAAGGGAAAATTACCAGCGGGTGCAACGCGTTACGCAAAAAGCGCAGGCAACCCAAAGCCGGTGATGGTCAGCGCGAACTGGCCGCACTGCTTTATCACTGTGCCTGGGAACTGTGGAAAGACGACGGGCTCCGCGATGAAACAGACGGGCTGGCGGATGAAGTCCTGCGCTTGTTGCAAGGAACTCCGACCGAAAAGCCGGTGCAATCCAAGGCGAGTACCGATTATCTGTTGCGTGCCCTGGCCGCCTGCGCCTGGGCCACGCATGAAGCACAGGCCATGCGTCTGTTGAAGGATTGGGCCGCGCGCGCAGAGAATCGCCTTCATCACAACGATCCCGGCCCCTGGGGCTTCATTCTGGCGTTCCTGCATCTGGCGGATGCCAATGTGGTCTCAAGAACCCGCTTCGATACCGCCATCAACAGTCTGGAAATGGCGCATTACCTGCTGGAAAGTGCCATGTTTCTCGGGCTTGCCGGCCAGCGCGAAAAAGCCATCCGCATGCTGACGAAGTTCCAGACCCAGCGTGAACAGGTCATTCATGAACTGCTGCCGATCTGTCAATCGCACGGTTTGATGGAAGGTGACACCCTGCTGGCGCAGGCAAGGCAACGCAGCCAGCTGGAACAAGCCGCCCTGGGCGATGCAAGACAGATGGTTGAGGCCGGGGTGTTGCCGTTGTAGTGCGGTGATTGTGGGGATGTTCTCGGCGCGCAGCCGGGGGAGTTCCCTCTGTTTCGGGGAAGCGCTGTCGCTGCGCGCTGCGGGGGGAGGGCGCTCAGCGGGTATTGGCAAGCACGGCCTTGAGCGCATGGCAGACGTATTCCACGTCGGCAAGGCTCATGGCCGGGAAGAGGGGCAGGGTGACGGTGCGGGTGCCGACGTCTTCGGCGTGTGGGAAGTCGCCGGGTTTGAAGCCTTGTTGGCGGTAGAGCGAGAACAGGTGCAGGGCCGGGTAGTGCACGCCGATGCCGATGTTGTGCTCTTTCATGGCGGCAATGAAGCTGCCACGGTCGGTGCCGCGAGGCAGCAGGATCTGGAACATGTGCCAGTTGCTTTGGTCGTGGTCTTCGGGGGGCAGCTCGCAGCCTCGTTTGCAGCACCATTCGCGGTCGAGGCAGGTGAAGTAGTGGCGTGCCAGTAGCCGTCGCCGGGCGGTGAATTCGGCGAGGCGCTTCAGTTGTCCCAGGCCGATGGTGGCGGCGATGTCCGTCAGGTTGGCCTTGCCACCGGGGACGTCGACATCCATGCCGCCGTCCGGGAAACGGTGCACGCCTTGCAGGCGCAGGCGTTCGCACAGGGCAGGGTCGATGTCTGCCGGTAATACCAGGGCGCCGCCTTCGCCGGTGGTGAGGTTCTTGTTGGCGTGAAAGCTGAAGGAAACGAAATCGCGATCTTCGAAGAAAGATTGGCCAATGGGCTGGCCGTTCCATGTGGCACCGAAGGACTGGGCGGCATCCTCGATAATACGCAGGCTGTGCTGTCGGACGAGAGCGGCCAATTGTGTGCGATCTACGGGTAGACCGGCCAGGTCGACGGGTATCAGGGCGCGGGTTTTTGGGGTGATGGCGGCGGCGATACGTTCGGGGTCGATATTGCGGGTGCGTGGGTCGATGTCGACGAAAACGGGGCTGGCACCGACGGCAAGGATCACGTTGGCCGTGGCTACCCAGGTCAGCGGGCTGGTGATGACTTCATCCCCCGGGCCGATGCCGGCCAGGCGCAGGGCGGTTTCCAGGGTTGCCGTGCCCGAGCTGAACGCCCGCACCGGGCGGCCGGCGCAATAGGTTGATAGTGCTTCTTCGAACGCTTTGACCCGGGGGCCGCTGGTCAGCCAGCCGGAACGCAGCACTGCTGCGACATCGGCGATGGTGTCTTCGTCGATCGTGGGACGGGTGAATGGCAGGAATTCTTCGCGCTTCATGCTTTGTTTCTTTCGCTATGTCGTCGCTATGTCGTCGGGTTCATGAGCGGGCAACGACATACACGCCTGCCACGATGAAGCCGATGCCGAGCAGTTTTTGTGCGGACAGCGGCTCGCCAAACCACTGCCAGGCGACGAAGGCATTGAGGACGTAGCCGATCGACAGCATCGGATAGGCGATGCTGACTGGTACGCGCGACAGGGCCATGATCCACACCACCAGGCTGACGGCATAGCAGGCCATGCCGCCCATGATGTACGGCTGGAAGGCCAGTTTCAGGCCGACGGGAAGCAGGTTGCTGGCGTGGAATTCAAAGTGGCCGACGGCGTTGGTGCCGGCTTTGAGCAGCAACTGGGCACAGGCATTGAGCAGTACGCCGGTGAGGATCAGGGCAAAGGCGACAGGATTCATGGCTTTCGGATGATGACGCGGCGTGGATCGCGGGCGACGAGCTGCATGGGGAAATGCTCTTTTTCGAGCTGCTGCCAGGTGTCGGGGTTGAGTAGCGCCCAGGCTTGCGGGGCGGTGTTCCAGGCCTGTTTGAAGGCATCCAGGTTCTTGAGGAATTTTTCCGGTTCCTGTGCGATGCCAAAGCCCAGTTCATCCTGATAGCTCACCATGGTCGTGGTGCGTTTGAGGTAGAACTGTAATCCCTGGTCATAAGTGTTGACGCTGAAGAAGGGGACGTCCGGCGGCACCTGGTCACGGATTTTGGCAGCGATGATGGCAGAGGAATTCGAAGGGGCCAGGCTGTTGTGGCCGAGCAGGATGAGCAGTGAACATAATAGACCGCCAGCAGCCAGGGCGAGCAGGCTGGCCCGTGGGCAGGGGCGGGACTTATGGCCGCGCAGGAAGAGCAGGGCTACGAGGGTGCAAGCCAGCAGGGTGGCGCTGGCGGTACGCAGCCAAGGGATGTAGTCGGCATAAAGGGTGGCCGGCGAGCGTTCGCTGCTCAGGCGCATGGCTTCCGGGGCGAAATAGAGACCGGCGATGCCGATGATGAGCGCGGGCAGCAGATGCCAGAGCAGTGCCTGGGGGCGGCGCTGGATGAGTTCGCTCAGGTGCAGGCCGATGAGCAGGGCCAGTGCTGGAAATAGTGGCAGGATGTAGGAGGGCAGCTTGGAGTCGGATGTGGAAAAGAAGCCGAAGACTACGAGACACCAGACCAGCAGGAAGCGGCGCGGCTGAAAGCGTTGTCCGGCCTCTTGTTGCAGGCCGCTGTGGGCGGCGGTGAGCAGCCCGGTCAGCCAGGGCAGCATGCCGGCGATGAGGATGGGGATGAAGTACCAGGGAGGCTCGTAGCGGCCATGCACCTTGGTGAGGAAGCGTTCGAAGTGTTCGTGGATAAAAAAGAAGTGGGCGAATTCCGGATTGGCTCGTGAGACGGCAATGAACCAGGGGGCAGTGACGGCCAGCAGCAAGGCCAGACCCGCCAGCAGGTGCAGCCGTCGCCAGAGGCTGAAGTCGCGTTGCCAGAGAGAGTAGATAACGAGGGTGGCGGCCGGCAGCACCATGCCGATCAGCCCCTTGCTGAGGATGGCCAGGGCCAGCAGCAGCCAGCCCAGTAACATCCAGCGGCGGGTGGCCCCGGGCCGGGAGACGGTTTCGTCGTGCTGGGCCAGGATGAAGCAGAAAATGGCCGAGGAGAGGAAGAAGCTCAGCCCCATGTCGAGGGTATTGACGTGGCCGATCATGACCCACAGCAGGCTGCTGGCCAGGACGCTGGCCGAGGCCAGGGCAGCATCGAAACCCCATAGCCGACGGGCGGTGAAGGCCGTGGCGAGGATGCCGAGAAAACCGCACAGGGCGCTCCACAGCCGGGCCGAGCCTTCATGTTCGCCGAAAACTTCGTAGGCGACGGCGGTGGTCCAGTATTGCAGGGCCGGTTTTTCAAAATACTTGATGCCGTTGAGACGGGGGGTCAGCCAGTCGCCGCTGGCCACCATCTCGCGCGGGATTTCGGCATAGCGGCCTTCATCCGGGTTGATCAATTTGCGTTGGTGGAGAGTGCCGAACCAGATCACGGCCAGGCAAGCGACGAGCAATACCAGCGAGGTGCCCGAGAGGTGTCGCGAGGAAAAGAGTTTCATGATTCAATCAGCAGGGCAGCGGCGACGTTACGGCCTTCTGTTACCAAAATGTTGAAGGTGCGACAGGCTGCGGCGGTATCCATGATCTCGACACCGATGCGTGCAGCCATCAGGTCGCGCAGCAGTGCCGGTGGCGGGAAGCGCTGCTGGCGTCCCGTGCCAAACAGCAGGAGATCGCAGCCCAGCTCGATGATGCAGTGGAAATCCTGGGGGGTCAGTGCCGGGTATCCGGCTTTGCCCCATCCTTCATGCAGCTGCCGTGGCAGAACCAGCAGGCTGGTTTTGTGGCGCTGGCCGTTGATGTCGATGTGATCTGTACCGCAGGCAGTGATGAGGTTCTGACCAATGTTCTGTTCGCGGTGCAGTTTCATGGGGATGGGGAAGGTGGAGCCTTATTTGAGCCATTTGAGCTATTTGCCCATTTGCGGCAAAACGCCAGCTTGAGTAAGATTATATCCTTTGCCGTTGCTGGCTTGCGGCGGTTTTGTGGTGCTTCTTGCCTTGGGATTTGGGCAGGGGTGTTTTCTGTCAGGAAGGATGGTTTTTGATGCAGCCCGTGATGAAATCTGCCAAGTTGGCCAATGTCTGCTACGACATTCGTGGGCCGGTGCTGGCGCGTGCACGGCAGATGGAGGAAGAAGGCCATCGTGTCATCAAGCTGAATATCGGTAACCCGGCGCCGTTCGGCTTCATTGCTCCGGAAGAGATCATCCAGGATGTCATCGTGAATCTGCCCGAGGCTTCGGGCTACAGCGATTCCAAGGGGCTGTTTGCCGCACGCAAGGCCATCATGCACTACACGCAGGAGAAAAAGATTGCCGGCGTGCAGGTTGAGGATATCTACATCGGCAACGGCGTGTCCGAGCTCATCGTCATGGCGATGAATGCGCTGCTCGATTCCGGCGATGAGGTGCTGGTGCCGACCCCTGACTATCCGTTGTGGACGGCGGCTGTCAGCCTGTCCGGTGGCAAGGCGCGTCATTACCTGTGCGATGAGGGGGCTGGCTGGTTGCCCGATCTCGACGACATCCGCAGCAAGATCACCTCCAGCACCCGCGCCATCGTCATCATCAACCCAAACAATCCGACCGGGGCGCTGTATCCGGTCGAACTGCTGAAGGAAATCGTCGAGATTGCCCGTCAGCATCAGCTCATCATCTATGCCGACGAGATTTACGACAAGGTGCTCTATGACGGCGTAACGCATACCTCGATTGCTTCACTGGCCGAGGACGTGCTGTGCGTCACCTTCAATGGTCTGTCGAAAAATTATCGTGCTGCCGGTTTCCGTGCTGGCTGGCTGGTTGTCTCCGGCGAGAAGCGTCATGCCCAGGACTATATCGAAGGGCTCAATATGTTGTCCTCGATGCGGCTGTGCGCCAACGTACCGGCCCAGTTCGGCATCCAGACGGCATTGGGCGGCTATCAGAGCATCAACGATCTGGTTGCACCGACCGGCCGTCTGTGTCGTCAGCGTGATCTGGCCTGGTCCATGCTCAATGACATGCCGGGTGTTAGCTGTGTCAAGCCACAGGCGGCGATGTACCTGTTCCCGCGCCTCGATCCGCAGGTCTACCCGATCAATGACGACCAGCAGTTCATTCTGCAACTGCTCGAGCAGGAGCGTGTGCTGCTGGTGCAGGGCAGTGGTTTCAACTGGCCGGCACCGGATCATTTCCGCGTCGTCTTCCTGCCCAATACCGATGACCTGACCGAGGCGCTCAATCGTGTGGCGCGTTTCCTCGATGGTTACCGCAAGCGGCATGGAACCTGACTCATCCCTTATTCATTACCCATCCTCATCACCCATCACTGATCATCTATGAAACCCATCAACGCAGGACTGCTTGGCATTGGCACGGTTGGCGGCGGAACCTACACGGTTTTGACGCGCAATGCGGAAGAAATCACCCGACGTGCCGGACGACCGATCCAGATCAGTGTCGTCGCCGACAAGAACCTTGAGCTGGCCAGCCAGGTGACCCAGGGCAAGGCACGGCTGACCGATGATGCGTTTGCTGTGGTGAATGATCCGGAAGTCGATGTCGTGATCGAACTGATCGGCGGCACCGGCATCGCCCGGGAGCTGGTGCTGAAGGCCATCGAAAACGGCAAGCATGTCGTGACGGCCAACAAGGCGCTGCTGGCCAAGCATGGCAACGAGATTTTTGCGGCAGCCCGGGCAAAGAACGTCATGATCGGCTTCGAAGCCGCCGTGGCAGGCGGGATCCCCATCATCAAGGCGTTGCGGGAAGGGCTGACTGCCAACCGCATCCAGTGGATTGCCGGCATCATCAATGGCACCACCAATTTCATCCTGTCCGAAATGCGCGACAAGGGGCTGCCCTTTGCCGACGTGCTCCGGGACGCGCAACGTCTGGGTTATGCCGAAGCGGATCCAACCTTCGATATCGAAGGTGTGGATGCCGCACACAAGCTGACCATCATGGCGGCGATTGCCTTTGGCATTCCGATGCAATTCGACAAGGCGCATGTCGAGGGCATCAGCCGGCTGGAGGCCGATGACATCAAATACGCCGAACAGCTCGGCTACCGCATCAAGCTGCTGGGGATCACCAAACGCAAGGATGAGGGCATCGAGTTGCGTGTGCATCCGACCCTGATTCCGGCCAAAAGGCTGATTGCCAATGTTGAAGGGGCGATGAACGCTGTGCTGGTGCAGGGCGATGCAGTGGGGGCAACACTTTATTACGGCAAGGGTGCAGGTGCTGAGCCGACGGCCTCGGCAGTGATTGCCGATCTCGTCGATGTCACCCGCATGCAGACGGCCGACCCGGAGCATCGTGTGCCGCATCTCGCTTTTCAGCCACATGCCGTGCAGGACACCCCCATCCTGCCGCTGGCCGAGGTCGAGACCCGCTACTATCTGCGCCTCGCTGTCTCCGACAAGCCCGGGGTGCTGGCCGACATCACGCGCATCCTGGCCGATCAGGGCATTTCCATCGAGGCCATGATCCAGCGTGAGCCGAGCGAAGGTGAGCAGCAGACCGACATCATCATGCTGACGCACCAGACGCGCGAGAAGAATATCGAGGCAGCCATCGTCAAGATCGAGGCACTCACGGTCGTCAAGCGCGGAGTGATCCGCCTGCGGCTGGAAGAGCTCGACAAGTAATTCATTACCGCCTGCCTGACGAAAGATACCCATGCGTTACCTCAGCACCCGTGGCAACTCACCCGCCAAAAACTTTACGGATATTCTCCTCGCCGGTCTGGCACCGGATGGCGGCCTTTATCTGCCGGAGTCCTATCCGCAGGTCACCCCGGCAGAGCTCGCGGCGTGGCGTTCTTTGTCTTATGCCGAGCTGGCGTATCAGGTGCTGAGCAAATTCATCACCGATATTCCCGCAGCGGATCTGAAAAACCTGGTGGATCGCACCTACACATCGGCCGTGTATTGCCATACGCGCCCGGGTGAGGATATGGCCAATGCCGCGCAGATCACGCCACTGCGTACCCTGGAGCCTGGCCTGCATCTCCTTGAACTGTCCAACGGCCCGACACTGGCCTTCAAGGACATGGCCATGCAGCTGCTCGGCAATCTCTTTGAATACACACTGGGCAAGACGGGTGTCGAGCTCAACATCCTGGGGGCAACTTCGGGCGACACCGGCTCGTCGGCTGAGTATGCGATGCGCGGCAAGCGTGGCATCCGCGTATTCATGCTCTCGCCGCACGGCAAGATGAGCCGTTTCCAGACGGCTCAGATGTTTTCCTTGCAGGATGCCAACATCCACAACATCGCCGTCAAGGGTGTGTTCGATGATTGTCAGGACATGGTCAAAGCCGTTAGCAATGATCACGCCTTCAAGGAAAAGCACAAGATTGGCACAGTCAATTCGATCAACTGGGCGCGGGTAGCTGCGCAGATCGTGTATTACTTCAAGGGCTATTTTGCGGCAACGAAATCCAATGACGAGCAGGTCAGCTTCAGTGTGCCATCAGGCAATTTCGGCAATATCTGCGCCGGTCACATCGCCCGCATGATGGGGCTGCCCATCCGCAAGCTGATCCTCGCCACCAACGAAAATGACGTGCTCGACGAGTTTTTCCGTACCGGCACGTATCGCCCGCGCGGGACGGCTCAAACCTTCCACACCAGCAGCCCGTCGATGGACATTTCCAAGGCCTCGAACTTTGAACGTTTCATCTTTGACCTGGTTGGCCGGGACGCGGCAGCAGTTCGCGAACTCTGGAGCAAGGTGGATGCCGGCGGTTCTTTCGACCTGGCCGGAACGCCACATTTTGCCCGCATTCAGGCATTCGGCTTTGTTTCAGGCAGCAGCAGCCACGCCGACCGGCTGGCGATGATCCGCGAAGTGCATCAGGTTTTTGGTGTCATGATCGACACCCATACGGCCGATGGCCTCAAGGTGGCGCTGGAGCAGCGCGAGCCGGGGGTGCCGCTGGTCTGTCTGGAAACCGCGCAGGCCTGCAAGTTTGCCGACACCATTCAGGAAGCCTTGGCGCGAGACCCGGAGCGTCCGCTGGCCATGCAGGGTATCGAGGCCTTGCCGCAGCGCTTTACGGTCATGGAGGCCCAGACTGCCGCCATTAAGGCGTATATCGAGCAGCACGCAGCGTAGGCGGCCAGGAGCAGACATGGGTAGCGGAGGGCACGACCATGTTCACGCTCATGGTCGTGATGATTACGGCCGGGCATTTCTGTTGGGCATCGTGCTCAATACGTTGTTCGTCGCGCTCGAATATGGTTTTGGCATGGTGGCGCATTCGCTGGCCCTGGTGGCCGATGCGACCCATAACCTGAGCGATGTGCTGAGTTTGGTGTTGGCCTGGGTGGGGAGCTGGCTGGCGCAGCGGCGGCCCAGCGAGCGTTATACCTATGGCTTGCGTGGTTCGTCGATCTTCGCCGCCCTGATCAATGCCCTGTTGCTGTTGCTGGTCACGGGCGGGCTGGCCTGGGAAGCCTGGCAGCGCCTGGCCACTCCCCAGCCGGTGGCCGGGGGGACAGTGATGGCCGTGGCCGCCTGCGGCGTGTTCATCAACGGCTTGACGGCCTGGCTGTTCATGTCCGGCAGCCAGCATGATCTCAATGTGCGGGGAGCCTACCTGCACATGCTGGCCGATGCCGCAGTGTCATTGGGTGTCGTCGTGGCCGGGGCGCTGGTCATGGCGACCGGCTGGCTGTGGCTGGATCCGCTGGTGACGCTGCTGCTGGTGGTGGCCATCACCTGGAGCACCTGGGGCCTGCTGCGCGAATCCGTGCGCATGGCGGTGCAGGCGGTGCCTGCAGGCATCGATGCAGCCGGGGTGCGGGTTTTCCTGGCCGCCCAGCCAGGGGTGCGCGAAGTACATGATTTGCACATCTGGGGCATGAGCACCACGGAGAATGCCCTGACCGCGCACCTGGTCTGCCCGGCCGGACATCCAGGAGATGCCTTCCTGCATCAACTGGCACACGAGATCGAACATCGTTTTGCGATCCATCATGTGACCTTGCAGATCGAACTGGCAGATGCTCCGGCAGCGTGTGTGCTGGCGTCAGAACATGTCGTGTAGGACAGGCAGGGGGGGCGGTTACGCTCAGCTATGCACACCGCCGTCGATGCGGACGATTTCGCCAGTCATGTGGGCACCGTCTTCCGAGGCCAGCATGGCGATGACGCCGGCGACATTTTCGGGAGTGCCAAAACGTGTCATCGGTGTCAGGTGGCCGAACAGTGACAGGTCTACATTGTCCGGAAAACCCGCTGGGGTGCCTTCCACCAGGGGGGTCATGATGCCACCGGGGGCAACGGCATTGATGCGCACCCCCTGTTTCAGATATTCCCAGGCCAATGCGTGGGTCATCGAGGCGACGCCTCCCTTGCTGGCAGAGTAGCCGGCCATGTATGGATGTCCGTAGTAGGCTGAGGTTGATGCCGCATTAACGATGTTGCCGTGGGTTTTCAATAGATGCGGCAGGGCTTCGCGGCAGCACAGGAAGGTGCCGACGAGATTGACATGGAGGATTTCGAGGAAGCTGGATAAAGAGGTGTCGGTGGTGTGCGAGGAGCGCAGGAAGCCGGCCATGTTGATCAGCACATCGAGTTTGCCACTATGGGTCACGAATTCGTTGAAGGTCCGCTGGATGGCGGCTTCATCGGCAACCGAGGCGACGGCGCTGTCGGCACGACCGCCGTGCGCGGCTGTTGCTTGCGCCTGCTGCTGTGTTTCGCTCAGTCCTGATACGTTCAGGTCGATGCCCAGAACGTGCGCCCCTTCACTGACCAGGCGCACGACGGTGGCACGGCCGATACCGGAGGCGGCACCGGTGATGATGGCGGTTTTGCCGGAAAAGCGGGACAGTGTGGTCATGACGATTATGGTGATTGAGGTGATCGGGGGCAGAAAGAATGGCGCAGGAGAGGCCGTGCGTGATCCCAATGGCTGCAGGATAATAGCAGACTGGATCTGGCCGGCCGGTCGGGTCTCACACAGAACGGGATGACATGAGCACACCATTGGAGCGCATCAACCGGAGGCGCATCATCATTGCCAGCCTCATCGGCACGACTATCGAATTTTTCGATTTCTACATCTACGCCACGGCTGCCGTATCGGTGTTTCCCCTGCTGTTTTTTCCAAGCGGCGATGCCGGAGCAGCTCTACTGGCCTCGATGGCGACGTTTGGTGTGGCCTTCGTGGCGCGGCCGATCGGTTCGGTGCTGTTCGGTCATTACGGCGACCGGCTGGGGCGCAAGGCGACCCTGATCGGCTCGTTGTTGTTGATGGGTATCGCCACCTTCCTGATTGGTTTACTGCCCACCTATCAGCAGATTGGTCTGTGGGCACCGGTGTTGCTGGCGGTGCTGCGTTTTTGTCAGGGGTTGGGGCTGGGCGGCGAGTGGTCGGGTGCCGCGCTGCTGGCAACCGAAAATGCCGAACACGGCAAGCGTGCCCAGGCCGCTATGTGGCCGCAGCTGGGGGCACCCTTTGGCTTCATCCTGGCCAATGGATTTTTCCTGCTACTGACCATCTTTTTTCAATACGACTCGACCAGTGCCAACCATCAGGATATGTTCCTGGTGTGGGGCTGGCGGCTGCCCTTCCTGCTGTCGATTGGCATGGTTCTGCTGGGGCTGTATGTGCGCGTCAAGCTGCAGGAAACACCACTGTTTGCCCGGGTGGTCGAGCGTGGAGAGCGTCTGCGTCTGCCCTTGCTGCATGTTCTGCAGCACAACCTGCGTGAAGTCCTGCTTGGCATGTTCATCATGGTCACCACCTACGGGGTGTTCTATGTGATGACCACCTGGATGCTGTCCTATGCCATCGGCAAGGTCGAGCTGGGCTTCCTGGGTATCGGCTATCGTGATTTTCTGGTGCTGCAGCTGATTTCCGTGTTGTTTTTTGCGGCGTTCATTCCACTCTCCGGCTATCTTGCCGACCGTTACGGGCGGCGTAATTTCCTGCGCACCGTCACTCTGGCCATCATGCTGTTTGGCCTGGCCTTTGGCCAGTTTCTTTCACCGGAACATCTGGGAACGGGCAGTCAGGTCAATACCGGCCGGCTGCTGGTGTTCCTGTGTATCGGCATGTCGCTGATGGGCCTGAGTTTCGGCCCCATGTCGGCCTTATTGCCGGAGCTGTTCCCGACGCAGACACGCTACACCGGTTCGGGCATCGCCTACAACCTGTCGTCCATCCTCGGGGCGGCGTTGACGCCGTTTGTTGCCGCCTGGCTGGCGCAGCGATACGGCCCGGGCTCGGTGGGTATCTATCTATCGCTGCTGGGGGTATTCACGCTCGTGGCTTTGACGCTCTGCCGCGAATCAACCCATCTGGATCTGGATGCGATGGAAGAGATACGGGCGGTTCGGGCAGGGGTGGAATCGAGCTCGCCCTGAGCGGGGCAGGTGGATGCGATGCCTGTCCTATGTCCATGCCTGCGAGACAGCGGCGGCCGGCGCTGAAGCCGGAGGAAAGCTGAAAGCTGGAAGCCGCCAGCGATTCCGCTGCCAAAACGCAGTGCAGGAGGCAGGAGTCGCTGGCGAAATATTCTCAGGGCTTGTCCTTGCTGTCCAGCACGGTCTGGTGGATGGTTGAGGGATATTTCTGGCGCACGACATCCAGCCAGGCGGCAATTTCTTCTTCGGCAATGGCGCGGGCATAGTTTTCGCGCAGCTTCTTGATGTTTTCGTCATTGCCGGTGGCGGTCGCCGGTTTGGCCTGGTTGATCCGGTAGAGGACGTAGCTGCCGTCGTTGGCGATGGCGCCGGCGTAGCCCGGGAGCTTGCCTGTGTCCACCTTGAAGATGGCTCGCAGGGCATCTGCCGTCAGATCGGTTTTTTCCAGACGCGACACCGCATGGGACGGGCCCCAGCTCAGGGCGAGGGCGCTGCCCTTGAGGAGCTGGCCAAGGCGGCTCTCGCCTTCCTTCTGGGCCAGACGGGTAGATTCCTCGCGCACCAGACGTTGTTCGATGGCGGCCTTGACGCTGTCGAAGGCCAGCTGGGTGGCCGGCTTGTATTCCTTGACGCGGGCAGAGATCAGCGTGTTGGGCGCAACCTCGACGGCTTCGGTATTGCGCTGGTTCTTGATGGCATCATCGCTGAACAGGGCCGACAGCAGCTTGGCGTTGCCCAGTGGGCCTTCTCCGCCAGTCTTGCCCAGCCAGGGACTTTCTTGCAGGGTCAGGTGGAATTTTTCTACTACCGGCTTGAGGCTGTCGGGCTGCTCATAGACCATGTTGCTAAAGGATTCGGCCTGTTCGGCATATTTCTTGTTGGCGGATTCGCGCTTGATTTCGTCGCTGATCTCGTTGCGCACTTCGGCCAGCGGGCGCTCATGGCCGGGCTTGATGCCGGTCAGGTGGAGGATGTGAAAGCCGAAGTCGGAACGAACCAGACCGCTGATCTCATCCGTCTTGAGGGTGAAGGCGGCTTCTTCAAAGGGCTTGACCATCGTGCCGTGGGCAAACCAGCCCAGGTCGCCGCCTTTGGCGGCCGAGCCTGGGTCTTGCGAAAACTGGCGGGCAAGTGTGTCAAATTCCTTCGGGTTTTTGCGCAGTTGGGCGAGCAGGCCGGCGGCCTTGTCCTGGGCAGCCTTGAGGGTGGCGGCATCGGCACTTTTGTCGGCCAGGATCAGGATATGGCTGGCCCGACGTTCTTCGCCTTGCCGGAAGCGGTCGGCATGGCTGCGATACCAGTCGGCAATTTCGGTATCGCTGACAGTGATCTGGCTGGCCAGGTTTTGCGGGCTGAGGGTCAGGTATTCGGCACGCAGCTGAGCCGGGGACTCAAAGGATTTCAGGTTGGCGTCATAGTATTTTTTTGCGGCATCCGGAGCCAGCTTGACCTGGGCGATGAAATCCTCGGGTTTCAGGCGTGCTTCGCTGACTTCACGCGTTTCCTGCAAGGCAGCGATCCACAGATTGGCAGAAGGTGCCGTGCCCAGCACGCTTTCCTGAATGTTACCGAGCATCTGCTGCCAGGACATGCGCTGGCGCAGCTGATGTTCGAATTGCTGGGGAGACATGCCCTGAGTGGCCAGAAAGCTGTCGTAACGGGCACGCGAGAACTGGCCTTCGTCCTGGAATTCCGGGGCGCTGCGGATGATGTGGCCGATCTGCTCATCACCGACGATCAGGTGTGCTTTTGCGGCGTACTCCAAAAGCATGCGCTGGGTGATCAGGGTATCCAGTACTCCGCGCCGCAGCTCGGGGGTGTCCAGCATGGCCGCCGGAAAGTCGCGGCCCAGCTGCTGGCGCAGTTGGTCTTGCCGTTCGCGCACGGCTGTTTGCAATTCCTGGGTCGTGATCCGGGCCGAGCCAACCTCGGCCACGATGTTGTCGCCGGAGGACTGATTGACAAAGGACTCGATGCCGAAAAAGGCAAAGGGCAGAATGATCAGCGCCAGAAAAAACTGGACGGCCCTGCGATTGTTTTGTACATAATCGAACATGCGAACCTACCGGAGTGAAAGCAAGGAGCAAGGATACGGATGGGGATGGGGCAGGCATCGGCAGCGTGCGGATGGCTGTTCATCCAGACCGGATTTTGTCATCAGCCTGTGGATCGTGTGCTCAAGGCCTGGGGTGGTCTGAGAGGTGGCCTGAGGTGCGCTGCGATACAAAGGGCTGGGCGAATGGTGGCGAATGGTGGCGAATGGTGGCGAATGGTGACAGATGGTGGCGGATAAAAACACACGCGCTGAAGGTGGTCCGGTGACCGCCCGCAGCGCGTGTGGGGCGCGTGGTGGCCGGTGGCCCGCCACGCGGCATCCTGGGCAGGATTATTTCTTGGCTGCGGCTTTTTTCTTGCCAGCGACGGCCGACTTGAAGGCAGCACCGGCCTTGAATTTCGGCACGGTGGTGGCAGCGATCTTGATTTCCTTGCCGGTCTGCGGGTTACGGCCGGTGCGGGCGGCGCGCTTCGAAGAACCGAAGGTGCCAAAACCGATCAACGTAACCGTGTCACCCTTGGCAACAGCCTTGGTGATCGCAGCCAGGATGGCATCCAGTGCATTGCCGGCTGCTGCCTTGCTGATATCCGCTTCCTTTGCTGCAACTTCGATGAGTTCAGACTTGTTCATGGATTTTCCCTTTGGTGTGATTTGAATGCGCTGTCTGACAGTCAGAAGTAACGCGACTGCGCCCAACAAGATAGGGGCGCGGCGATTCTAACCCTGCTTTTACGCGTCTGACAACGGATTGCATGCGCTCATCCGGATTAAATGCAAATTTTTTTCACCCGTTGCCGCCATGGTTGCCGTGCAGAAAGCGTGGTAGTGGATGGTTTTTTTACCAGCTTGACCGGTTGTTATGCTATGGAAACACTGATTTATTCCGTTCGCCCTGAGCCTGTCGAAGGGCACTACCTTTAAAAACAATGGCTTCGACAGGCTCAGACCGAACGGATTTGATTTAATCAGCGGTTCCCTATATGAATCGTCGGATGGGCTGTTCATGAAGCATCGGTACGGTGGTTTGCTGTGGTTTGCCTGTTGTGCAATGAGGCTGTAAAGCTGCGCGGGTAGAATGCACGCTGCTGTTGCGGGCAGCTTGCCTGGCACGGCTGGAGGATGGCTTCATCCATTCGCAAACGATCAACGCAAGAAAGGAAGCATGATGAGCGATACATGGTTGCCGACACTGATTACCGACACGCCCCAGGCAGGCTTCGAGCTGGCCATTACCCTGAGCCGGCGTGGCGTTAAATATACTCAGCCGGATGTTTCCGTGCTGCAGAAGCTACGCCCGCAATATGCCGAGGATGCCGCTGGTCTGACAGCAGCTTCGCAGGTCATCGCCATCAATTTTCAGACCATTGCTGCCGCCAATAATTACTGGCGCCCCTGAACAGTGCGCGGCTCGCGCAACGACTCCACAAGGTACGCTTCATGCTCCCCACCAGACACGACAACGACACCAAACCAACCCAGCCTGTGCTACCGGCAGAACGGACGGGGCGGGCGGTGCCGTGGCGTCGGCTGGGGGTGAGCATCGTTTTCGGCTGGTTTTTCTTTGGTGGTCTGGGGCACTTTCTGGCCACCGATTTTTTTGTCAGCATTGTTCCGCCGTGGTTGTCCTGGCCACGGGCCGTGGTCGTGGTGTATGTCAGCGGGGTTCTGGAAATTGCCGGAGCCTTGCTGCTGCTTTCCCGCCGGACACGCAAGATGGCTGGTTTGGGCCTGTTTTTCCTGACGCTGGCGGTGACGCCGGCCAATGTCGAGATGTGGCTGCATCCGCAGCGCTTCCCCGATATTTCCCCTTCGTTCCTGACGGCCCGGCTGTTCTTGCAGGCGGCGCTGCTGGTGTGCATCGTCCTCAGCACCCAGATGGGCACAGGCAAGAGGGCGGTGCGGTAGTGTGCATCCTGTGAGGTCTGCTGGCCGGTCTTTGACAGCCGCCGCGATGGTAGCTGCCGCCCTGTCGCGCATGAAGCCGGCCATGTGGCGGGCGCTGGTGCTGTGGCTGTTGCTGGTGGTGATGCAGTGGGGTGCGTTGTGGCACACCCTGGGGCATCTGAGTGCCGCTGATGGGCAGGCCGGATTGCCGGAGGCGGCTTGTGTCTGGTGTGCGGCTTACGCGCAAAGCGGCAGCGCGCTGCCCGCCACGCCGGCTGCGCCTGCACGGGTCACGGCATTTGCGATCCATGACTGCGCCTTGCCCGATGCGCCTGTGCGCCCGGTAGCTTTCCTTGCCTATCTGAGCCAGGCACCGCCGCAATTTTCCTGAAGGTGAAGGTGGAGGTTCTCCGTGCATCTGCCGGTTGGCGGGCGCGGTGTATTTGTGTGTCTACTTTTTCAGGAAAATTTCATGAAACGGATCGATCTTGGGGCAGCACTCGCCCTATGGGCGTTGTTGCCCGGTTCTTTGACGACTGCTCACGCCGGCACCGGGACGGAAGCCTTGCGTGTCGAATTTGCCCGCAAGCTGGCGGCCTTGCAACAGGAGTACGAGGCACGTCTGCAGCAGCTCGAGGCGCGAGAGGCATTGCCCGGAGCAGCAGGCATGGTACCGCTGGTGGTAACAACGGACATCGTGGCAGAGGGGCGTGCGCAGGATGACCATGAGCATGTCGGCCATGATGGCCATGATGGACATGACCATGACGGAGATGACCACAGTCATGGGGAAGGGCATGCCGGTAGCGCCGTGATGGCGGGCGCAGCGGCAGCAGGGTCACCGCAGGTTGGCCTGTTGTTGCAGGGGCGTATGTCTCGCGGCCACAGACGGCCACAGCATCAGGATATGGTTTTCTGGCCGCGCCGCTGGAGGGCAGCAGTCGTGGCTTCAGCCTGGGCGGGACGGAGGTGATGTTGTCGGCGCCGGTCAATGAGCATTTTCGGGGCTATGCCGGCCTGGTGCTGAATGACGATCAGGTCGAGGTCGAGGAAGCCTGGGTTCAGTCGCGCTGGCCGGGGCAGGGGCTATCCTTGAAGGGCGGGCGGTTTCTTTCTGGTGTAGGGCAGGCCAACGAGCAGCATGCGCACCATTGGGATTTTGCCGACCAGAGCCTGATGTGCCGTGTGCTGTTTGGTGAGCATCTGCGCCAGGATGGCGTGCAGCTGCAGTGGCATGCCACGACAC
>JAGOSV010000145.1 GCA_018062105.1 Sterolibacterium sp. | reverse complement strand
TGCATGTAGAAGCGCTTGTAGGCTTCCGTTTCGAGCACGCTGTCGAGTGAGCCTTGGAGCAGGTGCAGATCGAGCAAGCCCTGCGCCAGCACCCGGACAGCGGCGGTGTGGGGCTCGAGAAAGGTAGCCCCCGGCCGGATCGCTGCCATGGCGGCGCTCTGGGCATCGAGCACCAGTTGATACACCTCGGCCTGGGCGGTGCTGAAGCGGCCATTCACCGGCCAGGTTCGTGTGATATCTGCGGCGTAGCCGTCGAACTCGCCGCCGGCATCGACCAGCAGCAGCTCGCCGTCTTTCAGCGGTTGGTCGTTGGCGACGTAATGCAGGGTGCAGGCATGCGCTCCACCGGCCACGATGCTGGTGTAGGCCGGTGCCTGGCAGCCGTGGCGACGGAATTCGTGCAGCAGTTCGGCTTCGATTTCGTATTCGAACAGGCCGCCTCGGGTGAAGCGCATGGCGCGACGGTGTGCCGCGGCAGAAATCCGGGCGGCCTGGCGCATCCGGTCGATTTCGCTGCCATCCTTGATGAGGCGCATTTCATCCAGAACCGTGCGGACATCCTGCAGCCGTGCCGGTGCGCGTGTGCCACTGCGTGCCTGGCCGCGCACGGTGTTGAGTGCCTGCGTGATACGGGCATCCCAGGCAGCATCATGCCCCAGTGAATACCAGAGCGCAGGCTGATCTCCCAGCAATTCGGCCAGCCGCTGGTCAAACTCGGCAATGGGATGGCCGGCATCGAAACCGAAGCGGGTACATGCGGCCGCCGGCCCGTGGCGAAAGCCATCCCAGACTTCCTTGTCGGCATCCTTGGCACGGCAGAACAGGATGCTTTGCGCTGTTGCGCCCTCCCAGGGGGCGATCAGCAACAGCACCGCCTCGGGCTCGTCAAAACCCGTCAGGTAATGGAAATAACTGTCGGGACGATAGGGGTGGTGAGCATCGCGATTGCGTATCTGCTCATTGGCCGTTGGGATGATGGCCAGCCCGCCACCATGCTGCTGCAGGTGGTCGAGCAAGGCGGCACGGCGGGCGGCAAAGGGCTGGGGCATCATGGGCGGCGGACATCCTGGTCAGTATTTCTGTCAGGCACGCAAGCGTGCATCCAGTTCGGCGAGCTGCGCCGGGGTGCCGAGATTTTCCCACACGGCATCGAATACCGCGCCCCGGATGCGACCGGCAGGAATCAGGACATCGAGCAGCGGACGCAAAGGCAGCCGGCTGCCCGGGGCGATGCCCGCGAACATGGCCGGGTGGAACAGGCCGAAGTTGGCGTAGGTCAGCCGCGTCTTGGCCTTGTCGTCGCCGCCCAGATGCAGCCGGCCATCGCGCAGGGCAAAGTCACCGGCCGGATGCCAGGGGGGATTGGCGATCATCCACAGACAGGCCAGATCCTCCCCGGTCAGCTGCACGCCATCGAGCAGCGCGCGGTAATCGCAGGGGCAGTAGATGTCGGCACTGACGACGAGAAAGGGCGCATCACCCAGCAATGGCAGCGCATGGGCAATGCCGCCGGCCGTTTCCAGTGCTTCCTGTTCGGGAGAATAGGTAATGCGTACCCCCCAGCGTGCACCATTCCCCAGTGCCGCCTCGATCTGCGCCCCGAGATGGGCATGATTGATGACGAGATCACGGATGCCGGCCGCCGCCAGCCGTTCGATCTGCCAGACGATCAGCGGCTTGCCACCAACGGCCAGCAACGGCTTGGGCGTGTGATCCGTCAGCGGCCGCATGCGTTCGCCCCGGCCGGCGGCAAGAATCATGGCTTTCATGGAAGATGGCCTTGCAGAAGGGAAGTACCGATTCTAACCGCTGCCGGTGTGATGCCTTTCCCTTCAGCTCAATGGTCTGTATCCGGCGCAATGGCTGCGCGAGACTTTGCAGAGGCTGCGATCAAACCACCCCTCTCACACGCAACCGGGTGATTTCTTTTTCATTCAGCCCCAGTCTGGTGAGCACTTCCTCGTTGTGCTCGCCCAGCTGCGGCGGTGGGCGGTCGATGGTGAAGGCGTAGTCGCTCATCTTGACCGGAAAGGCGTATTGACGATACGCGCGGCCGGGGTCGTCGGGGTGAGGGTTTTGGACGATCATGCCGCGTGCCTGGGTGTTGGGGTGAGCAAGCACTTCGTCCAGACGCAGCACGGGTGTGGCACAGCCGTCGATGTCTTCGAGCAGGCTTTGCCATTCGGCCAGCGTGCGGCGGCGGACCACGGTGGCGATGTTGCGTTTGGCCTGTTGCCCTTCTTCGCCCATCGCCCAACCCTGGGCGATCAGTTCGGGGTGGCCGGCGGCAGTGCAGAAGTTCTGCCAGAAATGCGGCTCGATGGCACCCAGTGCCAGGTGTCGCCCGTCGGCGGTTTCATACACGCCGTAGCAGGGCAGGCGGCCGCTGGTGTAGTCGTCGCCACGCGGCAGGGGGCGGCCCGCGCCGTAGCTTTCAGTTGCCGCGAGCGGCATGATGAGATGCGCCAGGGCGCAGTCGGTCATGGCAACGTCCACATGCCGTCCGTGGCCGCTGCGCTGGGCGTCGAACAGGGCGGCCATCAGCCCGAGTGCGGCAGAGAGTGTGCCGCCGGCCAGATCGGCAATCTGGAAATTACCGGAGGCGGGCGTACCTTCTGCCGCGCCGCTTTGTTCCAATATTCCGGCAAGGCTTTGGTAGTTGATGTCGTGCCCGCCCTTGGCCGCATAAGGCCCGCTCTGGCCGTAACCGGTGATCGAGACATAGACCAGCTTCGGGTTCAGCGCGGCGAGGGTGGTGTAGTCCATGCCCAGCCGGGTCATCACGCCGGGGCGGAAGCCTTCGACGAGGGCGTCCGCCTCTTTCACCAGGGCATGTACCAGCGCGATCCCTTCAGGCTGGCGCAGGTCGACGGCCAGCGAGCGTTTGTTGCGGTTGGCCAGCAGGAAGAGCATGGAGGTGCCGCCCGATGGATCGGCAC
>JAGOSV010000144.1 GCA_018062105.1 Sterolibacterium sp. | reverse complement strand
AGGAATCGAGCCCGCGTCCGCGTCCACCGCGTCCACATGATGCTTCCGGTTGTTTCAAATCAGCGACGATTTTTGGTGCCTTGTATCTTTTTGTATCTTCTTCAACTTCGCTTCCCCTTCCAATTTACCGGGGCGTTACACCACCTCTCTTGGAAGACGAAATTTCGGGGGAAGCTCACAAATTTTGACCACCCAAATTGTCTTTTCCGACACTTGGCATTTCCTGTAATTTCGACTATTATTGAAATATGGAAACGTCAAATGCTGTAGCCGCCTTAGCGGCCCTCGCCCAAGAATCGCGCCTCGCAGTGTTCCGGCTGCTCATTCAGGCCGGCCCCGCAGGCATGGCCGCTGGCAAGATCAGCGAGACGGCCGGCATCCCGCCGTCCTCGCTGTCTTTTCACCTGAAAGAGCTGGCGCACGCGGGCATGGTCGCGTCACGGCAGGAAGGCCGTTTCGTGATCTACGAAGCGAATTTCTCCACGGCCGCCGCCTTGGTGGCCTTTCTCACTGAAAACTGTTGCGGCGGTCATGAGTGCGACCTGTCTTGCGCTACGGATGCCGGGAAGGTGTCGGCATGAGTCTTCGCCATCTTCTCGACCCTGATTCCCTGCCGGCCTTAGACAAGTCTTTTGCCATTCATCGCCCTGGATGCGGATGTTCACCATCCCGAACCAATCGAATGTCGCCAAGGCGTTCCAAGAGTTCGACACGGCGGGCCGCATGAAGCCCTCGCCGTACTACGACCGAATAGCCGATGTGATGGAAGAACTGGTGCGCTTCACGGTGCTGCTGCGTTCGCACCGGGAAGCCCTGACAGACCGCTATTCCGAACGGAAGGCGGCGGGCCGGGTCATCGACCGGGCCACCGATCTTTCATCCATCGCCATTGTTCCCCAACCACTACCCGAAAGCCAAACGACATGACCGAAAGAACCTATAACGTCCTCATCCTCTGCACCGGAAATTCAGCCCGCAGCATCATGGCCGAAGCCCTCATCAACACGATGGGGCAAGGCCGTTTCCGAGCCTACAGCGCCGGCAGTCACCCGGCCGGCACGGTCAATCCCTTTGCCATCGAAAAGGTGCAGTCGATCAAGTACCCGACCGAGAACTTGCGTAGCAAAAGCTGGGGCGAGTTCGCCACGCCCGACGCGCCGAAGATGGATTTCATCATCACCGTCTGCGACAACGCCGCCGGTGAAATGTGCCCGGTGTGGCCTGGTCAACCGATCTCGGCGCATTGGGGATTTGAAGACCCGGCCGCAGTGGAAGGCACCGACGACCAGAAGCGCCGGGGGTTCGATCAGACCTTCCGGCACATGATGAACCGCGTCCACTTGTTCGTGAATCTGCCGCTCAAGATGCTTGACCAGACGGCCATCAAGCGCGAGCTGTCGAACATCGGTAAGACGGGGCCGGCGGAATGAGTGCCGGTGCGCAGGCCATCGCCGACAAGCCGCGCCAGGCCCCCATGAGCGGCTTCGAGCGTTACCTGACGCTGTGGGTGGCCCTGTGCATCGTCGCTGGCGTCGCCCTTGGCCAGGGCCTGACTGACGTGTTCCAAGCCATCGGCCGCATGGAAGTGGCCCAGGTCAACTTGCCGGTCGGCCTGCTGATTTGGGTGATGATCGTTCCGATGCTGGTCAAGATCGACTTCGGGGCACTGCACCAGGTCAAAGAGCATTGGCGCGGCATCGGCGTCACGCTGTTCGTGAATTGGGCCGTCAAGCCGTTCTCGATGGCCTTGCTGGGGTGGCTGTTCATCCGGCAGGTGTTCGCTCCCTTCCTGCCGGCCGATCAACTGGACAGCTACATCGCGGGCCTGATCTTGCTCGCCGCCGCGCCCTGCACGGCAATGGTGTTCGTGTGGAGCCGGCTTACCAATGGCGACCCGCTTTTCACGCTCTCGCAAGTGGCCTTGAACGACGCCATCATGATCGTGGCCTTCGCGCCCATCGTCGGCCTGCTCCTGGGCATGTCCTCGATCACGGTGCCCTGGGACACGCTGCTGATTTCGGTCGTGCTCTACATCGTCGTGCCGGTGTTCCTGGCGCAGCTTTGGCGGCGTCATCTGCTCAAGCGAGGGCAGGCCGCCTTTGACCGGGCCATGCGAAGAATCGGGCCGTGGTCGATGGCCGCGCTGCTGCTGACGCTGGTTCTGCTGTTCGCCTTCCAGGGCGATGCCATCATCCGGCAGCCGCTGGTGATCGCCATGCTGGCCGTGCCGATCTTGATTCAAGTGTTCTTGAATTCCGGTCTGGCCTACTGGCTGAACAAGCGGGTAGGGGAGAAGCACAACATCGCTTGCCCCTCGGCCCTGATCGGTGCCAGCAATTTCTTTGAGCTGGCCGTGGCGGCCGCCATCAGCTTGTTCGGCCTGCACTCTGGCGCGGCGCTGGCAACCGTCGTTGGGGTGTTGGTAGAGGTGCCCGTCATGCTGTTGGTGGTGCGTATCGTGAATCGCTCAAAGGGCTGGTACGAACGGGCATAACGCCTTGCAGCAGGCAACCGGACAAAAGGGGCCAACGCCCCTTTTTCTTTAATCGTGCCTGCACACTTCCTTGAAAACACACACAATGAACCATGTTTTTAGTGGCAATTAACAAGGAGCCGATCATGCAAAGCATGACCATTGAGCAGCTACGCGCTGCAAGTAACGCCGGCGGCGTGTCTGGCGTGACCTTGAAAGGACAGGGCGGGGCCTTTCTCGTCCAGATCGTCACCCGCAGCGGTTCCGGTGCCGTGTTGTCGAAGGCCCGTAGCACAGAGCCACGCCGCTTTGGCAACCCGCTGGCCGCGTTGAATGTGCTGCGCGATATTGGCATCACCGTAGGCCAGTTCGACGCGAGCGAGTACGACCCGGCCGACAGGGAACCCAACGCCGGCAACCGAGGCCGGGCAGGGGCCATGCGCAAAGCGCACGAAGCCGCAGCCTATAACCAGTGG
>JAGOSV010000143.1 GCA_018062105.1 Sterolibacterium sp. | reverse complement strand
GGAAAAGGACAGACGCTCTTTCTCGTCGATGCCAAGGCTGCCGGCATCACCCGTCATCCGCTGACCATGGTCGATACGCGCAATGCCGCCCGCATTGTTTTCGACAATGTTCAGGTTGGCGCGGAAGCCGTGCTCGGCACACTGGATGAAGGCGCTGACCTGCTCGACCAGATCCTCGACCGTGGCCGGGTTGCACTGTGCGCCGAAATGCTCGGCATCGCCCAGTGGCTGTTCGATACCACCGTCGAATATCTCAAGCAGCGCGTGCAGTTCGATGTCCTGATCGGCTCCTTCCAGGCGCTGCAGCACCGTGCCGCCAAGATGTTCGTGCAGATGCAGCTGGCGCGCAGTACCGTGCTGGCAGCGTTGTCCATCGTCGATGAGAATCCGGCTTTTCTACCGTTTTACGCCAGCGCGGCCAAGGCCAAGATGGGCGAAGTGCTGGAGCTGGTGAGCAGCGAGGCGGTGCAGATGCACGGCGGCATCGGTGTTACCGACGAGCTGGATGTCGGTCTCTACCTCAAGCGTGGTCGTGTCTGTGTTGCTGCGCTGGGCGACATCACCTTCCATCGCGACCGCGTGGCGGGCATCGTCGGGTTGTAAATTTCGGCTGCGGCTTGCGCACATCAGGTGTTGTGAGCCGCAGCAAGGATGGCAAGAATAGAGCGGGAGGCGTGCGTGACACGCCTCTTTCCATGTTCCCTGTTCCGGATGGCGCGATGAGCGAACAACTACAGGCACAATTGCAAACACAATTGCAGGCCGTCAGCGCACAACTCACCGCCCCTGGGGCTCCCTTCGAACTGGTCAGCCTCGACCTCGCCGGCCAGCGTTATCCCCTCTACAAGAATGCACCACTCACGCTCGCCGCACTGATCGAACAGGGGCGTGGCTTCGGTGCCAAAGAGTTTCTCGTCTGGCAGGACATGCGCTGGACGTATGACGAGTTTTTCCGTCACGTCGACCGGCTGGTCATGGCACTGCGCCAGACTTACGGTATTCAGCGCGGCGAACGTGTTGCCATCGCCATGCGCAACCGTCCCGAATGGATGGCAGCCTATGCGGCCATCATCCTCAGTGGTGCCGTGGCTGTGCCGCTCAACAGCTGGGGGCAGCGTGAGGAGCTGGTGTACGGCTTGCAGGACAGCAGCCCGAAGCTGCTGTTTTGCGATCTGCCGCGCCTGACACATGTCATCACCGACCTGGCGAGCCTGAACCTGCCGGCTATCGTCGTCGACGCGGCAGAAACTGCCAGATGGCCAGGGGTTGCGCACTACCTAGACGTGCTGGATGCGGCGGCGCTGCTGCCGTCTTCGCCCTCTGCTGCCGCCGTCTCCGAGCCCCTCGCCCCGGAGGATCTAGCGATGATCCTGTACACCTCGGGAACCTCCAGCCATCCCAAAGGCGTGGTGTCGACACACCGGGCAATGGTGCAAGGTATCGTCAACATGGAATATTTCGGGGCGCTGTTCGTCATGACCTCGCCCGAACGCTTCGGTGCGATGATGGCCGCCGGCTTTGAGATGACTACCTTGATGGCTGTACCACTGTTTCATTCAAGCGGCTTGCACGCCCAGTTTCTCTCGGCGCTGCGTACCGGTCGGCGTATCGTCGTCATGTATAAATGGGAAGTCGGCGCAGTGCTCGAACTCATTGCCAAGGAGCGCGTCACCCAGCTGGCCACCGCGCCGGCGATGATGTTGCAACTGCTGGGCGATGAACGCTTCGATGCTGCTGATACCGCCAGCCTCGGCTGGATTGGCTTTGGTGGTGCCGGCATTCCCGAGCGGCTGATCGAGCTAGTCCACGAAAAGAAGCCACGCGCCATCGCCGGCATCGGCTACGGGCTGACTGAAACCAACGGCCCCTCCAACGCCGCCACCGGCGAAGCCTTTGCCCACTGGCCGCGCAGCAATGGCCCGACTTCACCCTTGTTCGAGGTTCGCATCCTCGACGATCACGGCCAGAACTTGCCACACGGCGGGCAGCAGCGCGGTGAAATCTGGCTGCGCAGCGTGACGCTCATGCGAGGCTACTGGAACAAGGAAGCCGCCACACGCGAGGTATTGGTCGATGGCTGGTTTCGCACGGGGGACATCGGCTATTTCGACGCGGCCGGTTTTCTCTATGTCGTCGACCGCATCAAGGACATCGTCAATCGTGGTGGCGAAAAAATAGCCAGCGCCGAGGTTGAATCGGTGCTGCTGCAACATCCCGCTATCGCCGAGGCGGCAGCTTTTGGCGTGCCTGATGACACCTATGGCGAAGCCCTGGCCGTCGCCCTTCACCTGAAGAACGGCGCACGGCTCGATGCCGACGATGTGCGCCATCACGTTGCCGCCCACCTTGCCCCCTACAAGGTTCCCGCTCACGTCCACATCCACGACCACCCTCTGCCACGTAATGTCGTCGGCAAGGTACTGAAACGACAGCTGCGCGAAGAATTCAGCGCATGACCTGCGACGGGCAAGTCCGGGGTGGGATATGAATGAAGGTGTGATGACCGAAGCGCTGGTGGCCGAGGTGCAGGCATGACCAACCGCCTTGCTTTCGATCTTGGTTTCGATCTTGGCAACCGGTTTGGTCCGGGCTTCAGCCGGCAAAGCTTGCAGCAAATGCGCTTGTTCTGCCTGGCCGGGTTACCCGAGCACATTTCGCAGACAGCGTCTGCGAAATTGCCTCTCTCCCGGATTCACCAGACGTTATCTGGCGAATTGGTTCCGGGCACGAATTCCGAGGCAGCATCTCGGAATTTCATCGACCTAGCTTCTCTTGCCCAAGTATTCCTCTTGTCCTGGTCGGCTCATGTCCGCCTGCGCTCAGTCAAAAATCCGCAGGCCCGAAGCTTTTATGAAACTGAAATGCTGCGTTGCAGTTGGGGCGTGTGCCAGCTTGAACCTCGCCGCTACCGTCATGTCCGTGCAGGCGGGCATCCAGCTCAGCAGGCCGACGGATATGGCC
>JAGOSV010000142.1 GCA_018062105.1 Sterolibacterium sp. | reverse complement strand
CGAGTTCCCTGCAAACTGTACCAACACTTTGCCCTTCCTTGACGCGCTTGACCGCCAGTTCCTTGAACTCGGTCGTGTATGCCTGCTTCGGTATCTTCATTTCTTGCCTTCCAAAAGTGACCTCAATCTTAAGTCACCCTTGGCAGACGAAATTTCGGGGGAAGCTCACTTGACCACTACATTGGGAGACCTGATTAGCAATGAACGTCAGCCGCCCGAATCGAGCGCTGGGGCAGCGGCGAGCAGGCTACGGCGGCGAGCAGGAGCCGCGCGTTCAAGGTCCTGAGATCGAATCGGCGGTTGAATCGGTAGGCGAAAGCCGCGAGGTACTGAGCACCATACTTTCGGAAGGCAAGCGCGTGATAACAGCCCGAAAGGCTGGTCTTGAGATTACCCAAGACCGTGTTGACCCACTTGAACTCTGGCAGGTCCTTGGGCTTTCGCCCGGCGACAACGGTCGGCTGATGAACGCAGCCTGCGTCGATGACGGCGTTGAAGCAAGCCAGACCATCCGACAGCACCGTCGATCCCGGAGCGAGGTTGCTCTTGGCCCACTGGGCAATTGCCGTCAGGGTGAAACCGGGAACGAGCGTGAGTTTGGCACGCAAGGGGTGGCCCTCCTCACTGAACGAGACGGCTGCAACGAAGGGCACCTTGTTCTCCGAACCGCGCCCGACCTTGCCGCCGGTACGCTCGCCTCCCAGGTAGGCGTCGTCGACCTGCACCTGACCTTCGAGCACATAGCGCTCTTCTCGCTGTTCCATTGCCCGCATCAGCTTGTGGTGGATGAGCCAGGCGGTGGGGTAGCTCACGCCCAGATGTCGCTTCAGCGCCAGCGCCGACAGACCCGTCTTGGCCTGGCTGATGAGGTAGATCGCCAGGAACCACACGGTCAGCGGCAGCTTGGTGCCTTGAAACACCGTCCCGGCGATCAGCGACGTTTGATGCCGACAGGCGTTGCACTGGAAAACCTTGCAGGAACCCCCGCGCAGAACACAGTGTCCCGCTCCACCGCAGCGCGGACAGGAAAACCCGTTCGGCCACCGCGCCGCCTCCAGCGCTGCTGCGCACTGCGACTCGGTTCCGAAGCGCTTAGCAAACTCTGGCATCGACAAACCGGGTTGAAACTGAATTCGATTCATTGCCATGGCCCTGACCTCCCTGTGGTGACAGAGTTCAGGATAAGCCCAGCCGGGCTCACCAGATGCGCCCAGCTGACGATCGTTGCTAATCAGGTTCCCATTTGAGTTGCCCGCGCCGCTGCCGGAGGAAGGGTTGCTGTGGTTGCGGTCGCTGGCCAGGCGTCTCGACCAGCTTGGTGCCGAGAACGCCGAACTGAAGGAACGAGTGTTGCAGCAGGCCGAAACCATTCGGGAGTTGCGAGACGAAATTGCCGTGCTCAAGGGTCAGAAGGGTCGGCCGGTGATGAAGCCGAGCCGGATGGACAAGGAGACGGACAAGGACAAGGACGACCAGACCGGCAGTGGAGGACGTGGTAAACGCCGCAATACTGGCCAGCCGGCGAAGACCGCCCGCCTCGACATTCATGAAGAACGCACGATGGCGGCCAACGACGTCCCGGAAGGATCGCGCTTTCTGGGCCACCGCGCCTTCACGGTGCAGGACCTGCGCATCGGCCCGCACAACACCCGCTTCCTGCTCGAACGGTGGGCGACCCCCGACGGCCGAGTACTGACGGCCGGTTGCCCGCCGGAATTTTGCGGACTGCATTTCGGTCCGGGCCTGCGTGCCTTCATTCTGTATCAGCACCACCACTGCCACGTCACGCAGCCGAAGCTGCACGAGCAACTGCTCGAATGGGGCCTCGACCTCTCCGTCGGCCAGATCGACGCGCTGCTGGCGTCGGGTCAGGAGTCCTTCTCGGCCGAGAAGTCCAGCCTGCTCAAGGCTGGCCTGGCGGTCAGTTCGGCGATCACGGTCGACGATTCCGGCGCGCGTCACCAAGGCAAGAATGGCTACGTCACCGTCGTCAGCGGCCCAACCTTCGCCTGGTTCGGCAGCGCCGACAACAAGAGCCGTATCGGCTTCCTGACCCACCTGCATGACGGCCAGCCGTCCTATGCGCTGAACGACATCGCCCTGCGCCACCTGCAGAAGCAGGGGTTGAAGGCGGTGCTGGTCGAGCGGCTGCAGGCGAACCCGTTTGCCGGTGACGATTGGGCGGCGTATCTCAACCACCTCGGCATCTGCGATGAGCGCCACCGCCGCATCGCCACCGAGGCCGGCTTGTTGGGCGGCCTCGTGGCCAAGGACATCCATCCGATGCTGGCCATCGTCAGCGATGGCGCCGGGCAGTTCGATCTCCTGGAGCACGGCCTGTGCTGGGTGCATACCGAGCGATTGGTGCACAAGCTGATTCCGTCCAACGCGGCCCAGCGCGGCGAACAAGAACGCCTGCGCGGGGAAATCTGGGCCTACTACGCCGATCTCAAGGCCTACCGGGCGGCGCCGGCGCCGGAGGAAGCGGCGGCGCTGAGCGCGCGATTCGAATCCCTGTTCGGCCAGCGCACCGGCTGGGCGACGCTGGACCGTCTGCTCCGGCGTATCCGACAGCACAAAGGCGACCTGCTCCGGGTGCTGGTGCGACCGGACATGCCGCTGCACACCAACGCCAGCGAGACCGACATCCGGGACTACGTCAAGGTGCGCAAAATCAGCGGCGGTACCCGCAGCGACCTCGGTCGCCAGTGCCGCGACACCTTCGCCAGTCTAAAGAAGACCTGCCGAAAGCTCGGTGTCTCCTTCTGGGCCTATCTCACCGACCGCCTTACCACCGCCGGCAACGTGCCGCCCCTCGCCGACCTCATGCGCCAACGCGCCGCATGAGCCGCACCACCAGTTTTTGAGAAGCTACGTTTTTTCCGAACAAATCCTCACCGTTTGCCGGCAGGCAGTCGAGCGTATCGCCAGACCGGAGAATGAATCGCCAACAAGCGCGGAGGTGCCGGATCATCCAGGAAAC
>JAGOSV010000141.1 GCA_018062105.1 Sterolibacterium sp. | reverse complement strand
CGGTTCCCTAGATTCTGTGAATTCCGCACAAAATCATGCGCCACCACGCGATGACGTAACCCAACGAGCTGCGGCCTGCTCGTCCGTTTCACGGGCATCGACCCAACGCGCCTGATCCGCCCCGGCCAAGCCGACTTCCTTTTTCCAGAATGGCGCCTGCGTCTTGAGATAATCCATGATGAACTCACAGGCGGCAAATGTTTCACCGCGATGCGCCCCGGCCACCAGCACCAGCACGATGGCATCGCCCGGAGCGAGTGGGCCGTAACGATGGATGACGCGCACCTTCAGCAACGACCAGCGTCGCCCGGCCTCGGTCACGATATCCTCGAGCGCACGTTCGGTCATGCCGGGATAATGTTCCAGCGTCATGCGGTGCACTGCCTCGCCTTCGTTCAAGTCACGCACCAACCCGACAAAGCTGGCCAGTGCGCCGACCCGGTGGTCTCCGGCCGTCAGTGCAGCCATCTCCGCCGCCACGTCGAACGCCTCCTGCTGTACGCTGACTGACATTTCAGCCTCCTGTCACCGGTGGAAAAAACGCCACCTCATCACCCCCGGCCAGCGGTGCATCATCTGCCGCCATCTGCTGATTCACCGCCACACGCAGGCTTTTCGATTCCACCAGCCGTGTCCAGGCGCCCCCGCGCTGTGCCAGATGTGCCCGCAAATCCGCCACGCTACAAACCTGTGGCGGCAGAGCAAGACTCTCGCCGCTACAGGCCAGCGCCTCACGCAGACTGGCGAAATAAAGAATTTTCAGGCTCATGTCAGACCTACCTTGTCGAGAATGAAACACGCCACTGCCTCGATGTCATTGAGATCGAGCACCGGCAAGGCACATGCCAGCGGCGCATCACTAGCCACCGCGATGATGTTTTGATTGTCCGGATAGAGCAGCGGCTTGCCATTGGCCGGCCGATACACTTCGATCTTGGGAATGGCCGTGTATTTGAACCCTTCGACCAGTACCAGATCACAAGGTGCCATGAGGGCCAACTGCTCCTCCAGGGTCGGTTCCACGCCATCACGCGACTCGTGCATCAATACCCAGCGTTTGCTCGACACCAGAAAAACCTCGCTCGCACCCGCCTCGCGATGACGATAAGAATCCTTGCCCGGGCGGTCGAGATCGAAGCCATGATGAGCATGCTTGATGAGCGAAACCTTCAGCCCGCGCGCGACGAAACGCGGTATCAGCATCTCGATCAGTGTCGTCTTGCCGGAATTCGAATACCCGGCGAATCCAAATACATTCATGAGCCCATTTCCATTCCAGGATCATCCTCACCCAGCGATCCATCCGCCGGGCAAGGCACCGCCATGACCGGAGCAAAGCCACCCCCCGGCGTGCGGAAATTGGTCGTCTGTCCCTGCCACAACCGTGCGGCCACCAGCTGCACCCGACCATCATAAACATAATGGCGCAGATCCAGCTTGAGCTGCTGCATGCCACCCTCCGCCCCATGATGCGCTATCTGGCGCGATGAAGGCGGCGCCAACTGCTGCACGATATACGGCGTTTGTGACAATCCGTCGATGATCTCCTCGAACACCCGGCGTGTCAGCTTGTCGCCCCGATAAGCCGCCTTCGAACCATACCCCGAGGCCGGCTTGAAAAACCATTGCCGCCGCTGCGCCCAGAGCTCCGCTGCCGCTGTCGCCACCACCAGGCGCGTTGGCGGAATACCGGCCCGCAGCCAGGCGCGCGTGGCTGCCGGTACACCCCACTGCTGCAACCGGGCATCATCACACAAAGCCACCAGATTGCGCTTATCGGCATACAGGGCATGCGCCCGTGGATGCGGCGTCACCACCACCTCGCCGGCCTGCCAGGCAGTCTTGAGCGCGGCCAGCGAGGGTGCTGCCAGCGAGAAATCCGTCAGCCGGTTATACACCAGGTCGATGCGCTCCTCGCCGCACCACAGCCCGCCATCGCGCCGCGCCAGGGCTTCTGGCGCACAGATCAACGCCCGCAGCCCTGGTGCGGCGCGATGTTCGAAGAGCTGACGGAACAACAAAAATTCTGGATACAGAAATTGCTGCTCCGGCGTTTCATCGACCAGGGCGATGACGCGCAAAGGCTGGCCGGGACGCTCCAGCGCCCATTCTGCCTCGAACATCTCCATGAACAATTGTTCTGGGGCGACCTGCTGCAACTGCCCCGGCAGGTGCAACCCCAGACAATCACAGCTGGCATGTTGCGCCCGTGCCAGCAGGGCGTTGAGCAGCCCGCCGCCGGCATTGGTATTGATCTCGATGAGCCGGGGAAACTGGCCCGGCTGCACCGGCAGATGAAAGTCGTAGCCCAGAAAAACCCCGCGTGCCCGTGGCCCGGCCAGCAGGGGCTGGCTATCCGGTGGTGCATAAGACAACACATGGGCGGCATAGGCCGGCAAGGCCACGACACGTTCGATGGCAGCAATCAGCCCGGCCATGCGCCGCAGATTGCGCTCGCTGACATACACCGCCGAACCAGAGAACAGATGCGGCCGATCCGACTCGATCATCGCCGCCAGCAATGCGCCCTCCGGCGCGGCCATCAATTCGCGGCGCAAGGCCGCGCGATCGAGCGAAACACAATGACAATCGAGATTCAGCCGCTCGGCCAGATCCTGACAATCCTGACCGGGAACGAAAGTCGCCGTCATGCAGCATCTCCCGCATTGCCCTCGGCAAAAAATGCCGCCACCTCGGCCACCTCACGGCTGCGCCGCATCGGTGGCAATGACTGCCAGATACGGCGGCCATAAGGCTTGCCCACCAGTCGCGGATCGCAGATCATCAGCACCCCACGATCATGCTCATCACGAATCAGCCGCCCCGCCCCCTGCTTCATGTTGATGACAGTGCGCGGCAACTGGTAATCGATGAAGGGATTCTTGCCCATCCGGCGCAGCTGCTCGATGCGCGCGGCCAGCACCGGATCGTCGGGCGGCGCAAAGGGCAGCTTGTCGATGACCACCAGCGACAGTGCCTCGCCACGCACATCCACCCCTTCCCAAAAACTCTGGGAAGCCACCAGGACGGCATTGCCCTGCTGACGAAACTGCGCCAGCAACGCGCCCTTGGCCATTTCGCCTTGCAGCAGCAGCGGGAAGG
>JAGOSV010000140.1 GCA_018062105.1 Sterolibacterium sp. | reverse complement strand
GTTGATCGAAGGGCTGATGGGCGGCATGGCTGCCGCTGTCTGCACCGACATTGGCCTGTCCCAGGCTCAGACCGGCATCGGCAAACATTTCGCGCAGGCGCGGCAGGGCATTTTCCAGTGCTTCGCGAACCTGTGGATTGGCCGACATGAAGCTGGCCGTGGTCTGGTCTCCATGAATCTTCAGTGTGACATCCACCCGGCCAAGTGCCGGAGGATTGAGAATGAGCTCGACACGCTGTTCATTCTTGCTGGACATCCAGACCAGTTTGTCGCCCACACTCTGGTTCCAGCGCTCGCTGCCTAGAGGCGCGTCGATCCGGGCGGCAGGCGGAGCGGAGGATGCGGGGTCAGGGCGCAAGGCGGTGGCCACTGTTGTGGAAAGCGTGCCGGCATTCTGGGCGGCATCCAACAAGCGGTTGAAGTCGCTATCGCTGTTGCCCTTGTGCTCTGCGGCAAAGCGCTCTGCTGGTGATAGCCCGGTGGTGCGCCCATTGCCGTCGGCGGCAGAAAGTGCGTCGGCAGCGGAAAAATCTGCCGTTTTGCCACTGCGCGCCAGACGTGCTTCGCTGGCATCCAGGGCGCTTAGTAAGGCGGAGGAGGATGTTCCATCCTGAGCCGGGTCGCCGTCGCGTCCGTGGTGTTCTGTCAGCTCGTCCGATGTTGCCCGAGGGCTGGCCGAGCCATGGGGGACCGGCAGGAAGAAGGACAGGAATGCGGCCAGTGCGGGGTCATTGCCGTGTTCCAGGAGGAGATCATGACCATCCTTGTCGCTGTTGGCATCAGCGCCATTGCTGCTGCCGCTAGCCTGGAATTCGATGTAGGGACGGGCGATCAGAGCGGTTTCAGCGGGTGGTGGAGGGCTGGTGGTTGTTGCGGGGGGCGAGGGTGTGTCTGTTTTAGCCGCGGCCGCTCCGGCAGGACGGGAGGGATGCGTTTCTGCATTGGCGTTGGTGCTAGTGCTGGGGCTAGTGTTAGTGCTGGAGCTGGAGCTGGAGCTGGAAGTCTGCCCATGCTGTTCGTTTTGCTGTTTCAGGATGCTGGAGAAGCTGCTCTGGACAGAGCCGCCTCCGTCATTGTTGCTGGCAGACAGGGATAGCGGTGCTTTTGTGGTTGCAGAGCCAGAGGGCAGGCCTGACAGGGACGAAAGAAGGAGCGGGGTGGAGGCCGGCATGATGATTTCCTTTGCATGAGGCAGCCGGAGGCTGTCGGTTGTCCGTCATGCTGCAAACTTTGTGCCAGTTTTGTCAGGTGTTTTTTGCCGGAGGTGCGGGGCTGGGAATTTTGTCAGGATTCGCCTTAGCCTTAGCCTTCGCCTTCGTCTTTGTCTTCGCGGGTATTGAGAAATTTGCGTGTGGCGTGTTCGTCGCTCTGTTTTTGTTCTTTACGCAGTTCGAGCTTCAGCTCATTTTTTTGGTGCCGCTGTGCCAGGGTGTCGTAGGCGCGGACGCGGCCACGTTTGGCCAGCCATTCCTGCTGCCCTTGTGCCGTGCGCTGGCGCGAATGGATGGCCATGAGGCGCGCCTGTTCGATGGCATCATCCAGTCGCCCGAGAAAAGCGCGATAGTTGTCGAGGGTGTTGGGGCGGACGCCGTTGTTCAGGTTGGTGACGAAACGGTTGCGGTATTCCTCGCGGTATTGTTGCAGCAGTTCCAGCCGCTTGTCGGCTTCCTGTTCACTGGCCAGCAGCTCACCCAGGCGACGGGCGGCTTCGTCCATGCGCATCTGTGAGAGGTCGAGCAGGGTCTGCAGAGGGAAATGTTTGGCCATGATGGACGCGCAGGTGGTTGGGCGTGATGGGTTGCGCCGGAACTCTGCGCAACCGTTTCATCTTAGCGCAGTCAGGCGGCCGGGGTGAAGAGCTGGCCGAGGGCGGCCAGGCTGCCGGGATAGTCGGCGCATTCATCGAGACGTTGTTGCAGGAAATGTTCCATCAATGGTTGCAGGCGGATGGCCTGGTCAAGCACCGGGTCGGCGCCAGCGGCGTAAGCACCGACGGCAATCAGGTCGCGCGAACGCTGGAAACGCGAGTAGAGCTGCTTGAAGTGGCGGATCTGTTCGAGATGTTCCGCATCCACCAGGCTGGTCATGGCACGCGAGATGGATTGTTCGATGTCGATGGCCGGATAGTGGCCGGCATCGGCCAGGTGGCGGGACAGGACGAAATGGCCGTCGAGGATGGCGCGCGCCGAATCGGCAATGGGATCCTGCTGGTCGTCGCCTTCGGCCAGCACGGTATAGAAAGCGGTGATCGAGCCGCCGCCCTCCGGGCCGTTGCCGGCGCGTTCGACCAGGGCCGGCAGGCGGGCAAAGACCGAAGGCGGGTAGCCCCGGGTGACGGGTGGTTCGCCGATGGCCAGGGCGATTTCACGCTGGGCCATGGCAAAGCGCGTCAGGGAGTCCATGATCAGCAGCACCTTGCGTCCCTGGTCGCGAAATTCTTCGGCGATGGTGGTGGCATAGTAGGTGCCTTGCAGGCGCATCAGCGGGCTGGTGTCGGCCGGGGCGGCGACGACCACCGAGCGGCGCATGCCTTCTTCGCCGAGGATCTGTTCGATGAACTCCTTGACTTCGCGGCCGCGTTCGCCGATCAGGCCGACGACGATCACTTCGGCTTCGGTGTAGCGCGCCATCATTCCCAGCAGCACGCTCTTGCCAACGCCCGAGCCGGCAAACAGTCCCAGCCGCTGGCCATTGCCGACGGTCAGCAGGGCGTTGATGGCGCGTATGCCGACATCGAGGCTGTGGCTGATGGGGGCGCGGGACAGCGGATTGGTTGGCCGGCTTTGCAGTGAGCGGGTCTGGTGATGGCCGAGCGGCCCCAGACCATCGAGCGGCCGGCCACTGCTGTCGAGGACGCGGCCGAGCAGGGCATCTCCCACCGGGACATGTTTGGCACGGTCGATCTGGCGGCGCATCGGTGGGCGGTGCGCCCCCGGGGTGGGAATGATGAGGGTGGTTTCCTGTGGCGCGACCAGGGCACCGGGTGAGAGTCCCTGGACATCCTCGCTGGGCATCATGAAGAGCTTTTCGCCCGAGAAACCGACGACTTCGGCTTCGACGGGATGACCGCCGGGCACCTGGACATGGCAGGTGGCACCCAGCGGCA
>JAGOSV010000139.1 GCA_018062105.1 Sterolibacterium sp. | reverse complement strand
ACAAGCGCAAATACGCATCCTATCCAGCAGCATGGCGCATACCTTGCGAACAACCGCCGTCATTCCCGCGCAGGCGGGAATCCAGCAATAGCGTGTGCCTCTGCGGCACCATGGATCCCCGCCTGCGCGGAGATGACGTAAATTTCTAGCGTTTGTTGCCCGTTCAATGTTTCACCCGATCATCCCACCATCACCCTCCACCATCACCCCCCGCAGCACTTCCGCCACCGCGGCCACAAACGGCTTCTGCACCAGGTTCAGGTGGTTCCCTGCCACGGCATGCACCCTGACCCCGCCCAGTGCCACTTTTTGCCAGGCGGCGACGTCGATGAGGTAGCTGTTTTCCGTGTGATCGGTGGCCAGAAAGAGCGTCACCGGGGTGTGGATCGGGGGCGCCACATAGGCATCCGAGACGGCGATGTTGGTTGCGATCCGCTGCAGGAACATTTCGGCGTCACGCGTGCGAAAGCCACGCGGCAGCAAGTCCATGTCGTAGGCGATTTCCAGCACCCGCGCGAAGCGTTTCTTGCCGGCGGTCAGCAGGTAATCCATCATTTTGTCTTGCGGCAGCGCGGCCAGGGTGGCGCGCGCGATGTTCAGGCGGAAGGTTTCCGACAGCAGCATCAGCGCATCGATCATCGAGGTATTCTTGTTCACGATGTCGGCATCGAAGATTGCCAGCACGCCGACGCGCTCCCCGGCGGCTTCGATCTGCCGTGCCAGCTCATAAGCCACTTTGCCGCCCATCGAATGGCCGCCCAGCAGATACGGGCCGTGCGGCTGTAGCTGGCGGATTTCCAGCAGATAGTCCGCGCACATCATCTCCAGCGTGGGCTGCCGGGCTTCGCCCAGCAAACGACCGGCCGACTGGATGCCGTAGAACGGCCGATCCGCGCCCAGTGCCTGCGCCAGTGCCTGAAAGCCGAGCACATCGCCACCCGCCGGATGGGCGCAGAAGAACGGCGGCAGCCCCGGCTGGCCTGCCTGGATCATGACCAGACTGGACTGGTGTGCCAAGACGTGCGCTGAGGCTCCCGGCGCATCCAGCGCAGCTGCGGCCGCCCCCCCGCCTGTCTCACCTGCCACCGTGCGTTCCAGTTCGCCAAGCATGGCGGCGATGGTCTGGGTGCGGAAGATGGCTTCCAGCGGCAGGTCGCGTTCCAGTTCGTCGGACAGCCGCGCCATGAGCCGGTAAGCGCTGAAGGAATCGCCGCCCAGATCGAAGAAGTTGTCTTGCAGGCCGATCTGGTCGACGCCCAGCACTTCGCGCCACACCTGCGCCAGGCGGATTTCTGCCGGGGTGGTGGGGGCGACATACGGCACGTCGAGTTGGGGACGTGCGGACAGGTCAGTTTGCAGACGGGCGCGGTCGATCTTGCCATTGGCCGTCAGCGGCAGCGCGTCCAGTTGAACAAAGCTGTGCGGGATCATGTACTCCGGCAGGGTTTGCCCCAGCCAGGCGCGTAGCTGGCTGGTGTTTATCGCGGTGCTGCTGCCGGTGCTGCCCGCGCAATACCAGGCCACCAGGCGCGGTTGCAGGGTGCGTTTGTCGGCTACGGCCAGCACCAGCGCAGCGGTGATATCCGGGTGGCTGGCCAGCCGGGTTTCGATTTCGCCCAGTTCGATACGGTAACCGTGGATCTTGACTTGATGGTCGAGCCGCCCCAGGTAGTCGATCTCGCCCCTGGGCGTCCAGCGCGCCAGGTCTCCGGTGCGGTAGAGCCGCTGTGGGGGGGCAGCTGGGGTGAACGTATGCGTGATGAAGCGTTCGGCGGTCAGTTCCGGGCGGTTCAGGTAGCCGCGTGCCAGCCCGGCGCCGCCGATATACAGCTCGCCCGCCACGCCGACCGGCTGGGGTTCGAGGTGGGTGTCAAGGATGTAGGCGGTCAGGTCATCGAGGGGGCGACCGATGTTGCTGCGGCTGTGGCCGGCCATTTCAGGGCGGTCATTCAAACTGACATCCGGGCTAACCTCGGCCCGGCTGACTTCACGCCAAGTGACATGCACCGTGGTTTCGGTGATGCCGTACATGTTGATCAGCCGGGTGGCCGGGTTGAGGCTGTCGCGACCGAGGCGATACCAGGGCCGCAGGCTGGCGTATTCCAGGGCTTCGCCGCCAAACACGATGTTTTGCAGGGGCTGCGCCCAGGGGGCGATTGCCGTGGATGCGGCCTCTGCAATTTCTGCCGTTTCTGTGCTTTCTGGCTGGGCATCTGCTTCGGCGCGGGCGTGGTCGAGCAGACGCAGGAAGGCGGAGGGGGTCTGGCTGAGCAGGGTCACGCCTTCGGCGGCCAGCAGTTCGGCAAAGTCGCTGGGCGAACGGGCGGTGTCGCTGGGGACGATCACGACGCGCCCGCCGTAGAGCAGCGCGCCGAATATTTCCCAGATGGAGAAGTCGAAGGCGTAGGAGTGGAAGAAACTCCAGACTTGCGGCGCATCCTGCGGGGCAAAGTTGAAGTGGGCTTCGCAGGCTTTGAACAGACGCAGGACATTGGCGTGGGTCAGTTCGCAGCCTTTGGGCAGCCCGGTGGAGCCAGAGGTGTAGATGATGTAGGCGCGGCGGTCTGCGTGTATTGGCAGGTGCAGGGGCTGGGCACTGCGGCGGGCGATGGCGTCGGCTTCCTGGGTGAGGCAGAGGAGGCTGGCCGGTTCGATGCCTTCCAGCTGGCGCAGCCGTTCGCTGCTGGCGGCATGGCTGATCAGGCAGCGCGCGCCGCTGTCGTTGATGAGGTAGCGCAGCCGTTCGGCGGGCAGCCCGGGTTCGACGGGCACATAGCAGGCACCGGCCTTGAGGACGGCCAGGATGCTCTCGATCATGGCAAAGCCGCGTTCGAGACAGAGCACGACGGCATCATCCGGCTGCACGCCACGCGCGACCAGCTGCCGCGCCAGCCGGTTGGCGCGGGCGTCGAGTTCGCCGTAACTCAGGCTGTGCCCGTCATGGCGCAGGGCGATGGCTGCGGCTTGCTGGCGGGTGATGTGTTCGATCTGCGCGGGCAGGCTGGCGGGGATGGTGTGGATGTGTGGGGTGGCGGGGGCGCCAGCCCAGGCCAGCAGCTGACGGCGTTCGTCGGGGGGGATGAGGCGCAGGGCGGAGAGTTTGCGTTCGGGATGGTTCAGGGCATCGTCCAGCAGGTTGAGGTAATAACCGGCATAGCGGGCGAT